>JAZKFV010000017.1:0-15129 GCA_040386195.1 Pseudomonadota bacterium | reverse complement strand
CCTTCAGTTGATATTAGTGAAAATTTAAAAAAAGTTCTGCACAAAATTTCAGAAGCAACTCGTGGCCAAGATAGCAGCGATGTTGCGATGGCTTATTTTCAGATAATCGAAGATGATAAAGATGGTTTGGACCCAATTTTTGATCTTATGTATACTGTCAATGAAGCTAAGAATGAGATTCCAGAAATTCCAAATGAATATTCTTCCCAAGATTTAGCTGACTCATTAAATGCTTTGTTGGAAAATAAAAATGATTCTGATGTTATCTCGGCTATCAATGGGCATACCAACGCCCAAGAATATCTTACGACTTTAGAATTAGTGAGTAGTAGATTGTCTGATGCAATTCAGGCAGCAAAAGACAAAAGAGTTAAAAATACCCTTTATCATGCTACAGCTCAAGTCCTTGGTATCATCCATTACGTCACCGAAAATGCAGATCGAGATGATGTTATGGCTGCCTATGAGCAAAAAGTTAAACAAGGCGAAGTTGGAGTCGATGAAATTCAGGCTTTAACTAATCTGGCTCGTAAAGCTGAAGGTTCTGTTAAAAAGCTTCCTGACAACGCTACTGCAGTTCAATTGTTTGATTCATTAGAGTCTTTATTAGCTAATCGAGATAATATTAATGTTCTCAAAGCTATTAACGGTTCTGATGCTGAGCAACATCTTGCTGTTTTAGAAGAGTTAAGTTTTGATCTGGATATTGCAATTGTTGAGGCTATGCGTCAACGTGCAGGAATGTTTCGTACGCATTTAATGCGTCATTTAAAAAGTTTTAGCATTTCAACCCATCGTAAAGATCCAACCGATATTTTGAATGCTTGCGTGAATTTAATAAGAAATCATCCACAACTATCCCAACATCTTAAGGATCTGGCTGATTTGATTCTCGATTATGGTGCTAAAATCGGCCAAACTATCTATATTCAGCACGCTGATGAAAATGTTGCAGCTCTACAAAATCTACTGACCGTCAATTATTTAGAATTTGAAAAAATCTTCCTTGCTATAGAAGATAGCGAACTTTCTGTACAACATTTTCTAACCATCCAAACAATAGCAAATGAGCTACCTCTTGAAATTGAAAATGCACGAATTAATAGAGTTCGCCAGGAGGAGATAACAAAATGTCTAGCTGAGATACGAGGCGCAATTGGCGACCAGAGCCAAGAAGACATAAAGCAAATCCTAGATTTAATACCTGACTTAAGAAATATTTTTATTGACATTGATCGCGATGAGTATGCCAAGATAGCATTTGAAGCTGCTCATGATTGTGAAGGTCAAGAGTTGCTCAGAAAGTTGATGAGTGATTTAAATCCTGATGATGTCGCTGAGGCTTTCCAATTTTTAATTAATCATTTGCATGATGATTCTGATGTTATTCAGGCAATTAATTTTGGTGCTTTTCCTGATTATAGTCTTGAGATGTTAAAATCATTCGCAGAGAGAATTAACAAAATTGTTGATGATCGCGTAGCTTCGTTCAACGGTGCTTTGCACAGAGGATTAGAGTCAATTGATTCAATTGTTAATATTGATCCAAATCAATTAGCTGAGGCTTTTAGAACTCATGGTGATATATTTAACTCCATCAATTTTATTGCTCAGATCTTGCGTCTTCCAGCAATTAATGCTTTGACGGGAACTGATTTTGTTGCTGATGCTAAAGCTCTTCAAGACGGCGCTCAAGCTTTGCGAGTGGAAGCTTCTAAAATTGATGCTGCTGGTATCAGAGATATTGTAATAAAAAATATTACCGATGTAGACAATTTTGAACTTCGTATTATTGATTTGGGATTACAACGCCAATATGTTGTTGAGAATAACGCCCGAATTGAAGCTTTAATTCCCCATCTCAAAAATTTACAAAATCTCATTATTCACGGCGCACAATTTGATGATAATGATCCAGCGCTTGATCCATTGTGTAGTGTAAATTTCTATAATGCTGTCTCTGCAGGAATACGCAATGCTGGTGGTGTTGGTGGTGATATTTTAGAACCCACTCCTACAATTAATCGCCCAAACACAGTGCATATGGCTGCATTGCTTAAAATGTTTCAAGATGATTTAGTCGCAGATCTTACTGAGGAACATTTAAGAGTGATTGCCGTTCATATTGCTGATCCTGCGATGGCTAATAATATAAAGAATTTCGTTGATCATCTTGCCAGAGGTTTTGATTTTGATGGTGAGATAACAAGGCAATCTCAGCTCTTAGCCAACTCACAAGTGACGCCGGAGCAATTTTTGAAAACAATTTGTAGAGCAATGGTGCTTGCCAATATGGGCGCGGAGGCAATATCGGTTTTGATAGATAATTCATTTGATCAACTTGGTGTGCGTGGACGAGAAGTAATTCAAAATCAATTTAAGGATGTGACTGAGGCGCAAATTAACGCAATACAACCTTTGCGTCCAACTTTTACAATCGATCAATTAAATCAAGCTAAAGCAATTGTTTTGGAAAAATTTGTAACCATTAGTTTGAACAGGGTTTTAGCTAGCGATGAAAGTGCACAAGATGAATCTTTAGCTAGAGGATTGGCGCTTTCAGTTTCTAATTTATTGGCTTGTTCTGATTTGAATAAGGTAAAAAATGTTATTCAGCGTGGTATTGTAAGATTTACGGATGTTGATGCTGCTAAGGTTTTGTTACAAGCGGCAACTGCTTTAGAAATTGTTGCGACAACTGGTTCTGCTCAAGAAAGGGCGGGTGCCAATCTTGTTAAAGAGATGTTGCAAGAAAGAGCAGAAGCAATATTTTCCCCTATTTTGGAAAATCTACTGCGCAATTTATTATCAAGACAACCAGCTATTAATGCTGCGTTAAACTTCATTCAGAATTATGCGTTGGTTTTAGATGGTTTTGAAGCTGAACTTCCTGGGCGCATTAATAGAATTTTACAAGGCAGTTTGGATGAAAATATTAATGCATTAACAATATTTAAAGATGCATTGGACAGAACTTCTAATGCTGGTTATGTTTCAAAAAGTTTTTTTCAGAGATTGGGCGTCGGTAAAGATACTGAAAGAGAATTAGCTCCACAACTACAATCAGCCAAAAGTTCTGCTTTGCGTATAGTGCAGGCGCATTTGAATATATGCCAAATAATTAAAGATATAGGCAATAAAGAAATTACTGATACACAAATTAATATACTTGCCGAAGCACAAAAATTACTTGGTAATGCTTTTGACAATAGGGTTAGAGCTATATTGGAAAGAGATGAGGCTTTGGCGGCTAAGGTTTGGGGTAATATGCGCAGCAAAGTTGTGCTTGGTTCACCAAATTATTCTGTAATGCGTATTGTTGCTGATGTAGCAAATCAGAAACAAATTGTTAGCGATTTAAAAAATGATTTAAAAAATGCACTTACTCTTCTTGTTCAAGCGGATTCTGAACCAAAACAAAAGAGCGCAGCAGAAAATGTGGTTGGTGTAGTTAAAAGGCTTGGGGATAAAAATGTTGAGGATGCGGTGATTCAGGATTTGATTATCCAAGGTTTGAATCCTCTGTCTTCAAAAGATGATTTTTGGTCAAAATTCCGAGCTGTATTCTTGTCTGTCCGGGGTTTAGGATCTCCCGCTTATTATCGAAATGCACAACGCTTTGTTGTTGAATTGCTCGAGCAAGTTGGAAACAATTTAGAGCAATTTAGGAATCAATTTGATCATTTCACTCGCGCACTAAATAGTGCTGAATTGGCAACATTTTTGGCACCCATTTCACAAATCAAAACAACTTGCAGTGAAGAGCTAATGTTTGCAGCACTTCAAGATGATTTGCGATTATTAACAAAAGATCAGCTGACACAGATTAATCTTCTAATTGAAAATCTGCCGGCAATTGCCACTGATGAAGATAAACAAAACAGCCTCTTATTAAAAAAATGGCTAAGACAATTTGAGGTAGAAAAACTCTTTGAGAATATTCACAAATTGAATCAAGACAATTTAGCAGAATTTTTAGTTGCGGTTGTTGAATCTTTAAAAACTCAATCGGTTCAAACTAAAGATTCTGATCTTGCAGAATCTTTGAAAGGAGCGTTACAAGATCTGTCTATTGAAAATGCACAAGCAATTCTTGAGCTATTAGGAAATACAAGATTTATAGCCGATTTTATATCACAAAAAATGCCACCTGACGAGAAAAATAGAGAGCTGGCAAATCGTGCTATAGGAATAGTTCAAATGGCTGTTATAAATCAAATCAAAAAATCTGAATCTGAATTTGCAGATTCCGAAATTGAAGCAGCGATTGATAAGGTGGCAAGATTTGCTAAAAGCAAAAACCAAGATGAAGTTAGTAAAGCTCTGCAAGAGCTTGATAGCCTGTTGCACACTTACCATGTTTCTGTGAGTCAAAAATTAATTAATCAAAAATTAATTACAGCTATTGGTCAAAATATTGATCTTTGTGGATTGTTTGTTAGATCGGAACTTGTCAAATATCCTAAAATTACAGATGGTCTTGTATATGCTTTATTTGCACGAGGTGATTTAATCGCAACATTCATAGAGAAAGTTTCACATGATGCAGAGAGATTGTTGAAAGAGTTTTGTGATCGTAAACCAACTTCACAAGAGCTGATTACAGAATTAACGGACTTGGAAAAGATTTTCAGTTTGATTGCACAAAAAGATCGGAGTCTTTCTAAAAAAGACCTTGATTCTTACCTTGTATCAATCGTACAAGGAGTTGTAAATAAATGCTCTGAAGAAGAGAAAGATTTTATCGTCAAAAACTTTCCTAAAAAAGATGATATTTCACAACTAATCATAAAACTTGCGGATGGTATTGAGATGAAACGTCCTGCTAGAAGAGTTGGAGAAGGTGCGGAATCTGATCACGAAAGTGATGATGGTGAACAAAGTGACGAAAGTGATGAAGAAGGGTCTGATCCGAAAGATGTTGAGAGGGCAAAAATAAAGGCAGATTTAAAAGCAGATTTAGAAGCTACCAAAGCAAAGCTTGGCGAAGTAAATGATAAAATTAAAAAACGTGAACAATCTGCCAAAGCTGCGGGGCGTGGCGTTTCTGGTCTGGGCGCTAAAGCTGACCAACCAAAAGCTGTGCAGGAAGAAGATGAGGATGAAGATGAAAATCTTGGCGCTACAACTCCGGCAGCGTCAACAGCAGCAACAGGAAGAAGTGTTCAGGGTCAAGCAGCTACTGTAGATCCACAGTTGGAAGAATTGAAAAAGCAGCGCGATGAGTTGACGAAGCAAATTGCTGGGTTGACAAAAAGATTAGCAGAATTGGAAAAAAATACTTCCTCTCATGTCTCCAGAAAAAATCCTGCGGTTGATGCTGAATCTGAGTTGGGTGCTATTGACGATGATCTGCAAGCTGCAAAAGGGGGGAAAGGTGCTAAAGCTGGAGCTGGTAAGGCGCCAGATAAAGCTGCGGCGTCGGTTTCTTTTCATACTCATCAATTGCAACTTGATGAGTTGGAAGAAGATCCAATAGAACATTTGGTTGAGGCGCCTTATGTGCTTGGTGCAGGAAGTAGAAAACCAAAAGGAGTGGTGCTGAGAAAATCTGAGAAGATTGATAAAAATATCACTGTGGATTCTTGTGTGGGTAATGAAAAAGGTGAAGCAGTGTCAATGGCAGATTTTGATGATTTGATGGGCGGTGTAACAGCTGGCTATAACACTGGGCCAACTGTTATGAAGACTGTTGTGCCAGGTCGCATTAAATTAACCAACTTTGATGTTGCTTTCGCTCATGGCAATTTAACTAATGTTCCAAAAGACAAAAAAACTGGCAGCGCGTCAGTATATAGGCAAATGCCGGCTTTGATGGATGTTGGTGATTTGGGTAGCTATGATAAAAAATATGTTGTGGAAGCGGCGGTTCAGGTGGAAGATGGTGATTATCCGCCGGTGCATTTTAAAGCTGGTGATATAACTCTGCGTTTGTTGGAAGTGCAAATTACAGGGCAGGGCGTTCAATATAAGCCAGTTGCGGTGATGAATGGCGATGACAATACTCAATGGTATGCAACTAGCGGCGAAAATATGCGGCAAGAATTAGAGCGCTTGAAATCATATCGTTTTAATATTGCTGCGCGTCAATATCACCAAGAACAAGACGGATCCTTAAAGATGGTTGACAATTCAGAAAGACGACTTTTGGTTGAAAAAAATCAAGTTCAATATGGAGCAATTGGCAGCTCAATTGAAGGCAAAAGAAAATATAAACTTGCTAAAACCGGCAATGTGATTGAAAGACATTTTAATCCGCTCAATATGAAAACCGGCAAGCCAATTTTAAAATTTAAAGCTGAAAGCAATCAAGATTTGGCATCTCAAATTACCCAATTTGGTCAGCAGGGTTTTGGTAGTTTGAAATTCAGCACTCATCACAATTATGTTGATATTGATTTGCGCGGTAGCGACATAACCAATCTTGGTGAGCTTTTGGTCTTACAGACATTATTGGCAAAACAAAATCTCAAAATCAGAAAACTTGATGTTAGCAATTGTAAGCAACTGACTGATATTTCTGCTTTAAAAAATCTTGAGATTAAAGATTTTAAATTTCATGGCTGCAAAAATATTGAAGATTTTAAACCTTTGGTAGAAATGCATAATAACAAAAAAATTGGCGAAACCAATTTTGATTGTGATGACACTCAACGTGCCAAAGTGAAAGAAGTTATCAAAGCAGCGCCATATGTTAGAGATGGCTTGATAACTAAGATGACATTATTTGATGTTGCTCTGCCAATGATCAAAAAAACCCAAAAATCTAGCAATCCGAATGCTTTGGAATATTTGAAACGGGAGATATTGAATGCTAAAGCTTTGTATGGGCAGAAAAAGAGTTCTGAGGAATATAAGGAAAGCTTGAATTTTTCGGGTTATCATAAAGACGGAACAAAACAACAAAACCATAAAGATCTCAGAGCGCTTACGCCGGATGATATTATTAAATTAAGATCATTTGCTATTGAAAATGGAGTTAATCAGCGGGATTTAAATTTTGCTGTGCGTCAAACCAAAGAATTTAGGCAAGATTCTTCGGTGGTCAGAATATTGTTTTCTTTGACTCTGGAAAACTTCTCGGAATGGGTTGGTGAAGCCAAAACCAAAAAGCCTTCGAAATTTGGCAGAGCTATTCTTCATAATGTTGCTGAGAAAGATATTTGGTTGACACCAGAAAGAATGAGGGAATTCAGAGAATCCTTCAGGGATGCGAGTGATGAAGAGGGGCGATGGAAAGTAATAGAAGATTTTAGGGCAGAAGTTTTGGGTGAAAATAAACTCGGAATTTCTGCTAAATATTTACATCCAGTGATTATTTATGATGTTGATCAAATTGGGAATTTAAATAAAAAAACGGATTTTCTATGTCTTTCGAAAGTTGAAATAGATGAAGATGTGTTAGATCAAATTTCTTCATCACTGCGGCATTTAAAAGGAGTCAGTTTTGATGGCTGTGATTGTGATATGCAAGAATTGCGGAATTTTGCTGCGCAAATGAAGAAACATAACATAGCAGTTTATCACAATGGCACTGAAATTCCGTCTCCACAAATAGCGGTAAAATCTGCTAACCGTGTTGCTGGACAAGGTAAGCTAAGGACTTCAGGATAAAAATATACCACAAGAGTGGAAGCGATTGAAACTTACTTCAATAAAATCTAAAACAACTAAGTTTGAATACGGGCTCTAAGTTGTAATTTCTAAATCTTTCGAGTTTTAACTGTTGCAAAAAATTCTCCTTCCTCGATAATTTAATTGGGAAGCAAGACGGGCGTTTGGCTTTGTCAATCGGGTCAGATCTGAAAAGAAGCAGCCCTAGCAAAATCGGCGGGTTGTCTTGTTTCCTTATCAAATTTCTACCCACCCAACTTACACCACTTACTACTTATCACTTACCACTTACAACTAAATTACCAATGTCTTATCAAGTTTTAGCGCGCAAATATCGCCCCAATAATTTTGAAGAATTAGTTGGGCAAGAAGTTTTGGTGCAAACTTTGGAAAATGCCATTGCTAATCAGAAAATTGCCCATTCATTCATTTTAACCGGCATTCGAGGTGTTGGTAAAACAACTACGGCGCGCATTATTGCCAAAGCGTTAAATTGTCTTGGCGTTGATGGTGCGGCAATCGTGGCGCAAATGCCTTGTGGAGTTTGCTCCAATTGTTTGGCAATATCAGGATCGCGTCACCAAGATGTGATTGAAATTGACGCCGCTTCCAAAACTGGTGTGGATGATATTCGCGGCATCATCGATTCAGTGCAATATTCTCCGGCAATTGCTCGCTATAAAATCTATATTATTGACGAAGTTCATATGCTCAGCAACAGCGCCTTTAATGCTTTGCTGAAAACTTTAGAAGAGCCGCCGGCGCATATTAAATTTATTTTTGCTACTACTGAAATTAGAAAAGTTCCCATCACCGTTTTGTCGCGTTGTCAAAGATTTGATTTAAGAAGATTGAATGTTGAAGAGCTGGCAATGCACTTAAAAAATATTTTACAAAAAGAAAATTTTAGCGCTGAAGATGCGGCATTAAATTTAATTGCTGAAGCAGCAGATGGCTCAGTGCGTGATTTGCTTTCGATTACTGATCGCATTTTATCGCACAATAATTATCAACCTAATTTACAAAGCAGCGCGGTAGAAGAAGTTTTGGGGCTAAGTGATAAAAATAAAATTATTGATTTTGTTGCCATAATTTTAGCGGGAGATGCTTCTGGCGCAATTAATCAGCTTGAAGAATTTTATGAAAATTCTACTGATGTTGCCAGCTTAGTTATTGATCTACAAAAAATTATTCACATTATCACTTTGGTCAAAACCACTAATTATCAACCTCATTCATTCTCGGCTTCATCGCTTCTGAAAATCAAAGAATTATCCGAAAAAACTAGCCTGGCAGATTTAACTAGAATGTGGCAAATGTTACTCAAAGGTAATGTTGAAGTGGCAAATTCAGTCTCGCAAAAAATGGTGATGGAAATGCTTTTAGTCAGAATGTGCTATTTGACAAGCCTGCCAAATTTAGAGCAAATTATTGCGAAAAATACTGGTGAAATAAAGATTGAAGATGACAATAAAACTATTGCACAAAATAAAAATTCTAATCAAGATTTAGTTGGTGAAGTGATGAGGAATTTTGCTGGTGCGAAAGTTATTAATAACTAATTAATCATTATTTTTATGGGCAATAAAGTAAAAATTCTTTGTGTGGAAGATGAAGTTGATATTAGAGAAAATTTGGCAGGAATTTTAGAGAGCGAAGGTTTTGAAGTGTTGCAGGCTGAAGATGGTAAACAAGGTTTAGAAATATTTTTAGAACAAAGACCTGACATCATTATTTCCGATATTATGATGCCGCAAGCCACCGGGCATGATTTGCTCAAAGCGATTCGTGAAAATAAAGAGATTGATAATAGTAATGTGCCGTTCATTTTGCTCAGCGCACTTGGACAAAAAGAAGATATTTTGCGCGGCATTAATTTAGAAGCCAGCGACTATTTGGTGAAGCCGGTTGATTTTGATTTATTGATCGCCAAAGTTCGCGAAAAAACTGCTAATCTGAAAAAAACCGCTGAAGTTGCCAGTAAAAATATTAATAATTTAAAAAGTCAGGTTTCTAATGTAGTGCCTTATGAAATGCTGCAATATGTTGATATGATCAACCATATTTCCAGCGCACTGCGCAGCGAAATTTATGGTCCATTACCTCATAAAAAATATTTGGAAGATATCAATAAAATTTATATCAACTCGCTTAAATTAAAAACCATCGTCAATAATTTTTTGACTGGCTCAGCAATTTCAAATCAACTTGATGTTCACGATGAAATTCTGCAACCATTGCAAGTAATTCAAGATTTTATCACTGGTTTGAACAAAAAATTTCAATCACAAATTACCATTGATGATATTGATTCTGCTAGCTTGCCAAACATTAAAATTAACAAAAGAATTTTAAATGAAGTAATTAAAAAATTGGTTGGCTGTATGTTCAAAATCAATGACGAGATGCAAATTAAAGTTGCTATTTCTAACGATCATATGGATCGTTTGGCGCTAATTTTTTATCCGCAAATTAAAATTTCTAAAGATATTTTGGAGAGTCAGGTTGATAAATCCTCTTTAGTGCCAATGTTAGACAGCCAAGGTTTAAATTTAGAAGTGGTTGATAGCAACAACAGCACTAGTGCAGTTTTATTGGTTCCCAATTATCGCGTGATTCAAAAGCACTAAACTCTGTTAATTTTTCACACCCAATTATTTTCAATCCCACAATCTTATGCACAAAAAACCAAAAAAGCCAAAAAAACCAAAAAAGCATATTGTTCATCGCATCTCTATAACCTTTGCTGGGTCAGCTTTTTTATTGGCAATGATCTCAATAGTTTATTTTTTAACTTTGATTTCAATTGAATATAAATCCTTCCCTTTCATTACCGGCGAAATTGAAAAAAAAATTAATCAAAATTTGTCTGAAGGCAGCTCAATCAAGATTGGCAAAACTGCTCTCAAATTTAGCCAGATGTATAAAATTAAAATCAGATTTGATGATATCAGGTTGAATAGCGGCGGTAAAAAAGAATTGGTGTTGCCGAAAATTGAAGCAGAATTTTCAATTTTCAATCTCGTTTTATTAAAAACAATTCCTTCGCGACTTGAAATTATTAGCCCAGAGATTGATTTTGACAATACCAGCAGCAAGCCCAAAATTGCCGTCAACGGCATTACCGATCAGGAAATGTTGCTACAACAAAATTCTTTGCAAAGCCTGTCGCAAATATTTTTATCACTTAAAGATGGTCAAGTTCCAATCAAAAATTTCTCGATTATTGATGCCAAAATTAACTTTAAAAATAAAACTAATCACCAAACTATAACCGTTAAAGAATCAAGAATATCAACCTTCTTCGACAATGGTTATTTGCATTTGGTATCTGAAAATAAAATCAATTTTGATCCTTTATTGCCGAATTTAGAAATTAAAGCTAATTGCCAATTCAAGAAAGTTGAAGGTCTAAAATGTGAAGCGAATTTTAAAAATTTTTTGCCGGCTTCGGTCGCTTTTCTTGATTCAAAATTAATACCTCTCAAAAAAATTACTGGTGATTTAGACGGCAATGTCAATTTTGTGGTCGACGATAATCACCAGCTTGCCGTGGCTTCTTTTGATGTTTCGTCAAAATCAGGCAGCTTTTATTATCCGCAATATTTTAGTGATCATATCGGTTTTCAAAATCTGATTGCTTCGGGAAAATTAGATAATTCTTTAAAAACTTTTTCTCTGGATAATTTGAAATGTAATTTTGGTGATGCCAAATTTGCAATGTCGTTATCAGCCAGCGATTTTCTTGATCCAAATAAGCAAAAAACGGTGATGCAATTCAAAATTAATAATGTGCAAACCGATTCGTTAGAGTTGCTTTGGCCGCTATTTTTAAATGAAAATAATGTTCGTAGCTGGGTGATAAATCATATTAAAGATGGTGTGATCAAAGATGGTTATGCAACGATGATTTTTGCTAGTAAAAATGGTCAAGATCATCTGCAAAAAATTGAATCAGAATTAGCATTTTCTGGGCTTAGTTTGCAATATCATCAAAATTTCCCACCAATATCCAAGATTGACGGCATTGCTTCTTTCAATAAAAATCAGATGAAAATTGATATTTCTAAAGGTGAAGTTTTGAAGAGTAAAATTAATTTTGCTAGCGTCATCATTCCTGATTTTAACGCTAAAAAAACTATGTTGGAAATTGACGGCAAAGTTTTTGGTGCCGCAGAAGATTCTCTCAAGCACATTGGCTATAAAAGTGAATTTGCTGCAGAGGTGGATAAATATTTTAGTGGCAAGGCAGAAACTACTTTGGCGATAAAATTGCCGATTACTCCGCACTTAAAACTGCAAGATGTCTACATCAAAGTATTATCCAATATTCAAAGCTTCAATAATGACTACATCAGCGATTCTAGTTTGGTAGTTTCGGCGGTGAAAGAATTTGCCAATAACAATTTTATCACTGAGATTGATTTGACCAATGCCAACATACATTTAAAGCAATTTAATATTATCAAAGAAAATGGCGTTGCTAGCAAAATTAAAACCACCCTATCTTTTGACGGATCAGATATTTTATATTTAAAAAATTTCGATTGGTCTCAAGGCGATAATAATCTTAGTGGCAATTTATCATTACAAACTCAGCCAATTAAAATTGTCGAAATAAATTTAAAGAATCGCAATTTTGCCAATAGCAATTTTGATTTGAATTACAAAATTTCTAACAATTCACGCTACATAAAACTCAAAGGCAAAACCCTGGATCTGCGCACTATTTTTTCTGATAATTCTGCTGATAGTAGCGATTTTAAAGGCGTAGAGCATTATCAAAAAAACAATATTGAAATTGCTTTGAGTGAAGTTTATTTGGCTAATCAACAAAAATTTAAAGACCTTAATATTGATCTTGATTGCGATGGAGCCAGATGCAAAAGCGGTTTTATTAAAGCTAAATTAAATCAGAAACAAAATATTGATATTCACATTTTAAAGCCAAGCAACAATAAAAATTCTAGCCAGGTTGAAGGTTCATTCGGTGACATTTCAATAATTGCTAAAGCATTAAATCTATCCAATCAAATTGTCGACGGAGATGCCAAAATCAACGCCCAAATTGGTGATAACGGTCAGCTCAATGGTGAAATAAAAATTGATTCTGGTTTTACAATTTTAAAAAACGAAGTAGTAGAAAAAATTTATAGCAACAATATTTTTGCCAATTTGCGCGACAAAATTTTGAATAGTAATGAAATTAAATTCGACAATCTTAAATTAGAATTTGCGCTGAAAAACAATGTTATTGATATTAACACTTTGGTGGCAAGCAGCTCATTAATGGGCTTTACTGCTAAAGGCAAAATTGATTTGAATGAAAATTCCACCGTTCTAAAAGGTTTGATTGTTCCAGGATATGTTTTGAATAAATTATTTGGTATTGGTCAAGTTCCAATTTTAGGCAAAATTATTGTTGGTGAAGAGGGCGGTGGTATTTTTGCCATTCGTTATGATTATGTTAAAAGCAAAGCCGATAAAAAAGGCGATTTCAGCATCAACCCGGCATCCGCAGTAATTCCAGGCGGCATCAGAAATGTTTTTGATTTGTTCTAATAATACATTAGTCATAAGTCGTAAGTCGTGAGTCGTAAGTCAAAACAAACTCAAAATCGACTTACGACTTACGACTTACCACTTACCACTTACGACTAAAATGCAATTTTCCAAAAGTTTTCCAGATGAACTCAGATCGCAAATCACCACTTCCGATGTAGTTGGCAAGCGCGTGGCGCTTAAGCTCAAAGGTAAGGAGCATTCCGGTCTTTGTCCGTTTCATAGTGAAAAATCTCCATCATTTACTGTTAATGATCAAAAAGGTTTTTTCCATTGTTTTGGTTGTGGAGCTCATGGTGATATTATTGGTTTTACAATGCAGATTGATGGGCTGGGCTTTAAAGACGCGGTCATCAAATTGGCTAATGATTATAGTATTCAAATTCCAATCGTTGTTAGTGAGGAAAAAGATCAACAATTTCAAGAAAAAGTTGAGCGTGACTACTTATTGCTCGAAAATATCTGTCAGTTTTTTGAAAATAATTTATTTTCTTCCGGGGGCAGCGAAGCCTTGAAATATCTGTATCAAAGAGGCTTAAATAATTCTCACATCAAAAAATTTCGCCTAGGTTTTGCGTTGGATAATTATGAATTATTGCTGCAACATTTAAAATCCAAAGGCTTTAGCGATGTAGAATTGCTGGCTTCAGGAGTTATCGCCAAAAATAATAGTGGCAAATTATATGATAAATTTCGTAGTCGAATAATTTTTCCAATCACCAATTTAAAAGGAAAAGTTATTGCTTTTGGCGGCAGAATTTTGGGCGATGGACAGCCTAAATATCTGAACTCGTCAGAAACTGAATTATTTAAAAAAGGTCATAATTTATATAATTTTTCTAATGCGCGAAAAGCAATTTATGATCAAAAATTTGCAGTTGTTGTTGAAGGATATATGGACGCAATTTCCTTAAGCGTTAATGGAATTGAAAATGTTATTGCCCCGCTTGGAACCGCATTAACTTTGGATCAAATTCAAATTCTTTTTAAAAATACCAACGATATTGTGGTGTGTTTAGATGGCGACGCCGCCGGTCTGGGCGCTATGCGCCGCACTATTGATTTGGTGTTGCCAATTATAAATTCTAAAAACCTAATTCGCTTTGCGCTCTTACCAAACGGTGCTGATCCGGATGATTATGTGCGTCAAAATGGACGCGCTGCGATGCAAAATTTTTTGCAAAATGCCGATAATTTATCGAAAGTTTTATTTGATTTTGAGAGTAAAGATTTGCATTTAGACTATAACCACGAAGCCTTGATTTCACCGGAGAAAAAGGCAATGCTGGAAGCAAAATTATTTCAAAAAATTAATCTAATTTCAGATCCAAATAGTAAAAAATATTTTATTCAATATTACAAAAATTTATTATTTGAACTTGGTAAAAATAAAAAATTTCAGAGTAAAAATCTGGCACCAAAATCACCAATTAGTAGCAATTTAGATCTAAGTCGGCAAGATAGCTACAGCCTTGCTATTATTGCTGTTATCATCAATTTTCCAGAGCTAAAAGATTATCAAGATGAGTTTTGTATTTTGAGAAATTTGGAATTTAAAAACCAAGAATTATCCGATATAAAAGAACATTTAATTAATTTTTTAGATCAAAATTCTGAGATAAATTTTGTGCAAATAAAATTAAATTTAGAAAAAATAATTGTTAATGATGCTTTAAGAAATAAAATTTTTTCTACCAAATTTTCGGATCAAAATTTAGACAATATAAAACACAAATTGAAAATATTTTTGCTCAAATATTTTTACGAAGAAGTAAGTCAGCAATACGCGCAGATATTGGCTTCAAACCATGAGATTGAAACTGGGGAAATTGAAATAAAATCGGGAATTCAAAAAGAATTATTTGACTATAAAACCTTTTTAGAAAAAAAGATTTTGCAGTTAGAAATTGATGTGATGTAAAAATAGTTTAACATTTATTCACATTTAGTTTG
>JAZKFV010000016.1:0-32748 GCA_040386195.1 Pseudomonadota bacterium | reverse complement strand
ATGATTTTTTGAGCTGAGATCTTGCAGAATAAATTCTCGTTTTAATTTTTCAATAAAAATTCTGATTTTTGTTATAAATAAATATCAACATTTAATATCGCTTTTTATTTGTCTGTTTTGGAAGTTTAAATTGAGGCAGTTTTTAAGTTTAGATTTTTAAAATTATTTTTGACCAGAATAGACACATCCATTCTGTAATCAGGGAATTGACAGGATAAAATATTAGAAAAAAGTTATTAAACTTCCTCAATTCTAATTAAATTTAACTGGCTGATTTGATTGTTATATTCAAGTTTTTGAATAAAGCTGTTGATTTGTTCTTCGCTAATTTTAGCGGTTTTGATTCCGTAAATAATTTTGCTCTCGTCAATTTCTTCAATAATAGTCTGCTCTAAGACTTCATTTTCTTGAAAAATATTTTTGATCCCGTCGTTCTGGGCAAAATTTTTATCCGCCATAAATCTCAAATAATATTGACCAGTTCTAACTTTAATATTGGCAATTTCAATTTTGTTTAATTGACTAGAATCAACCCCAAAAGCCATTGAAAAGCGATTATTGGCAATGTCGATCACATCGGCAACAATTGCGGAAGCGGTAGTTTTTGAGCCGGCGCCGCGACCAATTTGCCAATTCCAATTGGCGTTATTGGACAAAGTTGCGATGCAATTAAAGGAATCGCCAACGTTGGCAATGATGCTTTTTTCACTAACCAAACAAGGATAAACCGCTTGTTTGATATTGTTAGCGCCCAAATCTTCAAACATTCCCAGCAATTTAATTTTATAACCAAACTCGGCAGCAAATTTAATATCAAAAAGTGAAATTTTAGTGATGCCTTCAATGTGCATTCCGTCTAATTTAACCGCAGAATTTTTAGCAATTGCCGCCAAAATTGCAATTTTGTGAGCAGTGTCTACACCTTCAATATCAAAGGTTGGATCAGCTTCAGCGTATCCCAAATCTTGTGCTTGTTTTAAAGCGTCTTTAAAGCTGGCTGCATCAATTTCCATTTTGCTTAAAATGTAATTACAAGTGCCATTCAAAATCGCATAAATTTTACTAATTTGATTGGCCGCCAAACCTTCGCGAATAGTTTTGATTACCGGAATTGCGCCAGCAACTGAAGCTTCAAAAGCTAAAGCAACATTATTTTCTTCCGCCAATTTATTTAATTTTAAACCGTGAGTGGCAATCATCGCTTTGTTGGCGGTGATAAAATGTTTTTTGTTTTTTAAAGATTTTTGGCAAAGATCATAAGCAATTCCGTCGGCTCCACCAATGGTTTCAATGATCACATCGATATTTTCATCGTCAGCCAAATCTAAAGCGTTGGTATAAAATTTAACTTTAGTTTCATCGACAAAATCTTTTTTGGTACGAGATGAAACGGCAACTAAATTGATTTGATTTGTGGATCTTTTGTTCAGCAGTTCAATTTGATTAGCTAAAATTTCGTAAACTCCGCTACCAACAATTCCAAGGCCAGCGATTGCAACATTAATTCGTTTCATTTGTAATTTTCAAAAATTAAAAGGAGCGGAATTCTAATTTAAATCACCGCTTAAATTCAAGTTGTTTGTTGTTTTTTATTTTTTGGAGCTAATAATTGGCGGCTTCAAATCATTATTTTCAGGCACTCACAAATGACCAAAAAGAAATATTATCCCGATCCTAATCAAGATTTTAATTTTGCAAAATCTGAAGAAGAAATTCTGAAATTCTGGCAAGACAACAAAATTTTTGAAAAATCAATTCAAAATCGCCAAGAGGAAAATGATTATTCCAATTTAGAAGAAACCGACAACACCTCACCTGCCGGCTGTTGCGTTAAAGGAGATTGCGAAACTCATCAAAATAAAAATAACGAATTCGTCTTTTATGATGGCCCGCCTTTTGCCAACGGTTTGCCACATTATGGGCATTTGCTAACTGGCTATATTAAAGATATTTTTGCCCGTTATCAAACTCAAAAAGGCAAAACAGTTGAACGCAAATTTGGCTGGGATACTCACGGCTTGCCGGTGGAAATGGAGGTTGAAAAAGAACTTGGCGTTTCTGGCCAAATTGCTATCAAAGAATTTGGGATCGAAAAATTTAACCAAGCCTGCCGCACTTCAGTGATGAAATATTCCGGTGAATGGAAAAACTATGTTAGCCGCCAAGGCAGATGGGTTGATTTTGACAATGGTTATAAAACGATGGATGTCAATTATATGGAATCGGTTTTATGGGCTTTTGGTGAGCTTTATAAAAAAGGTTTGATGTATGAAGATTTGCGCGTCGTTCCATATTCTTGGGCTTGTCAAACTCCACTTTCGAATTTTGAAACTCGGATGGATAATGCTTATCGACGCAAGGAAAGTAAGGCGGTGACGGTGAAGTTTGAGTTAGAAACTGTGCCAGAATTTTTGAAAGAATTTAGTCCTAATAAAGTTTTTGTATTAGCTTGGACAACTACTCCTTGGACATTGCCATCGAATTTGGCTTTAGCAGTTCGAAATGACTTTGATTATGTTTTTATAGAAAAAGGAAATGATATTTTTATTGTAGCACAGAGTTGTATGTCAAAACTTGAATCTCTAGTAGATTCAAAAGTAGAAAAAAGAGAGGAAGACATAAAATTAAAATTAAACTTAAAAGGTTCAGTTTTGACTGGTTTAAAATACAAACCATTATTTCCTTATTTTATTAATCATGAAAGAGTAAGAGATACTAAATCTTTTACAATTCTACATGGAAATTTTATTGAAGAAGGGTCAGGAACAGGCATTGTTCACATAGCACCAGGCTTTGGTGAGGATGACCAGCTTCTTTGTAAAATAAATAAAATTCCAACTCTTTGTCCAGTGGATGAAGCTGGAAAATTTACCTCCGAGATTTTTGATTTAGAATATAAAAATCAAGAACAAGAAATAATTAATCTCGGCTTAAAAGGCAGAAATGTTTTGGGCTACAATTCAAAGCTTGAACATCTTAAAGACGAGCCAAACACGGATATCATAAAATATTTAAAAACAGTTAATGCCCTTGTTGGCAATCCTGAACAATATTTACATGATTATCCTCACTGCTGGAGAACAGACACGCCGTTGATTTATAAGGCTGTTCCATCTTGGTATGTGGAAGTAACTAAAATTCGTGATCAAATGGTTGCCAACAACCAGCAAATCAACTGGATTCCTGACAATATCAAAGATGGTCAATTCGGCAAATGGTTGGAAGGCGCGCGGGATTGGTCGATTTCGCGCAATCGCTTTTGGGGTTGTCCGGTGCCGGTTTGGAAATCTAATGATCCGCAATATCCTAGAATTGATGTTTATGGCAGCTTGGCGGAAATGGAAAAAGATTTTGGTCGATTGCCGCTTGATCAAGATGGAAAAGTTAATTTACATCGCCCGTTTATTGATGATTTAACTCGCGCAAATCCAAATGATCCAACTGGAAAATCGCAAATGGTGCGTGTTACCGATGTGCTGGATTGTTGGTTTGAATCTGGTTCGATGCCTTATGCCCAATGTCATTATCCGTTTGAAAATAAAGAATGGTTTGAGAATAATTTTCCGGCGGATTTCATCACCGAATATTTGGCGCAAACTCGTGGCTGGTTTTATACTTTAATGGTTTTATCCACGGCTTTGTTTGGCAAACCACCATTTAAAAATGTAATTTGTCACGGCACAATTCTGGATGAAAATTCTCAAAAACTTTCTAAACGCTTAAAAAATTACGCTGATCCGTTGGAAATTTTTGCGCAATATGGATCAGACGCAATGAGATTCTATATGATCTCGCAGCCAGTAATGAAAGGTCAGGAATTAAGAATTGATAAAGAAGGAAAAGCAATTCGCGATACTTTGCGCCTTGCAATTAAACCTTTGATTAACGCTTATAACTTTTTCTGTCTTTACGCCAATTCAGATGGAATCAAAGCTGAAAGGCTTTCTGGCTCTGCTGCAATCACTAACATTATGGATCGTTATATTTTAGCTAAATTAAAATCAGCAACTTTGGCAATTGATAAGGCGATGCAAAATTATGACACGCCAACTGCGTGTAATGAATTTGTTGGATTTTTTGAAGTGCTGAATAATTGGTATATCAGACGCAGCAGAAATCGCTTTTGGAAATCCCAAATTGATGAGGATAAAAATCAGGCTTACAATACTTTATATACAGTTTTGCTAACTATGTGCGAAGCCTCTGCGCCATTACTTCCATTTGCTAGTGAAAAAGTTTGGAAGGATTTAACAGCATAAAATGAACTATCGTCACATCTTCCATTCTGGCAATTTTGCTGATGTTTTTAAACATCTAATTCTCTGTCTTTGTTTGGAAAAATTACAGGAAAAAGAAAATCCGTTTTTTGTCATTGATACTCATTCAGGCATTGGCAAATATGATTTAACTTCTGAGTTGGCCAATAAAACTGGTGAATATAAAGATGGAATTTTGAAGTTGCTGCAAGTTAAAAATACTCATCCTTTCTTCTCTTCTTATTTAAAAATTGTTGAACAATTCAATCGTTTAAACCCTGATCAACTCAAGACTTATCCTGGTTCGCCGCAAATCATCAAACAATTTCTGCGTGCAAATGATCAAGCAGTTTTTGCTGAACTTCATCCTGAAGATTATATTTTGCTTAAAAGAAATTTTGCCGGAAATTATAAAACTACCACTCTCAATCAAGATGGCTACGCCCTTTTAAAATCACATTTGCCGCCCGCAATTAAACGCGGATTAATTCTAATTGATCCACCTTTTGAAAAAGGAAATGGTCGTGAAGATGATTTTGATCAGATGATAAAATATCTGCGCGAGGCTTATAAACGCTTTGCTACGGGCATTTATTTATTGTGGTATCCAATCGTTGATAAAAATACCACGCGCCAATTTCATCAAGAAATTATGAATTTGGGCATTAAAAAAACTTTGATTGCCGAAATTATTATTGATCAAAATATTAAAGAAGGGTTTAAAGGTTGTGGAATGGCGATAGTGAATTTTCCTTATCAGCTTGATGAAAAACTCAAAGTGGCTTTGCCGTTAATTTTGGAATATTTAGATAAAAAATCAGGAATTACAAAGCTCGAAATAATTTCTTAATTGGGCTATTTTTTAAAAAAAATAAATGTATCTTAAAAGCTTTCAATAACCTCAATCAAACAGTTGATGCAACTGACTTCAAAACAAAAACTTTTTTTATATTGTGTTATTGCCACCATATTAATATTGCGCATTGCTAGCTTAGGAGTTTATGACCTTGCCGATACAACCGAAAGTAGATATGCCAGCATTGCCATGCGAATGGTTTTGCTTAATGATTGGATCACACCGCGCTATTTTCTGGAACCATTTTGGGCAAAGCCGCCATTATCTTTTTGGGCAACTGCCATCTCGTTTAAAATATTGGGATTTTCAGAATTTGCCGCTCGCCTGCCCCATTTTTTGATTATGGTCGTTTTATCAATTTATGGCTATTTAGTTTTAAGAAAAATCTCTCAAGATTTTGCTCTAATTTTTTGCGCAATATTCACCTCCACAATTATGTGGATTTCCTTAGCCGGCACAGTTATGACCGACGCTTATTTGGTTTTTGGGCTCGGAATTATGATGTTGACATTTTATCAAATTGAAGTGCGACAAATAAAAAATTTAGCCATTGGCTATTTATTTTTTATTGGTCTGGCAATTTGTATGTTAGCAAAAGGTCCAATTGGACTAGTTATTTCCGGCCTTTCAATTGCTATTTTTTTGTGGATCAAAAAAGGTTTTTGGCAAGGTTTAAAAACATTTTTTAACAAATTGCCGGTTGTAAGTGGATCTTTATTGGCAATGTTAATCTTTGTGCCTTGGTATGTTTTAGCGGAAGTTAAAACTCCCGGATTTTTAAATTATTTTATCATTGGTGAACATCTTAATCGCTTTTTGGTAAGCGACTGGAAAGGCGATCGTTATGGTCAAGCACATAGTGAGCCAACTGGTATGATTTGGCCATTCTTTTTAGTTTCTATTTTGCCGTGGAGTTTATATTTAATCGGCGCTTTTTTATCTTGGTTACAAGAGAATAAAACTCATTTTATTCAATCATCTAAAAAACTCTCTAAGCAACTTTTGCAAGACGAAACCAATTTATATTTTTTCATTTGGACAATTGTTCCATTATTATTCTTTACTTTAGCAAGAAATATTATAATTCCTTACGCAGCCTTGTCTCTTTTGGCCGCGTCAATTCTTCTTTCTATACATTTTTATAAAAATAATTTTAGAAATTCAAAAATTATTCAAGGGTTGTTTTTAACGCCAATTTTATTTTTAATTGTTATTATTTTTTATCCAAAAATTATTGATAAGGACTCAGATAAAAAAATTATTGCCGCCTTTGTGCAATCTAAAAAAGAAACTTTAGCCGCCTATAATTACAAACCAAAACACTCAACTTATTTTTATAGCCGCGATAAAATTATCACTTTAAAAAACCAGCAAGAATTAGCTGAATGCAAAAATTGTTTTATTGTTGTTGAAGGCATTGAGGATGAAGAAAAAAATAAAATCAATATGATCGCCAATGCTAATAATTCAGTGGTTGTTATTGCTCATCAAACTAGATAAATATGTATAATTTAATGCTTCTAACCGCAATTCTAATTGGTGTTGCCGGTCAAATTTTTTTAAAAATCGGCTCATTGGCAATGGCAAATTTAAAGCCGGATTCTTTGAGTTATTTTCTTAACGGCAATTTGTGGTTTGGATTATTTTTATATGGCGTTTCAACAATATTTTATGTTATTGCCTTACAAAAAATTCCGCTTTCAATCGCCTATCCAACTATTTCAATTAGCTATATATTTGTGATCATTCTCTCGCATATTATCTTCAAAGAAAAAATTGATTTTATGCAAATATTTGGAGTTTTGTTAATTATGTCAGGAGTATTTTTAATATGGAAAAAATGAAATCTAAAAAGTTAATCAGCCTTGTAATTTCTGCTTATAACGAGGAAGAAAATATTGAACCTCTATATCTTGAGCTTCTCAAAGTTCTGCAAAAAGTTAATGTTAATTACGAAATTATTTTTGTGAATGACGGCAGCAAAGATAATAGCTTAATCAAAATGCTGGGGCTGTCTGAAATTGATGAGAATATAAAAATTGTTAATTTTAGTCGTAATTTTGGTCACGAAATTGCTATGACCGCCGGAATGGACTCCGCTTCTGGTGATGCTTTAATTTTTATGGATTCTGATTTGCAACACCCGCCAGAATTAGTTAAAACTATGATTGATCATTGGTTAGCCGGAGTTGATGTGGTGATTACCAAAAGAACTAATAATGAGGATGATTCTTGGCTTAAAAAACAAATTAGTAAAATTTATTATTTCTGTTTAAATTTTCTTTCCGAAGTTGAAATTAGCGGTGGCTATCCGGATTTTCGTTTGATTGATCGAAAATATATTGATCGCATCAAACAAATTGGCGAGCGCGATCGTTTGTTTCGTGGCATTCTTAATTGGGTTGGTATTAAAAATTATGAAACTATTGAATTTGCCGCTCCCAAAAGAATTCACGGAACTAGTAAATATAGCTTTCTCAAATATGCCAATTTAGGCATTAGCGCTATTTTACAATTCTCAATTAAACCTCTACGAGTCATCACTCTTTTTGGCTTTTGTGCTTCGGTTGCCAGCATATTATACACGGTGTATATTATTTTAGATCACATAATTTTTAAAAGACCGGAAACCGGATTTTCAACAATCATCACTTTGATGGTAATTTTATTTTCAATCCAAACCACCATCATTGGTGTGATTGGCGAATATGTGGGTAGAATTCATTTAGAAATTAAAAAACGCCCACTTTATTTTGCTGATATCATTGAAAGCAAAAAGAAAATTTAATTATGACTAATCAAAAATTTCAAATTATTGCCGATGATTTTGCAATGAGCAAAGGGGTAAGTGTTGCTATTCTTGAACTTTGTAATCAGAAACTTCTAAGCGGCGTCAGCATTATGCCCACAGCTGGTTTTTATCAAGATTATTTGGAAGAATTAAAACAACAAAAAGTCAATAATATTAAATTTGGTTTGCATCTGGATTTAACTTTTGGTCAAGCGCAATATCAAAACCGTAATCAATTAATTGTTGATGAGAAAGGCGTTTTTAAAAATAGTTTTTTCAAAATATTTTTATTGAGCTTTATAAAAAGAAAAGCGTTAGTTAGAGTTTTTTATCGAGAAATTAATCAACAGCTAAAAATATTAACTAAAGATCTTGGCAAGCTAGATTATATCGATGGTCACCAGCATATTCACACTGTTCCTTTGGTGTTTAAAATCACTCAAAAATTAGCTAAAAAATATCAAATTCCCCGCTTAAGAATTATTAATGAAAGTTTTTTTTCTTCAGTTAATTTGCATAATTTTCCATCACCAATTGCAATTATAAAATTTTTAGTGCTGAAATTTTGTTATCTTTTTAATCGCGCTAAAACTGATTTTTATTTTTTCAGCATTTTATATAGCTGCAAAATTGATCAAAAAGCAGTTGCCAAAATTGCCCGATTAAAAAAAGATAATTTAGAAATTATGGTTCATCCGGGCTATAGCAATATTGATCGCGACGATATTAGTAATCGTGAATATTCTCATCTAACTTCCCAATATCGCGATATTGAGCGCCAGCAAATTATAGCTTTAGCAGAACTTGCGCGCTAACAGAATTTTTTAGAGATTTTTGGCATTTTTTAAAACCCAAAATCTCCACCCCCCAAATCAACTTTACCAACTATTTTAATTGCAAAATCATGATCCTGATTACCATCATGATGTTCAATGACAGTATTATTGTCATTATCAAAATGATAGCTTAGACCTTCTGGAGTTTGATCATCATTAGGGTTGTTATCAAAGCTGATATTGTGGTTGAGAAGATTTAAGTTATGTAGATCGATTTTATCTTCACCAGATTTGAAGTCGGTGATGGTGTCGATGTTGGTGATGTTATTAGTATCAATAGTAGCTGAACTCTCACTAAAAAAGTTAAAGACAAACGAATCTCTACCTGCTCCTCCAGTTAAATTATCAGCTCCTGCTCCACCAATTAAAATATCATTACCGGTATCACCAATGAGTTTGTCATTACCATTATTACCGTTAATGATGTCGTTATGAGCTCCACCATATAAAGTATCATTACCGTCTTGTCCGAAGATATTGTCGTTTCCAGCTCCACCATAGATTAGGTTGTTATTGTTATCGCCGGTTAGATTATCACTAAAGTCTGAACCGGTGATGTTTTCTATGTTGGTGAAGGTGTCGCCTTGTGCGGTTCCACCTTGGTTAACATTGGTTGATAAATTGATATTAACTGCACTATTGGAACTGGTATAGTGGATGGTGTCAATTCCATCTCCACCATCAATAATATCCGCTCCGGCTCCACCGATGATTTTGTCGTTGCCGGCTCCGCCATTGATAATGTCATTGCCTGATCCGCCGTCAATTACATTGTTAAGGTTGTTGCCGGTTAGGTTATCGTTGAAGTTGGAGCCAATGAGGTTTTCGATGTTGATGAAAGTGTCACCTTGAGCAGTTCCGCCTTGGGCGGTGTTTTCTTGGTTGATGTTAGTTGTTAGGTTGACGATTACTGCAGCGTTGGAATCATTATAAGAAGCGGTGTCGATTGCAGTGCCGCCGTCTAATATGTCGGAGCCTTCTCCGCCGATTAGGATGTCGTCGCTGGAGCCGCCTAATAAAGTATCATTGCCTAGACCACCATAAAGAATATCAGCATTAGCACCGCCTGATATTTGGTCGTTGAGGTTGGTGCCGGTTAGGGTGTCTTTGGAGTTGGTGCCGGTGATGGTGTTTTGGATGTCGTGGGATGATTGGGCGTTATAGAAGATAAAGTTTTCTGCTTTCATATCTTCTGGCCTTGCATTTAAAATGTGAATGATTTGACCATTAAAAAGATTAATAATTGCCGAGCCTTCGGTGATGATTAAATCGTTGAAATTGCGAATGTTAGTAAAAGCGGAAAGATCAATTTTTTCATTAAGGTTGTTAAATTCAAAATCAGCAATGGTGGTTTGACCATCAATATTTTCGGCGGTAATTATAAATTTATCTGATCCTGCTCCGCCCTCAATATAATCATTACCAGCGCCAGAGGAAATTATATCATCACCTTCACCGGCAAAAATTGTGTCATCGCCACTTGTGGTAGAAATTCTATCATTTCCAGCTCCCGATTCTATATAATTATAGCCCAAACCAGCATCAATTATATCATTGCCATCGCCGCTAAGAATATCATCATCACCTGCAAAACTTTGAATTTGATTGTTGCCATTGCCAGCATCAATCAAATTATCGCCCTGATTACCAACTATTAAATCGTCACCTTCTCCACCAAATATTGGTAATTCAAATTGATTATTATTCAGATTGTTAATGTTAAAATTTTTAAGAATTATTTTTTGATTATCGCCCAAATCTAAAACCACGTCATTACCTTGCTGACTGGCAATTGTGTTAATATCGGTAATTTCAAAATCAAACAGATTGATTTTGTCCTCAATAGAAAAATCGTTAATAGTAGTGATTTGGCTGCTATTTTGAGAAATATAAATGATATCGTTGCCTGCTCCGGTAGAGACTGCTGTATTGCTTTGATGATAAATATCAATTTCATCATCTCCATCACCAGCATTAATGTTGTTTTGATAATAGGTATCGGAAAAATATTCATCTTCGCTATTACCATTTTGAGTGATGACGATGTTATCAACTGCAGTCAAATCAATTTCACCATCTTGAAATTGCAAAGTGGAAATTGTGGCACCAGCTTGGTAAAAGTGATTTAAAACCGTAATTTGCCCGTCTTGATTATTGAATTTAATTATCAAACTATAATACACATTATCCATCTGTAAAATCACATCATCTTTAGAAATGCCGGCACCAAAAACAATTTTATTGTTAGCAAAATCGTAATCATAAATTACATCATTGCCATCACCGCTGTTGTAAATGTAGGTGTCTAAGCCAGATTCTCCCGCTAGATAATCATCACCTTGCAGGCCAGATATTATGTTGTTCAAGCCAGATCCAAATAGATTATCGTTATCAGCGCTCCCAGTAATTTCAATATCACCTTCTTGGCTACCTAGGTTAAAATCTTTTATGTCTAATGTTGAATTATCGGCAAATTGGATAGTTTCAATCTGGTTATTATTTGAAATGAAAAATTCTTTGATGTTGATTTGGTCGTTTTCACTACCAAAAAAATTGATGATTAAATCTCCAGAATCGTTGGTAGAAAATAATAAATCTTCCCCCTCTATTCCTTCGCCGAAAATGATTTTATCGTTGTTATTATATCGTCCACCTTGCTCATCAATAATATCCTTGCCATCACCAATATTGTATAGATAAGAATCGCTTGAGGAACTAATGCCAGTAATATTACCATCTTGATCAAAAATATAGTCAATAAAATCATTACCGCCAGCTAAGTAATCATCGCCCTCGCCGCCAGAAATTATATCATTACCTTCATAACCATAAATTTCATCATTACCTTGATTGCCAGAAATAATATCAATATAACCCGATCCTTTAAGAACATTGCTAAACTCATCACCATTTTGAGTAATAGAAATCGAATCAATATCATTCAAATTCAAAATATTACCGTCGGCAAATTGCAAAATTTCAATTTGACTAATGTTGCTGTAAAACACTTTTTTGATGGTAATTTGATCTTCTGGTCTGTTATTGAAATTAATCACAATATCACCATTAGCTACTGAAAATATTAGATCACTAGCAGCTATTCCCTCACCAAAAATAATACGATCCCGCCCAGTTTCTTTAATGTCGCCACCACTTTCGCTGCCATGATAATCATATATTACATCCTGACCATCACCAATATTATACACATAGGTGTCGTTATCTTTAAATTCACCATAGATGTAACTTTCATCACCACCATAAATAGTATCATTACCCTTGCCAGCAATAATCATATCATCTCCTTCACTGGCATAAATCACATCATTTCCAGCACCAGCATCAATATAATCATCTCCATAATAGCTATTGATCTGGTTATCCGAATCGCCAGCAATGATTGAATCTTGATAATCATCACCTTCAATTTGCGCATTATCACTATTATAAAGCATAGTGATTGAATTTATTTTTGTTAAATCAATAACCACGCCATCAAAAAATTCCAGAGTCTCTATTTGAAAAAATTGAGAACTCTGATAATCGTGCTCCAAATTAGAGAGTTGATTCTTGATGATTATTTGGTCGCTATCGTTGTTTTTAAATTTAATTAACAAATCTTCTCCAGATTTGAAAAACAGCAAATCTTCTTTGAGAATTCCCTGCCCAAATATTATTTTATCACTAAGACCACTTTGTTGCTCATCGATAATATCTTTACCATCATCAACATTGTAAATATAAGTATCGCGCCCAATTGTTGATTCAATAATGTAATCATTATCATCTACTGCAATATTTTCCCAATCATTGCCTCCGTATATAATGTCATCTCCTTTGCCAGCTTTTATAATATCATATCCATTTCCTGTATTTATTTTATCATCTCCCTCTCCTGCAACCACATAATCGTTTCCATTTCCTGTATTTACTTCATCATCCCCCTCTCCTGCAACCACATAATCGTTTCCGTTTCCAGCGTCAATTTTATCATTGCCGATACCAGCATCAATTATGTCATTATTACCAGCAGTGTTAATATTGTCATCACCACCACCAGAATTGACTATATCAAAATAATCGGAACCAATAATCATATCATTTCCTTCACTGCCATTAAAATTGAAGGTAAATAAATCAAGATTAGACAAGTCGATGGTTTGTCCATCAAAAAACTTTAAGGTTTCAATGCGGTTTTTATCACCAATTAACCCGTCTTTAATAGTGATTTGATCATTGGGATTGTTGGCAAAAGTAATAACCAAAGAACCATTATCGGTAGAAAATAAAATGTCTTCCTTATTAATTCCCTGACCAAACATTATCACATCGTGATTATGGTAATCATCAGGGTTGAAATTTTGGATATGAACATCACCATATGAGTAAAATGGTATATAATTACCATGTTCCTCAATAATATCTTTGCCATCACCAATATTGTATATATAGCTATCGTCACCATTAAAACCGGATAAATAATCATCACCTTTGCCACCTTCCAAAATATCATTACTACCAATTTTAAAACCAACTATATTATTCAAAAGAGATGTTTGGTCATCAGCAATTAAATGATCATTACCATCTCCACCTCTTAAAATATCTTCGTCCTCATTAGCGCCAGTATTTTGCGACCCGCCGCCGAATAAATAATCATCACCATCACCACCATCCAACACATCATTTCCTCTACCACCATAAATCATATCAACACCATCACCACCATCAAGCTCATCATTTCCATCGTGAGCAATTATAATATTATTATTGCTATCACCCAGAATTATATCTCCGAAATTAGAGCCAGTGATGTTTTCTATATCAACTAAAATATCTTGATTAGCAATTGCACCATCTGGTGCAGAGCTATAACCAACAATAACGCTATGCGCCCCCATATCAGCATCAATGCCAATTTGAGCAGAGGAATAATTGGCGGTATCAGAACCATCGCCACCAATAATTAAATGCCCGCCTTGTGAAGTTAAGAAAATATCACCACCATCAGTTCCGTATTTTATTGTAAAGCCGTCACCAATTGAGGTTTGAAGTAAAGAGTGAAAAAAGTCAGTGTTTTGTTCAATGAAGTTGTTGGTTGGGGTCGTTGGTTCTTTAAAATTAACAATTATTTTATCAATAAAAATTGATAAAATTTCTGCTGTGCCTTGATGAACTTGATTTCCAATTTGTTCTAGCGCTTGCACTAAAGATGTCATGTTTTTTTCAAAAGGAGAATGATTTAGAGTGGCAAAATATCCTGGAACATTAAGATAATAATCATTTACAAAATCAATTACTCCACTTTGTAAGCCCATTGAAGCAGCTAGATACATTGCAACCGTATTACTGTTCTGTTTGTTTAGTTCGGACCAAGAAGAATTGGGAAGAATTGCTTCATAGATTGGAAAGTTGTAGTCGTAGCCTTGAGAGTTGATGCGACTCATTTCGGCTAGGGCGAGATTAATTTTAGCAGAAACTTCAATATCGGTTCCTTCAAATAAAATTTTGGATGGATGGGGGAATTCACCGAGTTTTGGAAAGTCATCAGAATCATTAATATTATAATTCTTATAAACAACAACAATATCATCAAATAAAGACCTCAGAACCGTGTTATGTTCTGGAAATGCACTGAGCACTCTTTTCACACCAGCCTCGTTGGTATAAAGAATATACATATGTTGAGCGATTCCGTGAGATCCATTCACATCTCTTGCTTTGATTTCGATTTTTGCGTTTGTCATAATTTTGGTGAATTAGTTGTTAAAAAAATAATAAATTTATAATGAGTTATTTTATGCCAGAGCCAGAATATATTTTGGTAATTAAAAAATTATCATCGTAATCGGCTCCAGCTCTCCAATGTGTATCAAATAAAATTCCCCATTCTACATATTGACATCCTTTTGCATTAACTCTGCTGCCGGTATTATCTAAAATATAATTAGTATCATAACATTTTGCCCCCGCCTTCTCCAGCGTTTTCACCAATTCCCTAACATCACTTCCAATTGGATGAAGTTTTAACAAGGCTTTTCTTACTCCTCCACCATCACCACTAACCCTAGCATCCTCGCTGTCGCCATATTTCTCGAAATAAAACCCTTTCTTAAATCTATTAAACATATTGGCATTAGCTTGGTTTGTAGTTGTGGTAATTAAAATGCACAAAGAAACAAAAAAAACTAAGCCTCTGAGGTTGCGGTAATTTGATGCTGATTGTAATAATTTCATAATTTTTTGATTTTGGTTTGCTTGTTTTGGTTGGAGGATTTTTTAAACTTAAATTACTAATTTTTATTATTCAATAACACTTTCTATTGTGCGTTATAATAAAACAAAATCATCAAAAATCATAACGTAAATAAAGCGAGCCGGAGTTGGATTTATAGTTGGCTTTTTCTTCAACATCATAATCCGCTGCCAAAAAAATTCCTTCCTGCACACAAACATCAAAACCCAAACCATATTTCAAACTAGCTTTATCAATATTGGAATTTTTAATTTCAAATGAGCTGCTTTGACCTTGAAAACGGTTGCGCGAAGATTGGCTTTGCGCTAGAAAATCATAACCATAACTTAGTTTGATTTTTGGTTTAATTTTAGCGGATAAAATTTCTAAACCATTATGGTTCAAATCACCACCAACTCGTCCTTCAAGAAAATTATTATGTTCATTACTAACATTTAAGTTCAAAGTTCCTGCGCCAGATTCGTTGTAGGTAGCAATTTGGTTTTGGGCTGCAGTTAAGCTAATTTTTGAAGTTAAAACCAAATTATAATCCAACTTTTGAATCATTCCGGTTTCAAATTTGGCAATATAAGTTTGCCCACCATATTTTGCGCCAGCAATTAAGCCAAGCTCAGGCATTGTTCTGATGGAATTATATTGATTAATCGCCATTCCCAAAATTCCACTCATAAAATATGGCGCAAAATTATAGCCGCTGTAAAGATTGAATTGGTAACTATCAATAACAGTTTCTCTTTTATTGGCGCTGGTTGATTTAACATTGGCATTGGCAAGGCTGGCGGAAATTCCTAAGCGCAAATCTTCAATAATTTCTTGATCAATGCCAATTGCCAAACCGTGATTGAAATAATTATATCCAGCAAAATCACCAACATTTTCTTGCTTGGCAGAAGTTTGAAAACCTTGCAACCAAATTGCTTGGCTGTCAAAAATTTTGTCATAAGCAAAGTTATTTTGTTTGAGCAAAACATTTTGCAACCTTGCCTCAGAAACGCCAACTGAAGCTTTGGCTGAATTATAAGAGCTGTTATTAAGATCCTGATTATTTTGTGGAATGGTCGATTTTAGAGCCGCTTCTTTTTGTGCATTATTGGTTATTGGGCTATCAATAAATTTTTGCAAACTCCTTAATTCTCCAGTTGCAGATGATCCAACTTGATCGATAGTTTTATAAATAGTTGCCGCAGATTTATTATCGGTAAAAGTTTCAGCACCTTTTCTATCAACGATTAAAAGCAAATTATTTCCAGATTTTTTAGTATGAAAAGTTAAAAGACCAGATTGATTAGAACCTAAATTATTAACATCAATATTAGCGTCATCAATCACATTAATTTCTCCTAAAGCCGCAGAAATAATAGCAAAATTAGTGCCGTCAGAGAGATAACCTTGATTGGAATCAAAAGAAATTTTTAGATCAACGCCATCAGCAATTACGGCGTTACCGGCGATTTTCAGATTACCAACATTAGAATTATTCAGCGCGTTTAATTTTAAAATATCACCGCTAAAAGTAGTAAAATTTCCAGAAATTGTGTGACTATAATTTCCTAGATCAATAATCGCCGCGCCGCCTGAGGTTGTTAAATTTCCGGTGATTATTTTTGCAGAGCTGCTTAAATTTAAATTACCAGCAACATTAATATTATTGGCAGAAATATTGGCGTTGGCGGTCAAAGTTTTGCCGTTGGCAATATTCAAATTTGCCAAGTCAAAACTTTTTCCTATTTCAAAATTATTGGTGTAATCGTGATTAATATTCAGCGTGCCTTTATTAGAAGAAGTGCCGCGAATTGTGCCGTTGATGATTCCGCCATTATAATTAAAAGTTGAATCAGTGTTGAGGCGAATTTGTGAATTCAAATCAGCTCCAACTGTGCCGTTATTTTGGTTTAAAACCGGCGCACCAATTGCACCGCTTAAGCCTTCGCCAATGGTTATATCATCGGCATTAAAAATTACATCGTCGTTAATATTTAGAGTTGTTTCGTTAGATATTAAAATTTGAGCTAATTTTATTGTTGCGCCTAGAGAATTATTTTGAGTGAAGGAACTTCCTGAAAATTGGACAATGCCATTGCCGCTCACATTACCATTGATTGCGCCGTTAATTAAACTGCCGGAACTAATTTCTAAAATTGCGCCTTGAGCAAGATTAATATTACTGGCACTAATATTTTTGCCGTCTGATTTGAGTCTGCCGCTATTGCCATTGCCAATATTAATTGCGGTTGCAGCAATATTGCCGCCCAAGGTTACGGTGATTGAATCAACAATATTAATGTTGGCGAGTTGATTGGTTTGCCCAATATTAAAATTAGCAGTTTTGGTGTTATTAAAAACAAAATTACCAACTCCCGATCTTTCTCCTTGAATCTCTGCTACCAAAGTTCCGCCGCCATAATTCAAAGTGCCGTTATCAGCAATTGTAATTGTGGTGGTGGTAATATTTCTGGTGTTGGTATTTAAAATTGAATTAATATTTAAAGCTGTAATCGCCGTGCTACCGCCAATATTTCCGCCTAAATTAGTGGTGGCAAAAATCACCACTTTTCCGGCGCCATTAATAGTTCCGTTTAAAACTCCACCATTAAAATTGGTAATTTGTTCAGAATTGCCCATCGTCAAATTGCCATTGAGAACGCCGCCATTATTAAGGTTGAGAATTGCTGAAGGGCTGGTTCCTAAATTGATATTGCCAGTTTGAATTGACGAAATGTCAAGGGCAAAAGATTGGGTAATAAAAAATAAGATTGCAGCAACAAAGCCGCTAGTGAATTTTAACATAATTTTAATGTGGTGAATTAAAAAAATTTACTCAGGTTTTAGAATTTATTTATTAGCCCCTCAAACATTTTTAAACCATCAACCAAGCCAGTTTGCGGATCAATCGCTCTTTCTGGATGTGGCATCATTCCTAAAATATTTTTGGATTTGTTGAAAATGCCGGCAATGTTATTAATTGCGCCGTTAGGAGTTGATAAATCGCCAACTTGCCCAGATTCATTGCAATAGCGAAAAGCAATTTGGTTATTATCTTCAAGTGATTTTAAAGTGTCAGCATCAGCAAAATAATTGCCGTCCATATGAGCGATAGGAACTTGGATTACTTGGCTGTTTTGATAAGAAGATGTGAAGTTGCTTTGATTATTTTCAACCCGCAAATTGACAGTTTTGCAAATGAATTTTCCACCTTTATTTTGCAGCAAAACTCCGTCTAATAACCCAGCTTCAGTTAGAATTTGAAAGCCGTTGCAAATTCCCAAAACATTCACACCTTGCGTTGCCGCTTTTTTAATTTCATTCATCACCGGCGAAATGGCAGCCATCGCGCCGCTGCGCAAATAATCACCATAAGAAAAACCACCCGGAACAATGATTAAATCTAAATCATTCGGCAGTGAAGTTTCCTGATGCCAAACTTTTTCAATTTTACTTCCAACTTTTTCTAATGCACTTACCGCATCGCGATCACAATTAGAACCTGGAAAAACTATAACTGCTGCGCGCATATTATTTTATTACCTCAAAAGAATAGTTTTCGATGATTTTATTAACTAAAAGTTTATCACAAATTTCATCAACAATTTGCCCAACTTTATTCATATCAGTCTCAGCAATTTCCATTTCTAGTTGCTTGCCTTGTCTCACGCCGGAGATTTGGGGAAAGCCTAAATTTTTATTCAAAGCATTTTCAATTGCTTTGCCTTGAGTATCAAGTACACCTTTTTTCAAGCTGATGTTAATTCTGATTCGCATTTTTAATTAGTTTTAGTTAGAGAAAGATTTCAATTCTTTGGTAGTGCGGTCATCATATTCCAAATAAATTTTTTTGGCAATTCTTAAATCAACCGCTTTGAGCCCAAGCAAAGCTCCGGGCATATTATAAATTTTGATCAAACTATCCCAAGCATAGCTCATATCATTGTCGCTATTGCTGCTGGGCAATTTTACCAACAAACCATTTTCAAAGCGCACATCCCATCTTCGGCCGCCAACCCAAGTTGCGGAATAAATATTTTTACTGACTTCAGGATCAATCGCTAAAATATTAAAAAGAGATTTAACATTTTTATAAGCATTGTTGCCAGTGAGAATAATTAAGCTGCCAAAATCTTCCAGATTATCTACGGCGATAATTTTGCCGGTTTTGCTGACGATATATTTTTGACTATCTTCCCAGATTGCAAAAGGCTGATGCTCTTTGATGTGAATATTTAAACTATCTTGCAAGCTAACGCTGATCACCACCTCATCAACCCAAGGCAGTTTTTCAATTTCACTTTTTAATGATTCGATCATTTCTTGGTTGTTAATATCGTCATCTGCAGCAAGATGAGCTCTGGCAAGTTTAGCAATTTGTTCGTAGCTGGTTTTTTCATTACCGCTAATTTTAATTTTATTATAGCTATGTCCAAAATTGATGATTTTATAGCTATAGCGAATTGTTCGTTCTTTAATTTGTTCTAATTGTGATTTTTTAAAAATTGCCAAATAAATTAAAATCATTGCCGCCAAAACAACGAAAAAATAAAAAGAATATTTAAAATAAGGAAAAATTTGATTATAAAAAAACAGCCGCGCAAAACGAATTGCTGGGCGGCTGATTATAAAAGCTTTGATTTTATTAATTCTTATATTCCGCATTTGGCTGAAGAGACTAAATATTCAACGATTTGAGCAAAAGAAATTCCTTGATATTTAGCAATTTTAGGAACTAAGGATGTGGCGGTGAAACCAGGATGGGTGTTGATTTCAAGAAAATAAAATTGATTATCGCCGCCATTCTTATTGTTCAAAATAAAATCAACCCGACTAACTCCTGAGCAGCCAACTATTTTATGAGCTTTTAAAGCTAAATCTAAAAGTTCTTGATATTTATCGGCGGGAATTTCGGCGGGCATAATGTAATCAGTCATACCGGCGGTATATTTACATTCGTAATCATAAAACAAATGTTTTGGACGAACTTCAATAGCGCCGAGCGCTTTGTTATCCATAATCGCCACCTGCACTTCTTGTCCGGCAATATATTTTTCAACCATCATTTCATCGCCATATTGCCAGTCAAAATTATCTAAATTAAAAGGTGCATTTTCCAAAATCACCTGCACACCAACACTTGATCCTTCATTGATTGGCTTGATCACAAAAGGTTTGCCGATTGTTTCAAAGAGAATTTTTTTATTATTTTCATTGTCGCCTTTTTTAATCAAAGCAAAATCAGGAGATTTAATTCCAACTGTTGAACAAATTTTATCAGTCAAAACCTTATCCATTGAAATTGCCGAAGCAACAATGCCGGAATGAGTGTAAGGAATATTGAGAATATCGAGCAAACCTTGAATGCGACCATCTTCGCCGTAGCGACCGTGAAGAGCGTTAAAAACAATATCCGGCTTCACCTCAGCCAACCGCGCAACAATATTGCGATCAAAATCAATTTTAGTTGCTCGGTAACCAAGCTCCAGCAAAGCGTTATAAGCCGCCTCGCCACTTCTAAGTGAAACTTCTCGTTCAGAATTCCAGCCGCCCATCAAAACGGCTATATGTTGTTTTGTCATTGAGGTTTTTCTTCGATTGGAGTTTTGGATGGATTTTGGGAAAGTTGAATTTCGTTAATGACATATTCACAAAGATCTTCAAAAGAAACTTTTTGCGCATCAGAAATTTCTTTTAATCTCATCAAAGAATCCATTAAATCTTTGGGAACCGAGCCGCCACGCTCTTTGGCAAGCCAGTTACTTTGAAAACCAATTGGATGATTACCTTTTGCGGCATCACCAATGTAGAAAGTTACAGGGTGTTTTTTGCCACCAAAATCACAAAGATAGCTAAATTTTTTGACCATAAATTTTAATGATTATATCAATGCCGCTTTAATAATTTCGTCTTCTAAATTGATATTAATTTTTCTTTCTTCTTTATCGGTAATTAATTCAACAAAATTATAAAGATTTTTGGCGTAAAGTTTGGAAGCATCTTTGGCAATGCGACTAGGAAAATTATCATAGCCGATAATTTTAACGCCAAATTTTTCAATCACTTCTCCACTTTTAGTTAATTCACAATTTCCACCATTCACCGCCGCAATATCAACAATTATAGCGCCTGATTTCATTGCTTTAACCATTGCTTCGCTGATTAATTTTGGAGCTGGTTTTCCCGGAATCAAAGCGGTGGCAATGACCACATCTTGTTTGATAATATTATCAAAAATTACTTGCTCTTGTTTCCTCTTATATTCTTCCGACATTTCTTTGGCATAGCCAGCTTTGGTTTGCCCATCTTCATCAGCCGGCACTTCAATAAATTTTGCACCAAGCGATTGAACTTGTTCTTTAGCGGCCGCTCTAACATCAAAAGCAGTTACAACTGCGCCTAATCTTTTGGCGGTAGCAATTGCTTGTAAGCCAGCAACGCCGGCGCCCAAAATCATAATTTTAGCAGGAGTGATAGTTCCGGCAGCAGTCATCATCATTGGCACAGCAATATCAAGTTCAGCAACCGCATCGATCACTGCGCGATAACCAACCAAATTACTTTGTGAAGATAAAACATCCATCGATTGCGCTCTGGTGATGCGTGGAAAAAGTTCGGCAGCAAAAGCTTGAATTGCTAAATTTTGATAGGATTTATTTTTATCTTGATAGGGATTAAGCATTCCCACCAAAACAACATTTTTTTTGCAGCTAGATAATTGTTTTATTTCTGATTCATTTGGCGCTTGAACTTTTAAAATTATATCAACATCAGCAATAATTTTAGTGATGTCATCAATAATGGTTGCTCCGGCATTTTTATAATCCTCATCACTCACATTTGAGCCTATTCCAGCGCCAGTTTCGATCAGAACTTCGTAACCAAATTTATTATATTTAGAAATTAAATCCGGCGTAACCGCAACTCTTTTTTCATTATCAGCAGTTTCTTTTAAAGCGAGAATCTTCATTTGTGATTTGTGAATTAATTATAGGTAATAAATTTTGGTGCGGTCGAGAAGATTCGAACTTCCACTCTTTTAACAGAACAGCGACCTCAACGCTGCGCGTCTACCAACTCCGCCACGACCGCAAAGGTAAATTAAATTAATGCTCTTACTCGATTTAAAGCAACGACAAACATTGATAAATCCGGATTAACTTGCTCTTTTAACTCGGAGACAAAGCCGTCATATCTTTGCACCATAAAACCATGATGTTTTATCCAGTAATCTAATGATTTTGCAATTGGGCAGGAATCTTTATTAATACAGTTAAAATCAACCACATGTTTAGCAATTTTCATTTGATATTTATACAAATCTTCCAAAATAGTTTTTAAGGATAGTTTTTGCCAATAGCTATCAACATTACTGCCGGCAACTTTACTTCTCAGCCATTTTAAATCAAATCTAGTTCCTACTTCAAAATAAATGCAGGCGATAATTTTGATATTTAAATCAGATTGGCTGGCAATTTCAGCAATATCAAAGGCTGAGGCTAAAGGATCCATAGCAGCAATTTTTCTTGATAAATCGACCGGAACATTAGCGTCAGTATAACGTTTAATTTTTTTGTTAAATGAATCTTGAGAAGCGCTCGCCAAAATATCATCAAGAATTTCATAAAGTTGTTTAATGATGGCGCCATATTTTATAATGGCAGTTGAGATGGTAATTTTTTGTTGATGACGCAATAACCAAACCACTCCTCTTTCTAAAAGTTTGTTAATAGTGAAAAACATTTGCGCTTGAATGGCGGAAGGAACTTTGCCGCTGAGTTGATCAATTTCATTCCAGATTTCATCAAGACCAAAAGAATCACAAACCACAACAAAACAACGCACAACATCAACCGGCAAGAAACCGGTATCGCTGGCAATTTGATTAACAAAAGTTATTCCCGCTTTATTGACTATTGAATTAGTAAGGCTGGTGGCAATTATTTCTGAGCGCAGCTGATGATTTTTGATTTCATCAGGGAATTTTTCTTGTAATAATTTAGGAAAATAGCTGAATAAATCTGGCGCTAAATATGGGTCGGTGACTAAATTAGAAGCAAGAATTTGCGGATATAAATCCATTTTACTATAAGCCAACATCACGCACAATTCCGGACGCGTCATTCCAACTTTATCACCTTGTCTTTTGGCAATCTCTTTATTGGTTGGCAAAAACTCAACTGCACGATTTAATGCGCCGGATTTTTCTAAACTATTTAAAAAATGTGCTTGATTGCCTAGATTTAAATAGCCTTGAGAATATGAAGTTGAAATTGCGCCAGTTTGGTTTTTATTATCCGCCAAGACCAATTCAGAAACTTCATCAGTCATTTGTTCAAGAATTTTATTTCTTTCCTCTAATGAAATTTTGCCGGCTTTCATTGCGGCAGTCATAGCAATTTTGATGTTGACTTCGTGATCCGAACAATCAACACCAGCTGAGTTATCCATTGCATCAGTGTTCATTCTGACGCCATTTAAAGAAGCTTCAATACGACCTTTTTGGGTAAAGCCTAAATTGCCGCCTTCACCAACAACTTTACATTTTAAATCAGCGCCATTAATGCGCAAAGCGTCATTGACTCGATCGCCAACATCTAAGTGAGTTTCGTCGCTGGCTTTAACATAAGTGCCAATTCCGCCATTCCACAATAAATCGACTGGCGCTTTTAAGATTAAAGATATTAATTCATTAGGAGTTAATTCATCTTTATCAATTGCCAAAGCTTGTTTTGCCTGGGTTGATAAAGTAATGGTTTTGGCACTTCTTTCAAAAATTCCACCACCTTGGGAAATTTTTGACTTGTCATAATCAGACCAGCTTGATCTGGGCAGATTAAACATTCTTTCTCGCTCTTTAAATGAGAGTGAAGTGTCTGGATTGGGATCAATAAAGATGTGCAAATGGTTAAAGGCGGCAACTAGCTTGATGTGATTAGATAATAACATTCCGTTGCCAAAAACATCTCCGGATAAATCACCAATACCAGCGCAGGTAAAATCTTGATTTTGAATGTCGGTTCCTATTTCAGCAAAATGTCTTTTAACCGCTACCCATCCACCTTTAGCAGTGATGCCCATTTTTTTATGATCATATCCAACTGATCCGCCTGAAGCAAAAGCATCACCAAGCCACAAATTATATTCAGCAGAAATACCGTTGGCAATATCTGAGAAAGTTGCCGTGCCTTTATCGGCAGCAACAACTAAATAAGGATCATTATCGTCATAACGAATAACATTTTGAGGATTAACAATTTTGCCATCAATCACATTATCAGTTAAATCCAAAAGACCTCTTAAAAAAGTTTTGTAAGCATCAATACCGTTTTCTAAAATTTGTTCTCTGGTCAATCCTTCGGTGGATTTTTTAACTACAAAACCGCCTTTAGAACCAACTGGAACGATCACCGCATTTTTAGTCATCTGCGCTTTTACCAAGCCTAAAACTTCAGTTCTAAAATCATCATGACGATCTGACCAGCGCAAGCCGCCGCGAGCAACTTTACCACCACGCAAATGAACACCTTCAACTTTTACCGCATAGACAAAAATTTCGGCATACATTACCGGTAAAGGCATATCCAAAATTTTGGCGGAATTTAATTTAAATGAGAGATAATCTTTATTTTTGCCATCAACAGTTTTTTGGTAAAAGTTAGTTCTAAGCGTAGAATCAATAATATTAAAAAATTTTCTAATCACCGCATCTTCGGCAATATCAGAAACTTTGCTTAAACCATCTTTAATTTTGCTAGAAATATTGCTGATTGATTTAGCGCGATCACCTTCAAATTCAGGATCAAATTTTGTTTCAAAAAGTTCGACTAATAATTTAGTTAGATCACGATATTTAACCAAAACATCAGAAAGGTGGTTTTGGCTATATCTTAAACCAATTTGATAAAGATATTTGCTATAAGCTCTGAGTAAATAAATTTGGCGCCAATCTAAATCAGAAGCAACAACCAGGCGGTTTAAATGACCAATTCGAGTTTCCTCTGACCAAATTTTACTGATCGTTTCAATAAAATTCTTTTTAATTTCATCAGTTAATTTATCGCAAGCAGAACTTAAATTAAGGTTAAAATAGTGAATCCAAACATCCTTTTTCTTTTTTGGCGATACTGAATAGGTGTGCTCCAACACAACATTAAAGCCAAAACTATCCAAAATTGGCATTATGTTGGAAAGTAATAATTTTTTCTCCGGGCTATAAAGTTTTAACTCAACAACATCTTTAGCAACTTCTTTAGTTTGGTATAAATCACAAGTGATATTTCCTGAAGCAAGGCTGGCATTAATATGTTTGATGTCAATTACCGCATCATTGGAATCAAAGCGGTTAGTGTAGCTAACTGAAAAAGCATTATGATATAGATCAATAGTTTTTTTAGCTTCCTGACTAGAAAAATTAGCAGTTACCTCATCTTTGAATTCATCATTCCAAAGACGACAAAGTTTGATTAATTTTTGTTCTAAAACATCATTATCAATTTCAGGAATTCCTTTGTCAGTTCTAACTACTAAATGCAATCTGGTTAAATTAGAATCAGCAATTTGAACAAAAACATCGGAAATTTCACCTTTATAAGAATTGGCAATCAAGTTCTGAATTTTCTCTCTAAGTGAAGTGTTAAAATTGTCGCGCGGAATAAACACTAAGCAGCTAACAAAACGAAAAAATTTATCGTTGCGAACAAACATTCTCACCAATGAGCGACCAGAAATTGCCACAATTCCAACCGCAATTCTCAAAAGGTCATCTTGCTCAATTTGAAATAATTCATCTCGCGGATAAGATTCAAGTGTGGACAGCAAATCTTTAAAATTGGAACTGTTTTTGCTATAGCCGGAATTAGTGATAACTTGTTCAATTTTTTTACGAACAATTGGAATTGCTTTGGGATTTTGATAATAAACTGAAGAAGTGAAAAGACCGATGAAGCGATATTCACCAATCACTTTGCCGTTATTATCAAATTTTTGGATCCTAATTCTTTCGGCATTGGAATTGCGGTGAATTTGTGATTTATAACGCGATTTAAGAATCTCAACCAAATATGGATTTTTAACAACATCTTCAATTTCACCTGAAGAAACATTAACAATAGTTGGTTTGGTAATGGCATAATTTGATTTGTAAGTTCCAAGCCGACTATTCGCAACTTCTGTATAGCTAAATTCACCATTTTTAACTTCAATATCAAACTCAATTGCACCTAAGAAAATAAATTTATTGTCTATTGTCCAATCAATGAAATGAACCGCTTCAGCGACATCAAAATTAACATTATTAGCATTTTTAGAGCTAGAAATATTAACGCTTTGAGAATGTAAATTTTGACTTGATTTTTTTGCTAGATCAATCATTGCTGACCAATCTGAAACTGCCATTTTAACGGTGTGTAAAACTTCTTTTAAGCGAGTTTCAAGTTCAGAAATTTCCTCTTCAGAAATTTTGGCTAAATGCAATTGCATTACCGATTCATTGGCTTGATCGTGCTCTTTAAAAAAAGAAATAATTTTGCCGTCTTTAGATCTTTTAGTAGTTAAAATTGGGTGAATAATATTTTTAATTTCAATGCCGCGATTATCAAATTGCATCACAACTGAATCAACCAGAAATGGCATATCATCATTAAGAATGTCAATGACGGTGTAGCCAACTTCAAAACCCTCTCTTTCTTTAGTGGGGTTATAAATTTTAACTTTAAAATTATCAGCAGGTTTTTGGCTAAAAAATTCAAAATTGGCAGATGCTAAACTAAATAATTCAGCAATCTTATATTCAGCAAAATCCTTACCAACTGATCCAGAAAAAAATATTTTGATATATTCCGCCAAAAGCGGGTCAGAAGTTTTTTGATTTTTAGCGGCAAATTGAAGAACTTGATTAGTAATAGCTTGCATTTCTTGCATATTGAAAAACTAAAATGAATTAAATGAATTTAGAGAATTTATTTTTTAATCAGAATGCCAGTCATTTGTCTGCCTTCTAGCCTTGGGTTAGATTCAAACTTGGCAACCGCCGAAACATCTTCAGTAACATTAGCCATCATCTTTTCCGCTAATTCTAAATGCGACATTTCTCGACCTTTAATTTTGATCGAAATTTTAACTTTGTCGCCTTTCTCAATAAATTTAATAGTGTGCTTCATTTTAATGTCGTAATCACCTTTGCCGATATTGATTGAAAGCTTGATTTCTTTGGTTTCAACAACTTTTTGTTTTTTCTTCGCTTCTGCCGCTTTCTTTTGCATCTCATATTTCATCTTGCCAAAATTGGCGATTTTGCAAACTGGCGGCTCAGCGCCGGGAGAAACTTCAACCAGATCTAAACCAGCTTCAACCGCCATAGCCAAGGCTTTGGATATTTCAGTCACACCAACCATCTCACCATTTTCGTTAATCAGCCTCACTTCTTTAACTTTAATTTGGTCGTTAATTTTAAAATTTTTACCAGGAGTTTTGTCGAAGTTTCTATCGAAGTTTTGTTTCACAGATATATTTTTTGATTAGTAATTAGGCTATGTCCAATAAAGACAAGCCGCGTAGATAATAAATGGGCAATATTAATTTTCAAAGATTTTCTGTTAATAAAAATAAATCCCAAATCAGAACAAATATTCACTTGTTAATTTATTTGTCTTTCAGCAAAATCTGCGGCTTTTCCAAATCAAAAAATTCAATGAAAATTGCAATTATCGGCTCAGGCATTTCCGGCATTGGCTGTGGGTATTTTTTAAACAAAAAATATGACCTAACTTTGTTTGAAAAAAACCATTATATTGGCGGACACGCAAACACCGCAACCATTGATTATGCTGGGCAAACCATCAATGTTGATACTGGTTTTATTGTTTATAATTTTAAAACTTACGACAATCTCAAACCTTTCTTTGAAGAGCTCAAAGTGCCAATTTCCAAAAGCCAAATGTCGTTTGGAATCAGCATTAAAAATGGCTTGGAATATTCCGGGCAAAGCCTTTCTGGTTTATTCGCGCAAAAGAAAAATCTATTTAAACCGCAATTTTTGAAAATGCTTTTCGATATTGCCAAATTCAATAAAGCGGCAATTAAAATTGTTGAAGCAGAAAAATTTGACGATCAAACTTTAGAAAATTTTATTAACTCTTTGAATCTTGGTGAATATTTCAAAAAATATTATCTGCTGCCAATGACCGCAGCAATTTGGAGTTGTTCAGTGGAGTTGATGAAAAATTATCCAGCCAAAACTTTTTTAAGATTTTTTTATAATCACGGACTTTTAACAATTACTCAGCAACCGCAATGGCACACAGTTGAGGGTGGTTCAAAAGAATATGTTAAAAGAGCAACTCAAAATTTTGCTGATAAAATTAAATTAAATTGTGGCGTTAAAACAGTTTTTCAAAATGCTGATTCTAGCTTTACTGTGATTGATCAGAACGATCAACAATATCAATTCGATAAAGTAATTTTTGCCTGTCACGGCGATGAGGTTTTGCAGATTTTGCAAGATGCCAATTCAGATGAAAAAGCAATTTTGAGCAAATTTAAATATAGCCAAAATCAAGCAGTTTTGCATCGTGATTTTTCGCAAATGCCTAATAACAAAAAGGCGTGGGCAAGTTGGGTTTATTTATCCGCCAATCAAGAAAACCAAGTGAGTTTGACCTATTGGATGAATAATCTGCAAAATATCGACAGCAATTTTCCACTTTTTGTAACTCTTAATCCAACCACTAAAATCAAAGACGAATTGACTTTTGGAACTTACAATTACACTCACCCAATTTTTGATTTAGAAGCAATTTCTGCTCAAGAACAATTACCCGAAATTCAAGGAAACCGCGGAGTTTATTTTTGCGGCGCTCATTTCAGATATGGCTTTCACGAAGATGGCTTACTTTCCGCTTTAAATGTTGCCAACCAATTAGGAGTAAAAGCAAGTTGGCAAAAATAAATCTTCCTCAAAAACCAATGCTGCTTCAAGGCAAAGTAATGCACGCCAGAACTGCGCCAAAAGCCAATCGCTTTGAATATGATAATTTATATTTTTATTTGCCGCTGGGTTTTAAAGAGAAGTTAAAGGAACGATTTTTTTCGTTTAATCGTTTTAACTTGTTTAGTTTTTTTGATGTTGATCACAATATTACAACCCCGTCATTGCGAGGAGCAACGCAGTTGCGACGCGGCAATCCAGAAGCTCTAAAAAATAAAAACTGGATTGCCACGCCTTCGGCTCGCAATGACGATGCTAAAAATCAAATCGAGCAAATATTCAGCCAAAACCAAATTTCCAATATCAAAAATATAATCCTAATTTCTCACCCAAGAATTCTTGGCTACGCCTTCAACCCAGCCAGTTTCTGGCTTGGTTTTGATGAAGAAGAAAATTTGATCGCCGCTTTGGTGGAAGTGCGCAACACTTTTAAACAAAAACATTCTTATTTATTATTTAACGAAAACCTAACGCCGATTGGGTCAAATCAATGGCTTGGCGCTAAAAAAGAATTTCATGTTTCACCATTTTTTGAAAATAAAGGTGATTACAAATTTCGTTTTGCTTTGAAAGAAAATCAACTCGATTTTTATATTAACTATTATGTAGAAAACCAGCTGCAACTAGCAACTTCGCTGAAATGCCAATATCAAGAATTAACCGATAAAAATCTAATTTTAAGTTTGCTCAAAATGCCGTTTTTAATGTTTAAAACTATTTTTCTAATTCATTTACAAGCCTTCAAATTATGGGTTTTTAAAGGTGCAAAATATCATCCTTTGCCGCCCAAATTAAATAACAATTTAACCGTTTCCAAAAATGCTCAAACATAGAATTTTCGATTATTTACAAAAAGCTCAAACCGGATATTTAGAAATCACAACTCCCGAACATAATAAAATTGAAATTGGCGATCCCGCCTCTGATTTAAAGGCTAATATTGTTATCAAAGATTGGGCTTTAATCGATGCGGTGGTGAAATATGGCGATATTGGTTTTGGCGAAAGCTATATGGATGGCTGGTTTGAAACCGACGATTTAATCGCCCTGCTCTCGTTTTTTGTGGTTAATCAAGAACATTTGGAAGAGATTTTTCACGGCAATATTTTCTTTTCCTTTTTGGGTTTTGTGAAAAATTTATTCAACAAAAATACTCTTTCGGGCAGCAAGAAAAATATCAGTTTTCACTACGACATCAGCAACGAGTTTTATCAGATTTGGCTTGATCCTTCAATGACTTATTCTTCAGCAATTTTTGATCAAAAAGCTGATTTAAATTTGGCGCAAAAAAATAAATATCAACGCATTTTAAGCAACTTAAATGCCGGTAAAAATATTTTAGAAATTGGCTGCGGCTGGGGCGGATTTATGGAAGAAGCCGCCAAACAAGATCAATTTGTTAAAGGCTTAACTTTGTCAACCAAACAAGCCGACTTTGCCCAAAAACGCTTATCAGCTCAGAATTTAAAAGGCGAAATTGCCCTGCAAGATTATCGCCACGAGACTCAAAAATTCGACAATATCGTTTCCATTGAAATGTTTGAAGCGGTTGGCAAAGAATATTGGGGCGAATATTTCAAGAAGGTGTCAAGCAGCTTAAATGAAGGCGGCAAAGCAATAATTCAAACCATCACCATTAAAGACGACATCTTCGAAAAATATTCCACCACCGCCGATTTTATCAGAAAACATATTTTCCCCGGCGGCGTTTTACCTTCCAAATCAATCTTCACTCACCTCGCCGCTTCGCAAGGCTTAAAAGTTGATAACGAATTCGCCTTCGGCCAATCCTACTTTTTAACTCTCAAACTCTGGCTAGAAAATTTTAACAACAATTTAAGCGCGATAAAAACTTTGGGCTTCAACCAAGAATTCATCCGCAAATGGCAATTCTATCTAGCCTATTGTGCTGCCGGTTTCTATGGGCAAAGAACCGATGTGATGCAATATTGTTTGGTGAAATCTTATAAGTAGAAATTTTGCGGGTCAGTTAAACAGGCAATCTTCAAAAAGTAAGTGACTAAAAGCTCAAAATAGTTGATAAAAAAGATTTTTTTGGAAGGTCGGGAAATCAAGAGTTCTTAAAAAATTAAGACTGGGGTTTGCAATAAAGGCTATCCCATAATCATCAATTCTTCCCAATTTGAGAAACCACTTTCCCCCAATTTTAAGATCTTCCTTATCTTGGCGAACTTATTGCTGGATTGTGGGTTGAATCGACAACTCGTGATCGGCGAGATTGTATTCCATCCAGATCTCTTCTAACTAGATTTGTTAAGGGCTTATTTATTTTATCATTCACTCTTTGCTTCAAATCCTCTGCAGTTGATCCTGAGTTAGCGTAAGTATTTAAAGATTGTTGAATTGTCTCAACTTCAAGATCTTGCTTTGTGGCTAATTTAAATATTTTTCCTAAACAAAATTCTTGATCAGCAACTTCTTTAAGACCAGCTAAGTCTCCAATCATAGTTTGAATTACCGATCTTCTACACTCTTCATTCTTTTCCAAATCAGGAATTTTGACGCCAACTTTATATAAAAATCCAATAGCTTTAAATTTTTCTTGATCGATAAGATTTTTTAACGACCCACCATTTAAAACTAGCCTTTCAAAAAAGATCTCTCTATTGCGATCATTCACAACAAAATTATCAACCACAAAATCCATTATCCACTCCTTAACAGAACTTACAAAAATATACCTCAATGAGTGCCCAACTATAGTATCCGATGAGAAAATCTTCATCTTATCTTCTTGACTAAGGCCATCTGGAACAGCTTCTAAAAACTCTGGCCTATCAAAAGCGATAACTCGTTTAAGCATCTCAAGAATATATTCATAATCACAACCATAGACATTAAAAATAATTTTCAGCAACTCTACGCCATCTGATCTATCCTTTGACCCAAGAGCAATTGATAACAAATCTTCTCCACACGTAATAAACTCCATTTTCTTTTCGTCATCACAAACATCCAAAACAAGTTTTATATTTTTTGGATTAAAGGAATAACAGGCTTCTTTCCACATCTTATCAAGAAAATTTCCTGCAATTTCATCATTATCAAAACCATTCAGTATGGCTTTTATTAATTCTTTATCATCAATCTCAAAGATGTATTCCAAAATAGTTTTTTCATCGATTCTAAAATCAGCAATTTGATTCTTTTGCTCTGGGGTGAGTTGCTTTAAAAAATCTGTGATTAAAATTCTTGGAGTATAATAAATAGCAAAAAATAATATGAGCGGTAGATCTGGCTTGGCAAAAGCATAGTTGTCTTCTATATCCTTGATAAACTTTTTATTTTTTTCCATAACAGCACAAAAATAAGCCCATTTCAAAATTAATTTATAATTGATTTCAAGACTTTTTCCTAAATATTCACAAGCGTCTTGAGCAATTTTTTGTTGAGAAAATTTTTGTTTGAGATCCTTTAAAAGTTGATTAGGTTGGTCAATAAAATCTTCGACAGTTTGAAAAGTTTTCGATTGAAGCAAAAACATATGACAAAACACCTTGTGGATTGATGCGCTATCATTCTGCGCTCTAGCGTATAGCAATTGCAATCCAATAAAATTTTGGTCAATATCTTCTGATTTTAATAAATTCATAATGTAATTATTAACCAGATAATTTGACGTTAATGAGTTCCGGCAAAACGATTCCAACCTTTCTTGCTCGGGTTGATATCGTTTCAAAGCCGGATATTTTGCCATAAATTTATTGACAAAAAACTGAGCTATTTCTTCTTTGGGTTTCCAAGAATAAATAGCTGCGCCGGT
>JAZKFV010000015.1:0-20690 GCA_040386195.1 Pseudomonadota bacterium | reverse complement strand
GGATCCAGTTTTTGTTTCGATATTTTCTGGATCCCCGATCAAGTCGGGGATGACACCGAGTGGATTTGGTGGTCTTAACTTAAATTAGGACATTTACGACATTGCGAATCAGAAAATAAAATGAAAAACTCCATAATAATTCTAACTCTATTAGCAATTTCTCTAACTGCTTGCGGCAAAAAAGGAAAATTATATTTGCCGGATGAGCCGCAAAATGTGGAAGAAAGTACAAAGTCAGATGAAGCAAAATAGCCTTATAAATCAAGGTTTCAAATCTCTTGAAAAAAATATCAGCCAAATTTTAAAACCAGTTTTTGCCAAAAAGAAAGATGATTTTTTGGTGATTAATAATTTGAATAAAAATTGGCAACAAATTGTTGGTGAAAAATGTTGGCAATTTTGTTTTCCCAAGAAAATTAAATTTGAAAAGAATAAAAAAGCTAATGGCGTTTTGACGATTGGCGCTAATAATTCATCAATCGCTTTTTATCTGGAAGCCAGCTCCAACCAAATCACTGAGAACATTGCCGCTTATTATGGCTATAAAGTTGTGAGCGAAATTCGTATTGTTCAAGAGCCAAAAATTTTAGCAGCAGAGCAGCAAAAAATTGATCACAAACTCAGTAATGCTCAAGAAAATTTTATTGCCAAAACAACGACAATAATTCAAGATGACGAACTTAAATCAATCTTACAAAAACTAGGAAAATCAATATGCACAGAAAAATAATTATCGCTAACTGGAAGATGAATAGCTCATTTGACGAAGCGCAAATTTGGGTGGAAAATTTGAGTCAAAAATTGGCGCAGAAAAGTTTAAAAACTTTGCCGGAAATTGTGCTTTGTCCGCCTTCAGTAATGATTGATTATATTGACGGTTTGCTCATTGAAAATGAGTTTGAAGAGATTGAAAAAATGCACAGTAATGTTGAGCAAATTGAAGAAGAGAAATTGGAAAAATTAATTGCGCAGCTGCGAATTATCAAGCTTGGTGGGCAAGATTGTAACTCGCATGATAAAGGTGCTTTCACTGGCGAAATTAGTGCTAAGATGTTGAAAGATTGTGGGGCTTGGTATGTGATTTTGGGGCATTCAGAGCGTCGTCAACATTATGATGAATCGGATCATTTGATTGCTAAAAAAACTGTTGCGGCGGTTAAACAAAATTTGGTTCCAATTGTTTGTGTTGGTGAATCAAAGGCGCAAAGAGAAGATGGTAAATTTCATGATTTTATTATCAATCAATTAGAACATTCTATCCCTAAAGATTTGCCGATTGCGAAATTGATTGTGGCTTATGAGCCGGTTTGGTCAATTGGTTCGGGCTTGATTCCAACTATTCAGCAAATTGAAGAAGTTGCGGCGTTGATTAAAAAAGAATTACACAAAAATAAAAATATTGCTGAGTTTAAAATTGTTTATGGTGGGTCGGTGAATAAGGCAAATGCGGAGGAAATTTTGCAGGCAAAAAATGTTGATGGGCTTTTAGTTGGTGGTGCTAGTTTGCATGTGAAAGAGTTTTTTGAGATTATTGAAGCTTGTTAAATTCCATCAATAAATCTTCATCAATATTTCTTGATTTGGTCATTTTAAAATTTTGAGAAATTTGGTTTATATCAAAATTAGCAATTGCATCAATTCCATCTGTGCCGATGGTTTTTGGGGATTTGATCCAGATGAATTTATCTATCAACTCGGCTTTTAAAAACTGCTCGGCGACAATAGATCCGCCTTCAATTAGCAAGTTATTAATTCCCATTGCGGGTAATTTTTTTGCTAAATCATTTAAATCATCATTTTTGAAATTAATAATTTTTACTCCTAAATCTTCAAACTTTTTAGTTTCTAAATTGGTTGCGATGTAGGTTGGGATTGAATTGGCGCTTTGAATTATTTGGCTTTCAGGATCGATATTTAAACTGGAACTTAAAATAATTCGTTTTGGGGAATATTTTTCTAAACCGTTGATTCGGCAATCAAGCATTGGATTGTCGGCGCGAATTGTGGCGGCGCCAACTAAAATTGCGTCGTTTTTGGCGCGCAGATAATGGGCGTATTGGCGGGATTTTTCGTTGGTGATCCATTTACTATCGCCGTTTTTAGCGGCAATTTTTCCGTCCAAGCTGGTGGCTAATTTTAAAGTTATAAATGGTCTTCCTAAAGTGCGGGCGGTGAAGAAGCCTTGGTTTATCTGCCTTGCCTCGTCTTCTAAAATTCCAACTATTACTTCAATTCCGGCTTCTTGCAGCTTTTTGATTCCTTGTCCATTTACTCTTGAATCAGGATCAATGGTTGCAATTACTACGCGGGAAATTTTGGATTTGATGATTAGATCAGCGCAAGGTGGCGTTTTTCCGAAGTGAGAGCAGGGCTCAAGTGTTATATAGGCTGTGGCTCCAATGCTATTTTCTCCGGCTTTTGAAATGGCAATATTTTCGGCGTGAGGAATGCCGTTTTTTTGGGTGACGCCAGTTGATATAATGGTTTGATTTTTGACCAGCACGCAGCCCACCGAAGGGTTGCCGGCGGTTATACCGATATTTTTTTTGGATAAATTTAATGCTAACCTAATAAAGGCTTGATCTTGCTGCTTTGAAGGCATCTTGATTATAAAGTGTTGTAAAATGCTACAATTGGTAATTTCTGCATTTAAGAATTGTGATAATTCTTTACATTTGCAAGATATTTGTTTTAATGAACCCTCTTTTTTGCACTTCATCATCACAGCTTGGTGCCAAATTTATTTCACAAACCAACTGATTAAATCAACGAGCTAGGAAGCCAATAAGTTATTAGCAGCTTTCTTAGTTAGTTTTATTTTAAACGATGATTAATAAATTGCTTCAATACATAACAAACTTAATATTAGCAATACTCATAGTTGGTCTTTTTGGTTGCGCTTCTGGAAGTAATCAAAATGCACAAAATTCTCAGCCAAGCTATAATCAATATCAGCAGCAACCTCAATATGCGCCAGCTCCGGCTCGTCAAGATGGCTATTATTATAATCAACAACAGCCGGCTTATACCAACAGCCCTTACCAATATCAGCAGCCAGCTTCTAGATATTATAGCAACCCTTATGCAATGCCGCCGCAAAACCAATATCCTTATTATGATGGCGATCAATATTATGTGCCGCCAACTTATTATGGTGGCGCCAATCGTGATAATCCGAGTAGTTCTGCTAATCAAAAATACTAATGTCTGCTAAAATCATCATTTATACCACCGACTATTGTCCTTATTGCGTTAAAGCCAAAGCGCTTTTGCAAAGAAAGCAAGTTGCTTTTGAAGAAATCAAAATTGTTGATGATCAAATGCGGGAGGCAATGATTGCTAAATCTGGTGGCAGAAGAAGTGTTCCGCAAATTTTTATTGGTGAAAAACATATTGGTGGCTGTGATGAGCTTTATGAGCTGGACCGCCAGAAAAAATTGGATGAGTTGTTGCAGTAATTGCTGAATCATTTTACAATCCCGCCTCAAAATTTTTTTCTAGACACTCTTGTCAAAAAAATAACTGTTATTAAGTGGCAGTTCGCAAAATTTAATTTTCATTTCTATTAACCAAATAACTTAAAAACAATGAACATAAAACCTTTACACGACCATATTTTGGTGGAAAGAATTGAGGCTGAAAACAAAACTAAAGGCGGGATTATTATTCCTGATACTGCACAAGAAAAGCCGATGGAAGGCATCATCATCGCTGCTGGCGAAGGTGCTTTTGATAATAATGGTAAAAGAGTTGCGCTGGATGTGAAAGTTGGCAACCGCGTTTTGTTTAAAAAATGGGGCGGAACGGAAGTTAAGATTGATGGCAAAGAGTTGATCATCCTTAAGGAAGGTGATGTATTAGCCATCATCAATTAATCATTATTCATTAACAATTAATCATTAAAAATATATGTCTGCAAAAGAAATTCTATTCGGTTTTGACGCTCGTGCAAAAATTTGCGAAGGTGTTGATATTATTGCTAACGCTGTGAAAGTTACACTCGGGCCAAAAGGTCGTAATGTGGTGATTGAAAAATCATTTGGGTCGCCGCGTATTACTAAAGATGGGGTTACGGTTGCTAAGGCGATTGATGAGTTGAAAGATCGTTATCAAAATTTGGGGGCGCAAATGATTAAGGAAGTTGCTTCTAAAACTAATGATATTGCTGGCGATGGAACTACAACTTCAACTGTTCTTGCCCAAGCGATTGTTAAAGAAGGAACCAAAGCAGTTGCGGCTGGATTGAATCCGATGGATTTGAAGCGTGGGATTGATTTGGCGGTTGAAGCGGTGATTAAAGCTCTTCAAGCTTCGGCTAAAAAAGTTGTCAACCAAGAAGAGGTGGCGCAAGTTGGCACCATTTCGGCAAATGGTGATAAAGAAATTGGTACTAAAATTGCTGAGGCAGTTTTTGCAGTTGGCGCGGAAAGCCCAATCACTGTTGAGGAAGCTAAAGGTGTTGAGTTTGAAGTTAGTGTGGTTGAAGGGATGAATTTTGACCGTGGCTATCTTTCTCCTTATTTTGCAACTAATGCGGAAAAAATGATTGTTGAGTTGGAAAATGTCTACATTTTAATTGTGGAAAAGAAAATTTCTAACTTGCAACAAATCTTGCCGATCCTTGAGGCTGTAGTGCAATCTGGTCGTCCACTTTTGATTGTGGCGGAAGATGTTGAAGGTGAAGCTTTGGCAGCTTTGGTGGTTAATAAACTTCGTGGCGGCTTGAAAGTTGCGGCGGTGAAGGCTCCTGGTTTTGGCGACAGAAGAAAATCAATGTTGGAAGATTTGGCTTGTTTGACTGCTGGTCAATTGATTTCCGAAGATATTGGCATGAAGTTGGAATCAGTTGGTTTGGAGAGTTTGGGTCAGGCTAAAAAGGTGATCATCACTAAAGAAGATACTACAATTGTTGATGGGGCGGGCAATAAAGCTGATGTTAAGGCTCGTTGTGCTTCGATTAAAAAACAAATTGAAGATACAACTTCTGATTATGATCGCGAAAAAATGCAAGAAAGATTGGCTAAACTTTCTGGCGGTGTGGCAATTTTGAAAGTTGGTGGCACTACTGAAACTGCGGTTAAAGAGAAAAAAGATCGCGTTGAAGATGCGCTGGCGGCTACTCGTGCGGCGATGCAAGAAGGTATTGTTGCTGGTGGTGGTTCGGCTTTATTATTCGCGGCGGCTTCTTTGGATAAATTGAAAGGTGATAATGACGACCAGAATGCTGGTATTGGCATCATCAAAAAAGTTTTGCAAGCGCCAATCCGTCAAATCGCTGAGAATGCTGGTTTTGATGGCGCGGTGGTGGCTAATGAAGTTGCTTCGAAAAAAGAGCAAAGCTATGGCTATGACGCGCAAAACAACAAATATGTTGATATGTTTAAAGCTGGAATTGTTGATCCGGTTAAAGTGGTTAGAAGCGCGTTGCAAGATGCGGCTTCAATTGCGGCATTGCTCATTACAACTGAAGCTGCGATTGTTGAGATTAAAGATGAAAACGCTGGTGGTGGCAATGGTGGCGGTGGAATGCCTGGTGGAATGGGCGGAATGGGTGGATTCTAGTTCTTCCAACCAAACCACTAAATTTAAAAGGCGGAGTTCTTCAAAGAGCTCCGCCTTTTTATTAATCAGTATCTTGATCGGACAGTTTTTCAACGCTGTCAATAAAAGCTTTGGCTTCGGCAAGCATTGAATTTTTAATAAAATACGCACCGATCAATGGAGGCACGAAGAAGTCTGGCTCTATCTCGGCGTAATAATCTATTTGGGTTCCAAATGGCACATCTTTAATATTCCAGACCATTTTGCCAAATTTTAAATTGCTCTTTGAAGGGATGGTTAGTGATTGAATGTGCTGCTCAAACACCGATGTGGTTGATTGGGTGTTAACAATTTCTTTGCAAAAAAACCACACACAACCTTTGGCAACGGTTTTAACAATAGTTGTGTCGCCATCAATTTTAATAATCTTACTCTCAATAATTTTTGGGCTAATTTTGGTGATATTTTCGTAGTCAGTTAACACGCCAAAAACATGCTCCGGTGAAGGCTCAACCACGCCAACAACCTTAATAATAAACCGATTATTTTTATATTCTGCCGAGCTGGAGATTATTTCTGCCGCGTGAATGTTTGCGCTGAAGAGCAAAAATGGGATGGTTAAAATTGCCGAAATAATTTTCATAATTTGTGCTACCTCAAACTAACTTTATTATAAACTTCCAATAATCTTTTCTTGTCAATTTTAGTGTAACGCTGCGTGGTTGAAAGGCTAGAATGCCCAAGCAATTCCTGAATCGTGCGCAAATCGCCGCCATTTTCGAGCAAATGGGTGGCAAAAGAATGCCGAAAGCTGTGCGGAGAAATCGTGTCAGGCAAACTCAAAAATTCCCGAATATTTTGAATCAACTTCTCAAACGCCGCCGCCTGATATTTCTTGCCTCTAAGCCCCAAAAATATCGGCTCATTATTATTAATTTTATGCGGCAACACCGCCAAATATTCATTAATCCTTTTCTCCACAATCGGCAAAAGCGGAATCATTCTTTGCTTATTTCCCTTGCCAGTAATCACCACCACGCCGTTATTTCCCAGATGATTTTTAGTCAGCGAAAGCGCTTCCGAAATCCGCATTCCCGACCCGTAAATTAAAGTCAGCAACGCCAAATCTCTTTTTTTCAGCCACTCTTCTTTCGAAAATTCCCCAATCAAATCCACAATCGAATCAATGTCAATTTTGTCAACCGCCTTAGGAATTGGCTTGCCCAGCTTGGGTGGTTTGATATTTTCAACCTCTTTATTAGCAATAATTTTGTGCCGATTCAAAAACTTAAAAAAGCTCTTCAAGCAAGAAATAGCGCGGGCAGTTGAGGCGCTAGAAAAATCTTGCTCCTTCCTAAAAACCAACCAAGAACGAAAATCTTGAACAGCAATTTTCTCCAATTCACCCTTACTAACCAAAGCTCCAGACCGATTCTTCAAAAACGCAAAAAAATAAAAAATATCAGTGTGATAAGAAACAATCGTGTGATTGGAACATCTTTTCTGGGAAGCCAAATAAACCAAAAAATCATCAACCAAATCTTTAACTTCTTCATTGGTGATAATCTCTGCTTCCATTATTTACCTCCAATCATTTTGCCGCCAGATTCTAATTTCTGCTGCCGTCTTTCTGCCAATATCTGCGCCGCAAACTTCCCCGTCGTTTGCTCGGCACCTTCTAAAGCTGTTTCAAGCTTTTCCAACAAACCAATAAATTGTCTAGCTTTATCTCCTATCCGGCTTCTGTGACCAACCCGCCCTTCATCTCCAACAGCAGGTTTTTTGTTATCCTCAACATACTTAGCCACCGATCTGCCGTCAGCTTTCACCGGAGTAGATTCACGCAATTTTTCATCTTGCAAAACATTACTTAAATGCCGTTCCGATTGCGAATATTTAAGCATCTTTGGCAGCGGCTGATAACCATCTTCAAAACCAGCCACCATTTTCATATCCTCCACATCCAAATCTTTCAAAACCCCACAAGCAATAAAATGACACGAACTTTCATCACCTTGCATCGAGGTTCTTCCCTCTTCACCTTTTTCTTTAACCGGCAATTGATAAACCAGCTTCACACCCAATTCTCCAGCAATTTTGTCATATATTCTTCTGCTCCATTTGCTGTGATCATCCCGAAGCAATATCAGCTTCTCATCAGTTAAAACAAAGGGATTAGAGTGGTTCAATCTTACACTTCCATCTTCCTGCGTGGCTGCCGTAGTTAATATAATTTTTTGATTGCCCAAACCAGCAAAAGACCGCAACTCAGAGAGATAACCCTCCACCACACAAGTTGCCATTCGCTCCTCAACCACATCAAGTTCATTGTCTAAAAACCGCAACAAATCTTCCTGCCCTTTATCCAAATCACCATTATCCTTGGCCAATTCCTTAATTTTACTAATATTATTCTGAATCTCCTTCGCCTTTTCACAATCTAAGTTAAAATCACCTTCTCTTTTTGGAAGGAGTGAAATCTGCTTAATCTCTCCTCTTGGTGGATGCTTTGGTGGATGTTCTGGATCATCTTTCTGATTATATTTCTGATTATAATACTCAACCGCAACCGCCAAACCTTCCTGAGTAAAAGCCAGAATTTCCTTCAGCGGAATATTATTCGGATCAAGAACTTTAACATCCCGATCAGGAATTTTAACTGTCATCAAAAGAGGTTTCTCTGGTTTTACCGGCTTGTAATCACCTAAATCCCCCGCTGTTATTTGTTTTGTTTTTTGTTCTTGATTAGCTTGTGGCACAGAAAATTCCGCAATAATTCCTGTAATATTATCAACCAAATCTTGCGAAGTGGGATATTTTTTTGATATTGCTTCATTCAACTGTTGAAATTTTCCAAGCGCTTGCATTATTTCATCTTTATTTTCAGCTGCGTTAATCGCCTCATTAACAGCTTGCTCAAACTCTGCACTGCCGGGTTTTTTATCCATTCCTGATATTGAAGAAACATTATTTAATTGTTTCGCAAAATTATTTAAAATTTCGGCATCTTGAGGATAAGCGCCGCCAAATGTAATTTGTGAAATTACACAATTAATATTTTCAACCGCCCACAAACCAACAAAGGTTTCGCCAGTTTTTGGGTTAAACACTAAATTTGCTTGCGATGTAAAATCATTGCCGGAATGACCAACTTCACCATTTGGATATTTCATTATTCCCAAATGATATTTTTCATATTTTTTACCGCCATCCATCGCCACATTCACGCCACTTTCAACATCCAACACCGCTTTTTTTACCTCATCATTTTCAAACATTTGCGCATCAAAATATAATGAAGCAAATTTGTTTAAATCAGAAACTGAAGATTTAAGCCCGCCACCGCCAACAGTGTTGGATTTATAATTAAAATTTGCCTCAGTGGGAGTCCAATTACCATCCTTATCTCGATTCGCCAAAACATAACCGCTAGCAACATTTGCAGCCGGATTTGCGTATAATGCCACGGCCTCACTTTGTGTTTTAGTATCATTCAACCCGTGCGGATCAAGCACATATTGGTGCACTGCCTCATCAAAAGAAATATCTTTTTTATTCACATCTCTATTCATGGCACTTGCCACCACTTCAATAATCATCGCCACTAAATCAGAACCAAAATTGCCATATAAATGTTTTCCAAATTTTTCATCCGGTCTTTTTTCAGTAATGTTAGCAATTTCCGGCAATGTCAGCGGCCTATCGCCAGTACTTTGAACCATCCGCCAAGATTTATCATCATTTCTAGCGCCAAGCCCGTGGCTGTGATTGAGTAGGTGTTCGAGAGTTATATTTTGATTTGGGTCTTGATTTTGATAATGTTCATCTTGCTTAATCCTGCCAAACAACTGAGCGCAATCAGGAAATCTCTCTTCCAATCCACTCATAAAATGGCTTAACGGCGTCTTCATTCCTTGCGGAAACCATAATTTATTTTCATCAGCTTTTCCCTCTTTTCTTGCCGTCAATTCCGCATCCCACAAACTCACCAATGTTGCAGCAGTAAATGGCTTAGTAATGCTACCAATGCCGCCTATAGTTCCTTCTTCCATTAATCGCTCCGGATGAAGAAAATCCCTGCTACCCAAAACTTCAATCACCGGTTTTTGACCTTTTTGTGTAATGGCGGTGATATGTCCAAATGTATTATCCTGAGCGAAAGTGGCAATGAGGCGCTGTTCAGATGCAGTCAAATTAGGCATATTAAAACTATTTAGTTAATAAATTTAATTGATCCCTACCCGATGCGGGTTGGGGTTTGTAACCCCGACCCTAACGTTCATTCCTATTTCAACTTCTCCTTCAGCATCTCATTAACCACATTCGGATTAGCCTGTCCTTTAGATTCCTTCATCACCTGCCCAACAAAAAACCCAAACAACTTATCCTTCCCAGACCGATATTCCGCCAATTTATCCGGATTATCCGCCATCACCGCATCAATAACTTTCTCAACCGCACCCAAATCACTAACCTGCTTAAAGCCTTTCTCCTCAACAATCTTCAAAGGAGAATCGCCAGTTTCAAACATAATATCCATCACATCCTTAGCAATCTTCCCAGAAATCTCCCCACTCTTAATCAAATCTAAAAGCCCAATCAAATCATCCGCAGAAATTTTCAAATTCTCAAAAGCAACCCCAGCCTTATTCATCCGCCCGAAAAGTTCAACCGTCAACCAAGTCAAACAAATCTTGGCTTCGTGCTTTTCAATCAACTTCTCAAAATACCCACAAATATCCGCATCCATCGTCAAAACCCTAGCGTCATATTCCGAAATCCCCAACTCACTCACATAGCGCGCTTTCTTGGCATCCGGCAATTCCGGCATAGTTTTTCTAATCTCGTCAACAAACTCAGAAGTAATCACCAGCGGCGGCAAATCCGGATCCGGAAAATAGCGATAATCCATCGCATCTTCTTTGCTGCGCATCGTTCTAGTCTCGCCGGTGATTGCATCAAACAACCGAGTTTCTTGATCAATGCTTCCACCGTTTTCCAAAATATCAACCTGACGCGCCGCTTCAAATTCAATAGCGCGCACAATGTTTCGAGTCGAATTCAAATTCTTAATCTCACACCGCGTTCCCAATTTCGTCTCGCCAACCTTACGCACCGAAACATTGGCATCACACCGCAAATTCCCTTTCTCCATATCGCCATCACAAGTATTCAACGCCCGCACAATCGCCCGAATTTTCTTCACATATTCCGCAGCCTCAACCGGCGTAGTAATATCCGGATCCGAAACAATCTCCATCAAAGCAACCCCCGAACGGTTCAAATCAATCAAGCTGAGAGTAGGGTGCTGATCATGAATCGACTTGCCCGCATCCTGCTCCAAATGCAACCTCGTAATCCCCACCCGTTTTTTATAAGTAGTCTTATCCTCATTAGGCACCTCCACCTCAACAAACCCAACCCCAACAATCGGATCAGAAAATTGCGAAATCTGATAACCTTGCGGCAAATCCGCATAAAAATAATTCTTCCGATCAAAAACCGACCGCAAATTAATCTGCGCATTGAGCCCCAGCCCAGTTTTGACCGCCTGCGCCACCGCAAACTCATTCATCACCGGCAACATCCCCGGCATCGCAGCATCCACAAACGACACTTGCGAATTTTGCGGACTCCCAAAAGTAGTAGAACTACGCGAAAACAGTTTCGATTCCGTAGCAATCTGCGCATGAATCTCACACCCAATAACTAGTTCATAAACATTATTTTTACCTTGAATTGTGTAAGTCATTTTTGAAATTTCTAATTGAATTTTTTTATGACCCGTGGGTCATAGATAAAACTTTTCTGTTAATTTTTGTAAGCTAGTCTGAAACCGCCCCATTTACCTCGGGAATAATAATCGCCAATCTTAATAAATCAAAAGATTCAATTTTCTCCTGAAATCATTTCAAAAGAAATTCTCTGAGTTTTACATGCATTTTCTGCTGCAAAACGAATTCCCTTATCGCTTTTTAACTGATCTGAAAAATGCGAGAAAATTCGGCAACTAATGTTTATTAATTGGATAGCAAATTCCTTATCTTTACCAAGTTTATCCTGAATTCTTGGCGATATAACAAGGACTTGACCATTATTTTTGGAAAGAACAATTTTAAGCAGCTCCTCATCATCTTGTAATCTTTTGGATACAAAAAGAAAATTTGCGTTTGGATCACGACTTTTCCAACTTAATGCCTTAAGTACAAAATCTCGGTCATCGCGCAATTTTTCTGAGGCATATTTAAAAGTGTAGGTATCAATTTCTAGAAGAGATGTCATAAAATTCACATCACCAGCTAATCGTGGCGAAATATATTGAACATTTCCAATATTGGATTTAACAGCAGCCCGCATCACTTTTGCATCATCAAATAATTTTTTGCTAATATATTTAACATTGGTTTCTCGACCTTTAAGCATTGATAACACTAATTTTTTATCAGTGAAAAATGATCTAATATCTGGAAATCTTTTTTCAAAATCATTCACCTCTTCATCAGTTTTTATGATCGGAAATTTTTTGTTGGTTTTTTTACATTCCCATTTTGCTGTTTTTTTATTGTAAGATAAAACCATATTAACCACGCCCATTCTTTGTCCAAAAGGAACGGTTTTATCTTCTATCCAGTGCTCATCTTCTATTCTAATTACATCATTATTTTTCCAAGAATGAAACTCTGGCAAATAATATTCACCGTCACCTTTTTCAAAAACTAATTGATATTTACCATTTTTCATTTCATAAAGATCAATTGATGAACCGTCCATTTCATTAGCTTCAACAGCAATAATTCTGGTGCGATCCGGAGAAAAATTTGGAAATCCTCGAGTGATAATTTGATTGCCCAAATTTAAGTCAGTAACTTCATAATGCTGCCCCCGCAGTTCAAATATCACATATCGATTATCAATCACATCTTGTAAGGAATAATATTTCCAATTATCACCTTCGCATTTATCACCCACCAAATCATTACAATTCTGCATTTTAATTATCTTACCTGAATTAGCGCGAATGGTGTATTCATCACCATTTCTGGTGATATTTTTGGGGAATTTTTGTAACAAATAATATTCAACAAACGATGATATTGATGCTGCATATAATTGCTGAGGCGCAAGAAGCAAAATAAATAATATTGCAAATATGCGTTTCATAATTTTGATTGTTGTTGGCTAAAATTTTCTTCAGAAGTAGGTCAAGGCTTACAACCGCTACCCACAATAAATCAAAGGGTTCATACAATTCAAGTTTTAAAGTTTTTTCATAGTGACAATTAAATCTTAATCCTTGAATTATAAGAGTTGGCGGGTTTATGATTAATTAGTAAATGCTTTGTAATACCAACATATCAAAACAACAAACCATAAATCAATATGCCAGCCACATTAAACAAACAACAATACACCAAACTCCTATCCGACATCAAAACCCTCCAACAAAATTCCACCAACAAAACCAATCACCAACTAGTTGAAACCTATTGGAAAATCGGCAAAAGAATTGAATCCGAACAACTCTCCCAAAATGCCGGCTATCACAATTCCATCATTCAAACCCTATCGGAAGATTTAGAAATAGACCAAAGCAACCTAAGCCGCTGCATAAATTTTTTCCACCTCTACAAATCCACCCCCAAAAACGAAATCCTAGGCTGGTCGCACTACCGCCACTTAATGACCATCAAAGATCAAACCCTCCGAGCAAGCCTAGAACAAGAAGCCATAAAAAATAAATGGAGCAAAAACCAGCTAATCTGTGCCATCAAACTCGCCACCGAAAAAAAAGATAAATCCCAAAAAACCATCCTAAAACGCCCCACAAATCCAACTTATCTCTACCAAGCCAAAGTAATCAAAGTTATCGACGGCGACACACTAAATCTCTATATCGACCTCGGCTTCGACATCCACAAAAACCAACGCATCCGTCTAGCCTGCGTCGATTGCCCCGAAATCACCACCAAAGCCGGCAAAGAAGCCCAAACTTTCGTCCAACAAAAACTCACCACCCTAAATTCCCTAATGATCCAAACCCAAAAAGCCGACATCTACGGCCGCTACATCGCCCACATCTTCTACGACCCCACCAACAAAAAATCCCCCGCCCAAATCTTTGAATCGGGTGTTTATTTAAATGAAGAACTCCTCCAAAACAAACTAGCAGTAAGAATCTAACTCATTGTCACGACAACCGCACTAAAAACACCGTCATTGCGAGCCGCTTCAGCGGCGCGGCAATCCAGTTTTGCTCTCTAGTTGATTACCAGAACCATTAAAAAATATTGGTGCAGGTCCTATGGCAGGTCGGGATTTGCAATCCTGATCGTGGGTTCATGTCAAACTAAAATCACTATTAAATTGACAAATCATCATTTTATGTCATAAATAAAAATTACGACACTAATCCCAAAAAATGTCATTTACCCACAACTCAACATTAACAATTCCATGAGAACCGAATACAGCACAACCATCAACGAAAACGGCCGCGTAGTAATACCAGCCTTAATCCGCAAGGAGCTAAATTTACAAGCCGGCGATGAGCTAATGATCAGCATCTCCGACGAAAAAGACATCATCTTCCACAGCCCCAAACAATCTTTACGCAAATTACAAAATATCGTTAAGTCTAAAAACAAGAAAAATTTGACTGATAAGCTGATTGATATGAGAAAAAACGAAAAATTATAATGCCCAAAAAATTACCAAAAATTCCAACCAATAAAATCACCACCAAAATGCCAAAAGAAATAACCAAAAAAATTATAGTTGACGCCTCAGCAATCATGGCTCTAATCAATCAAGAAGAGGGCTATAAAATCGTAGAAAAACACCTAAACCACGCCATCATCTCCAGCGTAAATTTTTCCGAAGCATTGGTCATCATCAACAGATCAATCCCCGACGAGCCCACCCAAAAACAAGCCGCTCAGCTCCTAAAAAACACCTTCCCCCAAATCATAAATTTCGACCCCACCCAAGCCCAACTCGCCGCCACCCTAGACAAATCCACCAAACCCCACGGCCTCTCCCTAGGCGACCGCGCCTGCCTAGCCCTAGCCAAACAAAAAAACCTCCCAGTTTTAACTGCGGATAAAGTTTGGAAGAAGTTAAAGATTGGTGTTGATGTTGGGTTGATAAGATAAATCTTATCCTAACCACCTCTGAAGTAAATCGTAGTTGTAAACTACGTCCAGCTTCAGATTTTCAGAATTTATTTTTTAACAATTGTTCTTGAAATAAATATATCCGAACTTATATCGCCGAGCGCTGGAAATTCAAAACCATCAAGTAAAATTAAAGTTTTGCTTTCAATCAATAAATAACAAAAAGTATGGACAACAATTCCAATAATCCCGTTCTTGTTTTTAATTGCCCAAGATGTAATGCTGAAAAGATGACGTTTGATGTTTTGTCTCATAACCATATTTACACTCAATATGGTTGGCAGCAGTGGTATGAATTATTCTGTATTTGCAGGAATTGCCACAAAGCCACAATATTTAGAGTTAGTCAAAAAAATAGTGATAGTGGAGTTAATATTTATACTTTTAATGATCCAAAAGATATTATGAAATTTAAAGGCTCACTCAATAGAGCTTTTGGAATTGAAGGGTATATTAATTTGCGGGATAATAATGCAAGACCAGCCCCAGAGTTTGTACCTGAAGATGTAAAAACTATTTTTGAAGAAGGCACCGCATGTACCTCAATCAAATGCTGGAATGCTGCCGGATCAATGTTTCGTCAATGCCTAGATTTAGTTTCAAAATCTTTATTACCAAAAGAAGAAGTTGATGGTTTAACGGGACATATTAGATCAAAGCTCGGTGCGCGTTTGAATTGGTTATTTAAAAATAATTATTTGCCAAAAGATTTGCAGGAATTAGCGGAATGCGTTCGTGAAGATGGAAACGACGGCGCGCATGATGGTACATTAATGGAAGCAGATTCACTTAATTTACTTGATTTTACGGAAGCTTTGTTGGAAAGAATTTATACAGAGAAAGAAAAAATAGAACAGGCAAAGCAACGTCGTATTTCAAGACGCCAAGAAGTTAGTTCCTAAGTAATATTGCTGTAACCACGGCAAGTAAGTTAAGTATTATAAACCCAGTTTTAGTTGCGGGTCGGGGTTTGCAACCCCGACCTTTCATTCATGTAAAACCACCAACCACAATAACAACCCAAACCACAATCACCAATGCCCATCGCCCGAATCCACAAACCCAACAATCAATGTTGCTATTTCATTACCCCAACCATCAAAAATTGGTATTACATATTCGACCGCCACAATCGCTGGCAAATATTAGCTGATTCAATCATCCATTTTCAAACTCACAAAAATTTAGAAGTCTACAGCTATGTTTTTATGCTCAACCATTTGCATTTAATCGTCAGATCACCAGATATGATTGGCTTCTTGCGGGATTTTAAAAAATATACCACAAAGGAATTGATTAAAAATATCAGGCAGCACGAACCTAATGTTTTGGAGTTATTTAAAAATGAAGCTGGTGGATATAGTTTTTGGAAGGAAGACAATCAGCCGAAAATTTTAGAAACTGAAAAATTTGGATTACAAAAATTGAATTATATTCACAATAATCCAGTGGTGAAAGGTTATGTGGAAAGGCCTGAATATTGGAAGTGGTCTTCAGCAAATCCTAATTCGCCAATTAAGGTGAGTGAATGGTAGTGATTGTGATATGAACGTAAGGTCGGCATTGCAAATGCCGACCCGCTTCAGAGTGTTATTTGGCAAAATTTATTTTATTTATTATGGATACCTTTTTATTAGACATGAATGTATTTGATGCAATTTATGACAACAAAAATAATGCCGATTTATTGTTGGCTTTAGAAAGAAATTCTCAATCGCTTATATATTTTGAAAATCAGTTTAAAGATGAATTCTTGCACCTACATACTCCACAAAATAAAAGAGAATTTATTAAATCTTTTTTATATAAAAATAATGTCAGGAGTTATGGAGCAAAAGCCCTTTCCTATTATGATAAGTATCTATTAAAAATTGCTGATACATTGTGTGAACATGGAGAAATTGTATTTGTTGTTTCGGATGATAAGGGGATTATTAATGAGTGTAAAAGAGTAGGGCGTAATGCTATGAATTCCAAAATATTTTTTGAAAAAATCCAAGAATTAGAATAGAATAGGTATCGGCTCATTTCCTAACCCATCCCCCCATTTCCAAAACCAACCCAATCCCTTTCCCTCCAAAAAATTATTCAGTGGCCCATAACTTCTCTCGCCGCGCTCACAAAAAACGAGCTTCTATTCTCATTATGATTCTCTAAATATTTATCCAGTTTTCTTAAAAATTTCTCATCAATAGTAATGTTAATTCTAGTAACTTTTGATGGAGTTCTCACTTGCACAATTAAGAAAATTTCGGATTTTTTATATTTTGCTTTTACAGCATCCAAACTTAAAGGATCTGGAATTTCTTCTTTATCTTCAATAAAACCATCGATGTGGAATTGCAAAGCTTCTTCAGCCATATTCTGCGCTTCATGCAAAGTTTTGCCTGCTGTGATGCAAGTTGGAAAATCTGGAAAAATCACCGCGTAATCGGACGATTTATTTTTTTTGATTACGGCTATGTAGTTTCTTTTTTCTTTTAACATTTTCGCTCCTGTGGTTTTTTATTTATTATATTTTTTCTTATCTATGTCTGCCTGCTTAAAAATACTAAGCAATGTTCCTTTGGGAAAATCTCTGCTTGGATGTGGAACTGTAACTCTACCTTTCTTAAGCGGATGTTTATATTGTTGATGACTACCTTTGGTTGCAACCAACTGCCAACCGTCTTCTTTTAGAATTTTGATGATTTCTTTGCTATTCATGTGGTAAATGAATTAATTGATATAGTGTGTAGTATACACACGATTATAAAATAACAATAATAATTTTAACAAATAAAAACTGTTACTAAAAACAAGGTTGGGTTGAGTCATTTTTTTAACCACAAAACCCATCCACCTCATCCCACCCTCCTAACCAACTCCTCCTTAAAACACCTTCGCCTTCACCACAATATTATCACAAACCGCCACCATATTATAAATTTATTCAGTAGAAAATTTATCCAAATCTTTCGCCTGATCCAACAAACCAAAGGCGAAGGAATTGGTGGAGCGGGGGAAGAAACTGTACCATATTTTGTTGTCGATGGTTTGTTGATCTGGCTTCATAGTGGTGATGGTTTGTGGTTGATAAAGTGGTAACTAAAGGTAATAAATATGATAACTGCATTAAAATACGCCGTCATTGCGAGCCGCTTCAGCGGCGTGGCAATCCAGTTTTGTGCTCTAGTTATAAAAACTAAGTGAGATTACTTTTTTCTGGATTGCCGCGTCGCCCTAAAGGGCTCCTCGCAATGACGAGTTTGTTTTTAGTGCAGTTACCAAAACGAAAGGGGTTCGTTCCATCAACCACAGTTAGAGCAAACCCTAAACATACCCAACCGGAATCGCCGTCACATCTCTCGACAGCGCAACATCCTTCTCAACAAAACAAATCACCGCACCATGCCCAATCTTTTTGCCAAACTTCCCCAGCGCCGAAAAACTTTTGGAAGCATTAAGCGAAGGTGTGGCGGTTTTTTTGAATTCTATTGGGTACAGCGTGTCGGCGGTTTCTATTACCAAATCGATTTCTTTTTGATCGGTGTCGCGGTAGTAATAAAAGTTTGGTTCAACGCCGTTGTGCCAATAGCTTTTCAGAATTTCGGCAAAAATATAAGTTTCTAAAATCGCTCCCGACATTGCGCCGTTTTGCAAAGATTTGGCGTCGGGCCATTTGGTTAAATAAGCGCAAAGGCCGGTGTCGAGAAAATAAATTTTGGGAGTTTTTACCAATCTTTTGGTGAAGTTGTTGTGATAGCTATTTAGAACATAAACCAAGCCAGATGTTTCAAGAACTGATAACCACGATTTAGCAGTTTTGTTATCAATCCCAACATCTCGGGCTAAATCATTATAGTTAAGCAAACAGCCAGTGCGCGCTGCAACTGCGCTTAAAAAATTATAAAAGGCAGTTTCATCAGAGATTTTTAAAATGTCTTTGACATCGCGCTGCAAATAAGTTTGCACATAAGAGCTATAAAATATTTGCCTGGTTGATTCTTTTTTATCAACATTAACTTTTGGAAAAGAGCCTTGCCAAATCTGCTTATAAATTGCATCGAGCTGTTTGGTTTTTTTTACATTTTTACGCGCCGCATTAATCCATTTAGCGTCAGGAATAAACGGTTTAGTTTTTTCTCTGCCTTCAATTTCCGCTGCGGATAATCCAAGCAAATCAACTATCGCAACTCTTCCAGCCAGACTTTCGGTAATGCCTTTCATCAAATGAAATTTCTGCGAACCAGTGAGCCAAAACATCCCATTCTTTGCCTTGCTATTTTTTTGGCGATCAACCGCAATTTTAATATAGCTAAAAAGCTGCGGCGCATATTGAACTTCATCAATAATTAATGGCGGTTTATAAGTTTGAATAAAAAGCCCCGGATCATTTTGGGCCATTTGCCTAACATCAAGATCATCAAGAGTAACATATTGTCTTTTTTTGGTAGCACAAATCTCCAGCAAAGTTGTTTTCCCAACCTGCCTTGGGCCTGTTAAAAGAAGGACAGGAAAGCTTTTGTCAATCTCTTTTATTGTTTTGGAAAGTGTTCTTTGATACATAAAATAAATTTTTCTTGGTTATTATCTTTGGCGTTCATTATGGAATCAAATTCCAACATAAACGGAGATGAATATCAAGTCAATTTAAAAATTATTTTAGCAATATTTCATCCAACCCTCCTAACCAACTCATCCTTAAACACCTTCGCCTTAACCGCAATATTATCACAAACCGCCACTAAATTATATATTTGCTCAGTAGAAAATTTATCCAAATCTTTCGCCTGATCCAATAAATCAAAGGCAAAAGAATTGGCGGAGCGGAGGAAGAGGTTGTACCATATTTTATTATCAATATTTTGTTGTTCTGGTTTCATAGTGATGGTGAATTGGGGTTAATAAAGTGATGGCTAAAGGTAATAAAGATGGCTAAAGGTAATAAATAGGTAACCACATTAAAATACGCCGTCATTGCGAGCCGCTTTAGCGGCGCGGCAATCCAGTTTTGTTCTCTAGTTAAAAATAAACTAATTAAGCCTGTATTTCTGGATTGCCGCGTCGCCCAAGGGCTCCTCGCAATGACGATTTGGATAGAGCTAAGGTAAAAAAGCCAAGGCAAAAGCTATGGCAATTTTATTGCAAAAAAATATAATCAGGTCTCTTACGTTTAGAAATTAGTAAATTACGTTAAATTCGCATTTTATTACGAATATATCGTAATTGTCAACAAAAAATAAATAAAAAATGATAATTACACCGAATCAATGCCGTGCAGCTAGAGAATTACTGAGTTGGACACAAGAAGATGTGCAGAAAAAATCAAAATTAGGTAAAGAAACAATCGGAAATTTTGAAAGAGGAAATGGCAATCTGACAATGAAAACATTGGAAAAGTTACAAAAAGCTTTTGAAGATGCAGGAATTGAGTTTGTTGATGATTCAGATAGGTTGGGGGTGATGATTTTAAAGAAAGTAATTAAGAAAAATAAAAAATAAATTTGAAAATGATGATTACACCACATCAATGCCGTGCAGCCAGAGAATTAGTGGATTGGTCTCGTGAGGATTTGCAAAAAAAACCCAATTAGCTAGAGAAACAATCGGAAATTTCGAAAGAGGAAATGGCAATCTAACCATGAAAACATTGGAGATATTAAAGACAACTTTTGAGGCATAATTAAAAATCTGGGGTGATAAAATCCCTTCCCCATCCTTACCCCACCTATCTCCCCAACAAAATCTTAAAATAAATTTATAAGATGCATTGGTTTTGCATATAAATTCGTGTTATTTTTTGCTAAAAAGTATGTCAAAAAAAATGCATAAAATGTAGTCAATTCTCGGCAGTAAAAAATGGTAACAAAAGAGGCAAAAATAAGTTCAGATGCAGCTCGTGTTTTTATCAATGGGTTGAGCAAAGAGGCAAAAGAAAGAACTATCTCAAAGCTTACAAATTATGGCTTCTGGGTAGAAGAACATTTGCAGAGC
>JAZKFV010000014.1:0-40639 GCA_040386195.1 Pseudomonadota bacterium | reverse complement strand
ATGATCAAACCCCAGAAGGGTTGAGTTATCATTTTGATAATGACAATAATACTGTCATCAAATATCACGATAACAATGATCATAATCAGGATAATGATTTTGTGATTAAACTGGTTGGTAGGGTTGATTTGGGGAGTGGGGATTTTGGGTTTTAAGGTTAAGGAATAAGGATTAAGGAATAAATAAATTAGAAATATTGCAAAATTAGATATGAATTTTTACCACAAATTTAAGACAAAACTCACCTCCTTATTCCTTATTCCTTATTCCTTAATCCTATTTTTTCCTAACCTTTCTTATGCGACAAATCTTCAAGATGCCGTTAAAACTGCGGAGATAAATAATCGTAATATCAAATTAGAGCGCATCAAATTAAAGGCGACTAAGACTTCTAAAGCTGAGGCGATTGCTGAGTTTTTGCCTAATGTTAGTGCTAATGCGCAATATGGTAATAAGAATGAAGCTTTTAAAGGTCAGACTTCGGATCCTTCGACCAAGCAAAGAGTTCGGGAAATTAAGATTGATCAGCCTTTATTTGATGGGTTTCATTCGATTTCAAAATATCGTGAAGCTAATTATAAAATCAAATCGGCTTCATCAAAAACTTCTGATAAAATTCAAGAAATTTCTTTTGCAGCGGTGCAAAGCTATTGTAATTTATTTCGCTATTCTGAGCTCGTCAAACTACAAAAAGACAGCAAAGATTTAGCTAAAAAATTTATGGATTTAGTGCAGCGCCGCAAGGATGTGCAAATTATTGATAAAAGTGAAATTATCAAATTTGGTTATGAAGCTTCAATTAATGATGAAAAATATTTCGATATTTTAAGCAAACTAAACAAAGCTAAATTTGATTATCAAAATGTGGTTGGCGAGCTACATCAAAATTTAACTTTGCCAGTGATTAATGAAGAAAATTTTGATCAGGAAAAAATTGTTGCCGCAGTGTTAGAAGGCAATAATAGCATCAAATCTTCGCAATATAATTATCTTGCTTCAAAAGCGGCTTATAACGCCGAAAAATCAAATTTCTCACCCAAACTTTCACTTTCTGCAGCAGCTAGCCGACAAGATCGGGTGGTTTATTTGAATAACCAAGATTTAAATTCCAAATCAGTTTTTCTAAATTTATCAATCCCAATTTTTCAAAGAGGAACTGAATATGCGAGCTTGAGCCGCGCCGGATATGAAAAAGAAGCGGCTTTGGAAGAATATGAAATTGCCAAAGAATCTATTGTTAAAGAAGTGAGCCAAACTTTGGAGGAATATCATTTTTTCTCGCAGATGAACAAGGCCAATAAAAAATTATTTGAAATGGCAAAAAGCCGCGAAGAGGTTTTTAACAAAAGATTAAAATCAAAAGTTGAGGATCCAATCGAGGTAATTCGTGCTAAAATTGAGACTAATGAAAGAAAAATCAATTACATAGAATCGCAAATTAATCTCGTTATTACTTATTACAAAATTAAATATTTTTTATCAGAAATTTAGGATTTTTCCTTAATCCTTAATCCTTATTCCTTAATCCTAATTATGAAACAACAAATTCTACAATCCTCCCTACAATCCTGCAAAAATGCTTTTTGGTTTTGTGTGGTTTTTAGTTTTTTTATTAGCATTTTAACTCTCGCCTCATCGCTTTATTCGATGCAGGTTTTGGATCGGGTTTTGTCGAGTAATAGTTTGGAAACTTTGCTTTATCTAACCATAATTGTGTTGGTTTTTATGGTTTTTCAAACCATTTTAACTTCAGTGCGATCAACAATATTTTTGCATATTTCCAATTGGCTTGATGAAAAACTTTCACCAATTTTATTCAACAGCACCATTGAGACTCAAGCTGCGAATAAAAATATCAGCTCGCAAAATATGCGTGATTTACAAACCATCCGCTCTTTTATTGCCGGGCCAAATCCGGCAACTTTGGTGGATGCGCCGTTTGCAATTGTTTATCTAATTGTAATTTTTTTCATTCATTGGGTGAATGGTTTGATCACGGTTGTAGGTGCGTTAATTATGCTCAAAATGGCTTATGTTAATGAAAAATCTACCAAAGAATTAATTGATCAAACCAACCAAATGCAAGGTGAAGTGATGCGTGATTTTGAAATTATTTCTTCAAATTCAGAAGTCATTAACGCTATGGGAATGAAAGCCAGCGTTCGGGATAATTGGCAAAAAAATAATGATCAGCTGCGCCAAACTTCGGCGGATTTGGCAGTTGTAAGTAATCGCATTTCTTCAATTTCCAAAACGATTCGTATGGTGATCAGCACGATCACAATGGCGGCAAGTGCTTTGTTGGTAATTTATAATCAAATGTCGTCGGGTGGCATTATTGCTACTTCAATTCTAGCCGGCAAAGCTTTGGCGCCGTTTGATAATGCAATTGGTTTGTGGAAATCGCTGAAGACTTTTAAATCGGCTTATGGGCGTTTGAATGAATCGTTGAAAAATTACAATGAAGATAAAAACAAAATTGAATTGCCAACTCTGCAAGGTGAAATTGTTATTGATAAATTATTTTATAAATTAGAAAAATCTGATTCTTTTTTAATCAAAGGCGTTTCATTTAAAATAAATTCCGGTGAAACCATTGCTATCATTGGTCCAACTGGCAGTGGCAAAACCACTTTGGCAAGGCTTTTAGTTGGCGTTTTAAAACCACATTCGGGAACAATTCGTTATGATTCAGCAAATATTTTTGATCAGGATTTAGAAAAAATTGGCAAACATATTGGCTATTTGCCGCAAGATGTTGAGCTGTTCAAAGGTTTGGTGAAGCACAATATCGCCAGAATGAATAAGGATGTTAAAGATGAAGAAATTATCAAAGCAGCGCAATTTTGTGATGTTCATAATGTTATTTTGAATTTGCCGCAAGGCTACGAAACAATGGTGGAAAAGGACGCCAGCAATTTATCAGCCGGGCAAAGACAAAGAATTGCTCTTGCTCGCGCTTATTTTGGCGAGGTTAAATTTGTCGTTTTAGATGAGCCCAATTCCAATCTTGATAATGAAGGCGAGCTGGCGCTCAACAATGCCATTAGCCGTGCTCAGCAACATAAAATTACCACTGTGGTGATCACGCATCGAACTTCGGTGGCATCGGTTTGTGATAAGGTTTTGTTGTTTAAGGATGGGGAGTTGAAAGAAGTGCCGAGGAATAAGGAGATTGGGGTTTAAGGATTAAGGAATTAGGAAATGTTGTGCAATTAAAATTATGAATTTATTTATGTTTATTAAATCTTGTTTGGTCAATTTTAGAAATCGTTTTGGTGCTTTGTGGTTGAGGTTTAAGGAAATGCAGCTTGCTGCTGATTCGGGGGTGGCTAAATCAAGTATCAATTATGGAATTAAGGCGTTGATCATTTTTGTGGTGATATTTTTGGGGTGGGCTTTGTTGATGCCAATTCAGTCGGCTTCGATTGCTGAAGGAACAATTGTTTTGGATTTTAGTCGCAAAACTATTCAGCATTTAGAAGGTGGAATGATTGATCAAATTTTGGTTAAAGAAGGGCAAATGGTTGAAGCTGGTGATGTGTTGCTTTATTTGCACGACATTAAAGCCAAAACTGAAGAGCAAATTTTGCAAGAAAGGTTGTGGACAATGCAATTACAAAAAGAAAGATTGAGCGCCGAAAGAGATAATAAGGTGGCAATGAATTTGGCGGATTTTTCAGCAAAAAATAGCAATTTATCAGCGGATGATTCGGCAAAATTAACAGCGATTATTCAAACCCAAAAAACACTTCTAAATGCGCGCCGCAAAAAGAAAGAAGGTGAGGTGAAGGTTTTAGAAAAAAAGTTAAAATCAGCAACCACCAAACTTAATATTTTTAATCAAGAATTAGGTTTAATTAAACCCTTAGTTGATGAAGAAAATTTACCAATTTTAAGAGAATTTGATTTAAGAAAATCGATTGCCGAAATTGATTACGAAGCTGAATCAACTCGTTTGCAAATTGCTAATTATAAAAATGAAGATTTATCAGAAGTTTTAAAAGAGATGAAAGAAACCGATATGGAAATTGTTGGTTTGGTCAATCAGCTTTCTGCTTCTAAAGATGTTTTAAAAAGATCAGCAGTGATCACGCCGGTGGCGGGAAAAGTTATGAATATTAAATATCACACCATTGGTGCTGTTGTGCCGCCGGCGGGTGAGATTATGAATATTGTTCCCCAAAATGAAGAGCTGATTGTGGAAGCAAAAATTAAGCCGCAAGATATTGATAATATTGCTGTCGGGCTGCAAGCTAAAGTTTCTCTCACTGCTTATAAAGGCAAAAAAGTGCCAAAAATTAATGGTCAAATCATCAATATTTCCGCCGATATTATTACTAACGAACAAACCAAAGAATCTTATTTTTTGGCACGAGTTAGTATCAGCAAAAAAGATATTGAAAAACTAAAAACCAAAGTAACCCTTTATCCGGGAATGCCAGCACAAGTCTTTATCATTACTGGCGCCAGATCTCTAGTTTCTTATCTATTATCACCAATTTCAGATTCAACTTATAAGGCGTTTAGGGAAGAATAATTTGATTTGGGAAATTGCAGCTAATGCTAAAATTTCCCAAAATTAAGATGAGATTGTGAATTGAGTATTAATTATAAATCTAAAAGTAATCTTCTTGGATCTTCTAATAATTCTTTAACGCGAACTAAGAAAGTTACCGCTTCTTTGCCGTCGATGATTCGGTGGTCATAAGATAATGCTAAATACATCATTGGGCGAATTTTGATTTCGCCGGCTACAACCATTGGGCGTTCTTGGATTTTGTGCATTCCTAGAATTCCTGATTGGGGAGGGTTGATGATTGGGGTGGACATTAATGAGCCATAAACGCCGCCGTTAGAGATGGTGAAAGTGGCGCCCATTAAATCGGCTATTGCTAATTTTCCGTCGCGGGCTTTTTTGCCTAAATCAGTAATTCCGCCTTCAATTCCAGCTAAGCTTAAATGATCGGCATTTCTTAGAACCGGAACCACCAAACCTTGTGGTGAGCCAACTGCCACGCCAATGTCGTAGAAATTTTTATAGATAATATCAGTGCCGTCAATTTCAGCATTAACTGCTGGAAGTTCTTTCAAAGCAGCAATTGTGGCTTTGACGAAGAAAGACATAAAACCTAATTTGATGCCGTGTTTCTTTTCAAATGCATCTTTATATTCGTTGCGTAGCGCCATAACATTGGTCATATCAACCTCGTTGAAGGTGGTCAAAATTGCGGCGGTGTTTTGAGATTCTTTTAATCTTTCGGCAACTTTTTGACGAAGCTTGGACATTCTGACTCTTTCAACTGGTTTTTCACCGAAAGTTGTTGGAGCTTTTGGAGCTGCTTGGTTGTTTGATCCAGAAGCAATAACTTCCAAAACATCACCTTTAGTGATTCGACCATCTTTGCCAGTTCCGGAAATGTTGGCGGCGTTTAAATTATTTTCAGCGACTAATCTTTGTGGTGCCGGAGAAAGATGTTGGTTATTTGAACTTTCAGATTTTTCTGGAGCTTTTGGCGCCTCAATCTTTGCTGGAGCTGGAGCTGCTGCAACTGTGCCGGCTGCACCTTCTTCCATCACGGCGATTAAATCACCAACTTTAACGTTATCACCTTCTTTAACTGAAAGGCTAGTAATCACACCGGATTTTGGCGCGTTCACTTCTAAAGTTACTTTATCAGTTTCAAGCTCAACCAATATTTCATCGGCTTTAACGCTATCGCCAACTTTTTTATATAATTTAGCAATTCCTGCTTCACTAACTGATTCTCCAAGGGCTGGAACTTTGATTTGTATAGACATTTTGATTTTAAGTTAATTGTTAATTTAGGCTTTTTTGTGTTTGTTAGGTTTTTTCTTGTGGTCTTTTTCAAGGCTGTGAGAAATCCACAGAACAGCAATGGCGAAGCCAAGAGTGCCGAGCAATACTGCCATAAAAAATACTGGGTTATCTGAGAATTCAGTCATAATAATCTAGCTCCTTAATTTTGTGGTCAATTTTAATAAAAATAAAAAATATTATAGCGGAGAATATTCCCGCAGAGAGAATGATGATTGTTATATCTGATATAGAAGCAGTTCGATAATTATTCCAAAACCAGCTAATCATTGATGTCAAGACTGCCATGGCAATTGTCATCAGCAGTTTAAACAATCCAATTTCTTCTTTCAATCTATCTTTGGTCATAATTTAAGTGGTGATTAAATATGTTTTTTGGATCCCCGATCTAGTCGAGAATGTAATTACTTCAAAGCTTCTTCAACCAATTCCTTTTGTTCTCTGGCGTGATAACTGCCATAACCAGTTGCTGGAGAAGCGCAGGCAACTCTGCCGGCGTATTTGGCGCGTGAAGTTTTGGCTTTAATTTCAACTAAAACTTCTTCCAAAAGTTCATTAACAAAATGCCATGAACCCATATTTTTTGGCTCTTCTTGGCACCAAACAATTTCGGCATTTTTATATTTTTTGAGCACAGCTTTTAATTCATTAGCTGGGAAAGGATAAATTTGCTCAACTCTGACTAAAGCAATATCGTTGATTTTTTTATCAGTTCGAGCTTGCAATAAATCGTAGTAAACTTTGCCGGCGCTCAAAACAACTTTTTTAACTTTATCGTCAGCAACTAATTTTTCAGTTTCGCCAATTACAGTTTGGAAATTTAGTTCAGAAAAATCAGCCAATTTTGAAACTGCTAATTTATGACGCAGCAAAGATTTTGGTGACATTACAATCAAAGGTTTGCGATCTTTTGAATGAATTTGGCGGCGCAAACAATGGAAGAAATTTGCTGGAGTGGTAATGTTAACCACGCGCATATTATCGTTGGCGCACATTTGTAAGAAGCGTTCCAACCTTGCGGAGGAATGTTCTGGGCCTTGTCCTTCATAGCCGTGCGGCAATAGACAAACTAAGCCGGATTTGCGTAGCCATTTAACTTCACTAGAAGCAATAAATTGGTCGAACATAACTTGGGCGCCATTGGCAAAATCGCCAAATTGCGCTTCCCAAATTGTTAATGAATTAGGCATTGCCAGCGAATAGCCATATTCAAAACCAAGCACCGCTAATTCAGAAAGAAAACTATCGTGAACTTCGTATTTTACAGAATCTTTTGCCAAATTATTCAAAGGCAAATATTCACCGCCATTAACCGCATCATGCAAAACTGAGTGACGATGTGAGAAAGTGCCGCGACCAGAATCTTGACCGGTGATGCGAATTGGAAATCCTTCATTAAGCAAAGTGGCAAAAGCCAAAGCTTCACCATTTCCCCAATCAATATCAACGCCAGCTGCAACTGCTTTTTGGCGATCTTCTAATTGTTTAGCAATTTTGGGATTAGCATTAAAACTGGCTGGAATTTGATTAATTTTTTTAGCTAATTCTTGTAGTTTTTTAGCTGGAACTTTGGTTTGAGGAATGCTGCTATCATTGGCTAAAATATGTCTCCAATCACCTTTGAGCCAATCACCATCTTTGGCTTTAAAATTTGGCGCTAAATCAAATTCTTTGCTCAAATAATTATTAAATTCGTCAACTAATTTCTGATATTGGGCCTCAGAAATTGCGCCTTCAGCGATTAATTGGTTAGAATAAATTGTCTCTAAGCTTGGATGATTTTTAATTTTGCCATACATAATTGGTTGAGTGTAAAGCGGTTCGTCGCCTTCATTATGGCCATATTTGCGATAGCAAATCAAATCCATAACAATATCTTTTTTGAAAATCTGGCGATATTTAGTGATAATTTCGGCAACTCTAACTACTGCTTCAACATCGTCACCATTAACGTGGAAGATTGGCGCGTCAATGCCTTTGGCTAAATCGGAAGCGTAAGTTGTGCTTCTAGAATCCTCGGGATTGGCGGTGAAGCCAATTTGGTTGTTGATGATTAAATGCAAAATTCCACCAACATCATAACCTTTAATTCCGCTCATCATCAAAGCTTCCGCCACGCTGCCTTGACCAGCAAAAGCGGCATCGCCGTGAATTAAAAGTGCTAAAGCTTGAGATCTAGTTTGGTCTTGATAAATATCTTGAGTAGCGCGAACACGGCCGGCAACAACTGGATTGACTGCTTCTAAATGTGAAGGGTTGAACGCCAAAGATAAATCAACTTTTTTGCCATCAATATTTCGCGAAGAAGAATAGCCCATATGATATTTAACGTCGCCAGATTTAGTTAAATCGGCAGAAATTCCTGGAGTGCCTTGAAATTCGGCTAGAATTTGGCTGTAAGGTTTGCCCATCACGCCGGTGAGAACGTTCAAACGCCCGCGATGCGCCATGCCGAGCATGATTTTTTTCACACCGCTTTTGCCTGCAACATCAATAATTTTTTCAATAGCATTTATTGAAGAATCGCCACCTTCAACTGAGAATCTTTTGGCACCTGGAAATCTTTTGTGGAGGAATTGCTCAAATCTTTCAGTTCTAATAATTTCTTTTAAAATTTTAATTTTTTCAGCTGGGCTTAAAGGAGTTGAAATGGCATTTTCAACTTCAGTTGCAAGCCAATCTTTAATTTTTGTGTCGTTGATATAGGTGAATTGTGAGCCGATAGTGTTTTTGTAGATGTGATTTAATTTGGCAATAATATCAGAAATTTTGGCTTTTTTCAGACCAAGCAAACCAGAAAGTTCAACTTCCTGATTTAAATCATTGGCGCTGATATTGTGAAATTCCAAAGTTAATTCTGGAACTGATCTTTTAGGCATTAAACCAAGCGGATCAAGGTTGGCGGCTAAATGACCAAATCTTTTATAAGCTAAAATTAAATTGCCAACTTGCACCGATAAAAGTGGATTATTTGCTGGAGCAGAAGCAGCGTTTGGCGCTTTTAAATCTTTTTTAACTTCCTTTTTGGCAACTGAAGAAATATCAAAATCTTCACTGCCAACAACTTTTAAACTACGATTTGCCCAGCTGGCGCCTTGATTGTCTTTTAAAATGGCGTTCAGATCATCAAAATTATCAGCGAAGAAAGCTTGCCAATCCTGATCTACTGAATTTTTATCGTTTAGATATTTAGAAAATAATTCTTGGATAAAAGTTAGGTTGCCGCTGAATAAAGCAGCAGAGTTGAATAGTTTTTGATTCATAAAATGAGATTAAAAGATCGATAACAATTTGGCGGGCGCGAATTATATAAACGGGCTTAATAATTTCAATATTTAAGTTTACTCATCATCAGATTCGCTTTCGCCAGGATTATTTTGGGCGGATAATTTATTAACTTTTTTATCAACATTCTTTAAGACTTTTTCAAGTTTTTTAACTTTAGCTTGAGCGTTTTTCATTTCGTCAGAACTGCCGCCAGAATCAATAGTTTCTTGCGCTGAGGTTAATTCTTCTTTTAGTTTGGATTGATATTCAGAGTTTCTGTCTAATCTGCTTACTGCTGTGCCGCCAGTTTCACGGGCGACGAAATTAGCAGTTTCTTTGCTAACCTTTGTGCTTTGAATTGATTTTTCTGCGCTTCTTTCTTTCATCCGTCCTCTAATTTTTGCTTTGTCTTCCTTGCTTGCCGCCCAGCCAGTGCCATATTTGCTATCGCCTATTTCGCCTTTTTCAACTAAATCATCGCGGGCTTTATCATAAGATGATTTGCCGGCAACTTCTTTCATTTTTTGAACTCCGGCTTTGGCGGCGGCTTTAGCAGCTTTGAAAGGTGCAGCCGCAACTTTAGCAACTGGGCTGGCAACCGCAGCAACGCCGGCGCCCAAGCCTTGCACAGCAGCTTTGCCGTAAGATTGATTATCCCAACTTTGTTTGGCTTTGTCTTTTAAGCCAACTTTAACTTGCAATTCGCCCTCATTCGCAGCTTTGGCTAATTCGGCTTTTTGCTCTGGTTTAGCTGCCTTCATTGCATTTCTTAATTGCGAGCCGGAAAGTTTGACATTCGCATCTTTTTCGGCAAGATTTTTGTTTCTAATATCGCGATCCTTCCAGGCATTTTTGGCAGCATCGAGAAGATCATCGCCGCCAAAGCTGGCTTTTTGTTCCATCAAACGTTTAATGGTTTTGCCGTCTAAGCCTAGCTCTTCGCCTTTCTCCTTCATTTTTTGATTGCGATGCGCTTGAAGCATTTTATTTTGTTCTTCCGGACTAGCATTTTTAAGTGCTAAAGCGTTAGCTGGATTATCTTTAAAAGCTTTGATTGCGTCATCGCCGGCTTTGCTTAAAGCACTTCTATTGGTGCGATCTTTATTGGCTTGATCTTTTTTGTCCTTACGATCTTTGTCGGCTTTTTTGCCTGAATCAAATAAAGCGCGATCGACTGATTGAGTGGCACCGTCAATTTTGCTGCCAATTCCGCCTTTGCCGTCAAAACCATCTTGATAAATCTTTTTAGCATTTTTCATCGCCGCGTTGCCTGCCGCTTTAATTCCGGCACCCATTGCGGTGGCTTTTAACGAGCCGCCAATTGAAGCACCAAGATTGGTCATAAAATCAATAAATTTATGCATCAATGAGGCGATGACATAGATAAAGAGAATTGAAAATAATGACGGAATTCCTTCAGGATTACCAATATTGCCAATGTCGGATTGCAGGCTGAGTCTTGATGGCATTGAGGCGATGGTCCAAAAAGAAAGTAATTTGATTCTGGTGATATAAATATTAATGACCCAAACATCATCCCAACAAATGCGATAACCCAAAGCCATTTTGATGATTTCAAACATCATCATATTGAAGAAGGCGAGGGTGGTGAGTAAGAAAATTTGTTGTAGGGAGAAGCCAATTAACTCGCTGAGCCATTTATCAAACATATCTTTGGTTTGATTAAATAAGAGCATAATGAAAAACAACGGACCCAAAACAAAGAGAATGGAGATGAAAACTTGCGCGGTTAAATAGAGCAAGACAGCGTTGGCAACGGCGTAGACATAAAGGAAAAAGCTTAAATAGATTATGTAAAGATAAACTGGCCCGAAGATGCTGGCAAATAAAAGGGCGGAAATTTTCTTTTGCACTGCTGACGAGAAGAACATTCCAAATACTCTATCAATGCCGCTAAAGAGAATTGATTTGTCATAAAAATCATTGCTGGCAATGGCGGTTTTTAATTCTGCCGAGCGATCAAAAGCGCTGGCCATTAAAAAGGTTACGTAATCAGTTCCGTGTTTAAAGAAATTGACAAAGAATTTATCAAACCATTCCCAACCTTGTGGGCTGATGAATAGATAAATCACGCCAATTTTAATAATTCTGCTGACAATTTCTCCTTGGGAAAACTCACTAACTCCCATCAAATAACCAACGCCGTAGAAGGTAATCATCAAAATCACCATTAGCTGCACAATGGCTTGAAATCTGGCATCGCCAACAATTTGTTTATAAACTCTTTCAGCTTGACCAATGGTGCTGCCATCAGCTTTGCCATCCATAATTTCAATGACTGGAGAGACGACTTGATTGACGATATCAGAAATATTGGCGTTTTTATTTTCAACTTTAACCACCACCTGATATTGCCCGCTATTATTATAATATTTATTAGCGCAGAAAAATTGTTTTTTGCAATCAGTAGTGCCGGTGCCAATGCGGGTGTCTGCGCCACAAATTTGGTTGACATTGCCAATAGTTGATGAATCATAAAAACGATTTTCAACTACCACGCCGCAATTGTCAGAACTACAGCTGGTTTGACCAAGCACCGGATTGTCTACATCGCAATTAGGAACATCCGAATCCTTAATTTTAAAAGAAATTCTTAAATTAGAGAGTCGTTTAGATTTGGCGCTGTCGCTATTATCAGCATTGATGGCGTTTGAAGTTCCGTCATAGCTATGGCGATAAAAATTATCTCCCTGAGTAGTTAGGGATAAAGAGTTGGAATCGGGATCATAGCCGGTGGCGTTCGGATTGTTAATTCTTAATATGCTGCCATAAGGATCGAATTGATAATAGCTGACCACTTGCGGATCGTTGCCGGCTGTGTCTGGGTCTAAGACTTTGATAATATTTGGTTGTCCATCAACCTGAGTTGGCATTTCAAAAGAAGAGCAGCTATTACCACCGTCAATTTCTTGACACAAAATTGCTTCTAGCCATTGACCATTTTTAAATTCTTGCTGACCGGATAAGTCAATTTTATAGCCGTTTAAACCATTATATGAAGAGCCGCTGCCGCCATTATTGTCGTAAGCGGTGAGTAAATTTTGATCAAAAGAATTATTGTCAATTAATAAAAACAACAACCGACCATCAACTTCAGAATAAAGCTGCTGACTCAGATGATAAATTTTGTTGTTGCTATAAGTTGTTGATTCTGTAGTGCCGGTGTCATTAAAGTTTTCAAAATTGCCATATGAACCGTTGAAAGTTGCTAATTTTTTAGCGCCTTTGGCAATACCCGCATCGCTCAGCTGCTCAATTGTGAAGCCAGTTGCACTGGGAATATTACTAACTTTGCCTTTATAATTTTCTAAATCATAACATTGATCTAAAGTAAGAGGAATTTTTGTCGGTTGGTTGCCGGCAGCAAATTTGGCGGCTTTGCAAGCATTACAAGTTGCGAAGGTGACTAACGGATTGGAAGAGTCACAGCTACAGCTTGAGCCAGATGATGTGCAAGTAAAGTTTTCTTGACAAGATTCAATCGGGCAAAATTTGTCTGGGTTTTTTGGTGCCCTAGTAATTGGATCGTAGTTACAATCTTCAGAATATTCTTGGCAAGTGCCGTCGGCGCCGAGTTTGCATAAAGGATTGGGAATTTGATCTGTGGCAACTCCTTTGCAGAGCAAGGCTGGTCTTTCATCAATTTTGCCAGTTGTCATATCAATGCCGCCAACTTTCATAGCCATGCCAATGCCGCATTGCCTTGTGCCGCCCGATCCTGTTACCCAAGAGCCGTTCCAGCTGCTTGGATCAAGGCGAATCATTTGACCTTTGCGCACAAAAACTTTGCTCGACCAAGTTTTGTTAAAAGGAGTGCTGCTGATTGTAGAGTTGGAAATTGGAACACTTAAATTGCTGATTGGATCAATTGAATTAGTGATTGCAAAAGAATCATATTCATAAAAATCATTGTCAAAATCATTGCTAGGATCATCAATTCTGCTGCCGGCGGGATTAATAATGCGACCATTTAAAGTGCAATTGCCGCTACTGCCAGATGTTGCTAATCTGGTGAAGCTGACAAAGCCGGATTTTTCAATAACAATATCTTGTAATTTATTCAGGCGATAAGCGGTGACTTGACCACAATTTGCGCCGCCAAAGCTGGCGCTGTTATTGGCAAAAGTTAATGTATCTCCAGGTTCTAGAATAATATCATTAGTGCTCCAGCTGATTTTATTGGTCGCAATATTTTGTGCCGGCAAAGTAGCATTATTTCCGTTAGCATCAACATAAGATATTGTTGCTGATAAGGCGGAAGTTCCAACGGCTGTGCCCAAGCTGCAATTATCACTATTAGTTCCCGAGCCCAGATTTTTTAGCAAAACTCGCACCGCATAAGTTTGGTTATTTTGAATTGATGCTGGAGTTGAAGAATTTAAATCACCCACCATGCCGCCAACCACGCCGCTGGGAAGAGGGCTGCAAGTTGGATTACAAACTGTGCCGCTAATTGCAAACGGATCAACACTTAAAGCTTCTAAACCATCATTAACAAAACGAATCATTCCGCCAATTTTACCTAAATTAGCAGATTTTTCGGCTGAGCTAATTTTGTAATAAGTTTGAGCAATGGTGTCGTTAGTATTGGCGTAGCCATTAGCGGCGTTATAGGGCAGGCTTTGACAAGATGATTGTTTAAGTTCGGCATTGATATATGAACAAGCCCATAATCGATCATCAGCAAAAAGAGGTGTGCCTCTGGTGCCGGCAAATTCTGAAGTTGCTGAAGTGTCAAAACCATAACCGCCAGGCGCAGGAATGACATAAGCAACTAAACGTCTGGCGCCATTAAAAGCTGCCGATTTTTCACTGGGGGTGGTGGAATTAATATCGCCACCAAAATTGCTGCTGCCGTTAGCCCATCTACCACTAAATTTTACATCTTTAGAAACGCCAGCTTTAAGATCAACGAATGAACCGCTAAAATCATTTTGTTTAGATTGTAAGCTGTTCTCAGTTGATCTGGTGAAAATTGGTTTTGATTTATCACCACCCAAAACCACGCTGCCAATAGCGCGGATATAAATTTCTGAACCTGGTGTGATGCTAACGCCAATATTTTGCCCGGATTGTTTTGGAGAAGTTGCAACCCAATCCGGTTCGGCTCCTGAAGAATCGGCACTGTTTTGATTGATGCAAGATTGGCGACATTGTTCCACGCAAATATTTTTAGTCACTGAATCATCAAAGCCGCTACATCCGGTTGGGCTACTATGCGATATGCCTTGCTCATCAACAATTTGAATGGTGCCGGAAGTGAAGCAAACTTTTAATCCCGCACCTTGATCAACCGAATCTAAAGGTTGGTCAGGATGATAATCGCAGCTTTCGCCAAGCGCATTGGCGGGAATAGTTAAGATTTGTTGTTCATATTCACCAAAATCATCAGCCTCAATACAGCCTTGATCAGTGCAGGAAGAATAAGAAAAAAGCAACAAAGACAGCAAAAGGCATTTACCCAAAATGTTTTTAAGAGATTTAATCTGGATTGGCAGGATTGATTTTAGCAAATTTGGATGGTTTGTTGCAAAGCGGAATGCGAAAAAAAAGTTTATTTGCGTAAAATATTATTACAATCTTTTTTAGACAGTTTCTCAAGCACTAACTTTGCAATTCTTTTGGTCTCGTCTAATTTTTGTGGTGAATAATTTTCTAAAATTTTGGTCTTAGCAGTTAATTTTTTAGCAAAATTATGTGCAAATAAATCTTGATGAAATTTTAAATGTTTTGCTGAACAAATTTCTGGCGGATTAAAAATATAAACCGGTTTGCCAATTGAACAAATTTCGGCGCACATTGAAATGGAATCGCCGGTTGCCACAATAAAATCAGCCGCTTGCAAAGCTGCAAAATAAGGATTCTGCCAATTGTTCTTCTGCCATTTAAAAAAAGTTTTTGGGCAAGATAAATTTTGATCCAAAATCTCAGTAATTTCTACGCCAGTTCTGCGACTATTTAAAACCAAAAGATAACCTTTCATTTGTTTGGTAATTGCGCTAATTATTTGACCCAAATTCTGAGCAATTTGATCAGTAAATTTTCCTTTTTTCGAAGAGCCGCCAACCAATAAAACAATTTTTGGCTCAGCAATTTTTTCTAATAAATCGCTGAATTTTTGATATTCAGCTGTAAGTAAATTTTTATCAATTCTAGTTAAAGAACCATTGCTGCGAATAATATTTTCTGATTTGTAATTTCGATCATGATTGGGCAAAACTACCAAATCAAATTTGGCAAAATTCCAATTCGGATTCATTATTTGAATGGCAAAAGCCTGATAATAACTTTTCAAAAAAGCGGCAATCGGCGCAATTTTTCTGCCAGCGCCAATAATTATATTGGGTTTTTGTTCTGTAGCAGCAAGATTGAGAAGAGTGGTTTTAGATTCCAAATTGATGCCAAATATTCCGTCAATTTTGAGAAAGTTGGGCAATCTGGCAAAAGAATTATAAGTGATTTTTTTGATTTGAATTGTAAATGAAGAAAGCTCTGCCAATTTTTCAGCAAGACCAATGGCTTGTGAATAATTTCCGGGGCGATCATCGCTTAAAATCCAAATGATTTTATTCATCTTTTAAAAATTTTATGCAATTCCTGTTCAACATTTTTAGAAACAAAGCCAGAAACATTGCCGCCCAGCCGCGCCACTTCTTTGACCAAACGCGAAGCAATAAAATGAGTGGATTCGGAAGCGGGCAGAAAAATCGTTTGAATAGTTGGATCGAGTTTGGCGTTCATACCAAACATTTGAAATTCATATTCAAAATCCGAAACGGCGCGCAAGCCACGAATTATAATGTCAGAGTTTTTTTGATGAGCAAAATCAATCAATAATCCTTCAAAACTAACTACCTCAATAATTTTATCCTGATTAATGTGGGCAATTTCTTGTTCAATTAATTTTAATCTTTCCGGCACTGAAAAAATCGGATTTTTGGAACTATCTTTGGCAACCGCAATGACTAAACGATCAACAATTTTTAAAGCTCTTTTAATAATATCCAAATGCCCAAAAGTGATTGGATCAAAAGTTCCCGGATAAATTGCAGTTTTGATTGAATGGGTCATATTATTTGTTTTTTTGAATTGAGCCGTCATATTAATTTTCGCCAAATTAAAATCTACTCTTAATAAAAATGAAAATCACTATTATCTCAATAGGCAAATTTGCCAAGAATGACGCTAATTTGGAGCTATTTTTGAAATATCAAAAAAGATTGCCATGGAAATTAGAGTTGAAAGAGTTGGAAACCAAAGGCAATTTGCAAGGCGAAGTTTTGAAAGCCAAAGAAGCAGAATTATTATTAGCTAATGTGCCAAATGGCGCCAAAATTATCGCTTTGGATGAAAAAGGTAAATTGCTTTCTAGCCCCGAGTTTGCTGGCGCAATTCAAAATTTTGCTAATTTAGGAAATAGTAATTTGGCTTTTATAATTGGTGGCGCTGACGGGCTTTTGGAAGATCTAAAAAAACGTGCTGATTTAATTTTATCATTCAGCAAAATGACTTTTCCACATCTAATGATTCGCAGTTTTTTAGCCGAACAAATTTATCGCGCTTACACAATTATCAATAATCATCCTTATCATCGTATTTAAATTTCCCGAGAATTTCCGGTTTTAGTATTAACCCGCACTGCCCATTTGCTGCGGGTTTTACCTTTTTCGATGTCGATCAAACCTTGAATTTTGGTGCGATGTTCACCTTGTTTTGGGCTGGTTTTGCTGCGCCATTTATTGTCGTTTGATCTGTCGCGGCTTTTACTTAGTCTTGGCGCCGAGCTAGGTTTGCCAAGGGTTTTCTTTGGTTTGCCGATAAGTTTGGTTTTGGCGCGGTCAATGCGTTCTTCAAAGTTTTTCTTGTGCAATCTTCTTTCGTGAATCATCACCACATTATCAACAAACATTCTTCTGCGGCGCATCATCAACTTTTTTAATTGCGCTTTGCTTAAACCTTTTTTGCGGTGAAAAAATAATGGAATTAGTCGCAGACCAGCACTAACCGGCATATGACCAGATGCTAGCGTGAGAAGATCGGAGGCGATTTCAATTCGATTAATAATTCCCATTTTGGTATAATTTATTTACCTATACAAAAGCCGGCAAAAATGACATCTAAAATATCATCAACTTCAACCTTACCGTTAATTTTACCAATTTCACGAATAGTTAATCTTAAATCTTCAGCAGCAAATTCAATATTTTTATCTAAGGAAAATCGCGATAAATTATTAATGGCTGCTAATAAAGATTGGCGATATCTGGATCTGGTAATAAGCGGTGAAGCTCCTAATGAGGCAATGTTTTGCACTCTTTTTTCCAGCTCGGCGAGCAAAATTTCCAGATTCGTTTTTTCTTTAAGAGAAATAAAAATTGGTTGATGGTTTAGTTTTAAATTTTTTATTTTGGCAAAACTAATTTCACTCAAATCAATTTTATTAACCACTACAATGGTATTATCGTCAACTAAATTATCAGTAAAATTTTCTAAATCATTAATATCAACCAACAAGATTTTTAAATCTGCCAAATCGGCTTTTTGCAAGGCTCGGCGCACTCCTTCTTTTTCAATTAAATCCTCCGTTTCTCTAATTCCGGCAGTATCGGAAATTATCACCGCATTGCCGGCAATACTTAAATGAACATCAATCACATCTCTAGTTGTGCCAGCAATTTCAGAAACAATTGCCACTTCGCTTTTGGCTAAATAATTAATCAAACTAGATTTGCCAACATTGGGCGCGCCAATAATGGCAAGGCTTAAACCCTGACGAATTTTTTCACCTCTTTGATTATCGTTTAAATGTTCTTGGATTTGGGCGATCAAAATTTCGACCCGATTTTGTAAATCATCAATAATATCTTGCGGCAAATCTTCATCAGGAAAATCAATAAAAGCTTCAATATTAGCAGTAATTTTGATCAGCTCGGCGCGCCAATTATCATAAATTTTGCCAAGTTCACCTTGCAATTGCCGCAAAGCTTGTTGATGTTGAACTGCGGTTTCTGACTCAATTAAATCAACAATCGCCTCGGCTTGCACCAAATCCATTTTGCCATTCAAAAACGCCCGCTTAGAAAATTCCCCAGCTTCAGCCGGGCGCACATCTTTAACTTCAATCAACAATTCGCTAATTTTTTTAACGATATAAATTGAACCGTGAACAGCAATTTCAACAACATTTTCACCAGTAAAACTGTGTGGATTTTTAAAAAAAGTGATCAACGCTTGGTCAATAATTTCACCATTATGGGGATTTTTTAAAAAACAAAGACTGGCTTTGCGATCAATCAATTTGCCTTCAAACCCCAGATAACGCAAACATTCCTCAGTGCGCTGCCCAGAAATTCTCAAAACAATAATTGCTGATTTAGCAACTGCGGTGATTGGCGCAAAAATAGTGGTCATTAGCTAAAATCCTCCAAAAAAATTGGTGCGCCCAGTTTAAAAAACATTTCATTATGCGAAGTCAAAATCACAATGCCGCCATCTTTGATGCGCACGCTAATTAAATTAAATAATAATTCTTTACCTTCTTTATCCAAATTGACAGTTGGTTCGTCCAACAGCCAGATTGTGGCTGGACAACATAATAATTTGGCGAGCATAATTTTTTTCTGCCAGCCGCTGGAAAGTTGGCGCACTGGTTTTTCTAAAATTGTTTCCAAGTGAAAATAGCGAATTGCTGAGGGTAATAAAATTTCTGTGCCGGAAAGTTTGGCGTAAAAAGTTAAATTTTGTAGAACAGTTAATTCGGGTTTTAAAAAATTTTTATGACCAATGTAATTAATATCGGCGGCAAATTCAGGATAAAATTTTTGAACATTTTCACCATTCCACAAAATTTCTCCCAAGCTTGCCTGGCAAAGCCCGGCAATGGTTTTGAGCAAGGTAGTTTTGCCCGAACCATTTTTGCCAGTTAAAATTAAACACGCGCCCAGACCAGTTGAAAAGCCTAGATCTTTAAAAATTAACTGTTGGTTTTTTTGAACGGTGATGTTATTTACTGTCAGCATTTTTTTGCCCGCAACTGATAATTTAAGTTAATTTTTTTACGGAGCTGCGCTCCGCCCCACGAAAGTGGGGATCCCCGCCGAATTTGATAAAATCATTTCGGTGTATTACGAATCAAATTCAGCAATGAAGGAACTAGAATTTTTTGAAATCGAACCATTATCAAAAGAAAAACCCAAAAAGCTAATGGTTTTTTTGCACGGCTATGGCGCTTCCGGCGAGGATTTGATTGATTTGGCGCGTGAATTTAAACATAGCGTTCCTCACGCACACTTTATTTCTCCGAACGCACCTTTTTCATTGAGCCATCCATTTATGAGCGGCTATCAGTGGTTTTCGCTAGAAAATTATGATCCAAAAATTATCTATCCGCAAATTCTAGAAGCCAATCGCATTTTGGATATTTTTATTGATTCGCAATTAGAAAGATTTGGTTTAAGTCATGAAGATTTAATTATCGTTGGCTTTTCCCAAGGTGCGATGATGGCAATGTATAACTCGCTGCGCCGCAAAGAACCTAACGCTGGAATTATCGCTTATTCAGGAAAATTAATTTTGCCAAATTGGCTTGGTGAAAGCGTAAATTCTAAGCCAAAAATCTGTTTGATTCACGGCAAAAATGACGAAGTTTTACCTTTTGAAAATTTTCTAGAAGCCAAAAAATTATTAGAGCAAGAACAAGTTCCTTTTGAACATCACGCTTTAGAAGGCTTAGGACACGGCATCGATCACCACGGCATTCGCATTGGTCGCGATTTTTTACTTAATATATAAAATGATTTTCCACAAAAATATTGCCGCAATTGCTGATAAATACGACTATTTCATTTTGGATTTATGGGGCGTAATTCACGATGGAACTAAGCTTTATCCTGAAGTTTTGGAAAGTTTAAAATATCTGCGCAGTTTAAATAAAAAAGTTTGCTTTCTATCCAACGCGCCAAGACGCTCGGCCAAAGTTGTGGAATTATTAAATCGTTTGGGAGTTGGTGAAAATCTTTACGATTTTATCATCACTTCTGGAGAAGCAACCTATCTTTATTTGCAAGCTAATCGCGGCAAAGAATTAATCGCCTCGGCAAAAAATAATTCCTATAGCTACTATTATATTGGCCCGAAAAAAGATGCCGATTTATTAAACGGTTTGGGCTATAAAGAAGCTGCAGATGCTAGCGCAGCTGACTTTGCAATTACTACTGGTTTTGATGACGGCAATTACAATATCGACGAAAAATTGCCGCAATTAAAAGCCGCCGCCGCTAATAATTTAACTTTAATTTGCGTCAATCCTGATTTAGTGGTGATCAAACAAAATGGTGAAGAGCTGCTCTGTGCCGGTGTTTTGGCGCTCGAATATCAAAAACTCGGCGGCAAAGTAGTATATTTTGGCAAGCCATATAATTTAGTTTATGAGCAAGTTTTGCAGTTGTTTTCTATCAACGACAAATCTAGAATTCTGGCGGTTGGCGATGGTATTGAAACTGATATTCTAGGTGCTAATAAAAATCAAATTGACAGCGCATTGATTGCCGGGGGCATTTTGGCAAATAAGCTAAAAGTTAAATATGGCGAATTTCCGGATGCTAATCTAATGCAAAAAATTTGTGATCAACACCAAGCCTATCCAACCTTTATTCTCGGCGGTCTATAAAACTTAAAAAATTAATAAATATGAAGAAAAAAACTCGTTTAATTATCACTCTGGCAATATTTGCAACTATTTTGGGCGCCGCAATTGCTGCTTTTTTGGTTTTCTCCAATCAAAAAAATGATAAAGTTATTGCCAAAGTTAATGGTCAAAAAATTTATCAATCTGAAATAGAAGATAAATTAAATAAAATGTTCCAAAATCAAAACCGCGAACAAAAAATTGTCATCAATAATTTTCCAGCCCAAGTGGTGGAAGCTTTGGTGCAAGATATTTATTTACAAAAAGAGTTAAATAAAATTGCTGAAAAATCGCCGATTGCTAAAGATAAAAATCTCAAAAAACAAATCGAGGATTATAAAAATACCACATTACGTCAAGCCTATCTTGATTCTATAATTGCTGGAAAAGTTAATGATCAAACTATCAAAAATAAATATAGCGAAATTTCCAGCGAACTTTCTGGTAAAAAAGAAGTTCATTTAAAACATATTTTAGTTCTGAGTGAAGATGAGGCAAAAAAAATTGTCGCTCTTTTAAAAAAGAAAAATTCTTCTTTTGAAAAACTAGCTAAACAATATTCCAAAGACGAAGCCAACGCCGCAATGGGCGGAGATTTGGGTTATGTTATTCCGGATAATTTGGATGAAGATTTTGCTAAAGCGGTGGCGGAATTGAAAAAAAATCAAATTTCTAATCCAATCAAAACTAAATTTGGTTGGCATCTTGTGAAAGTGGAAGATATTAGAAATGTTGATTTGCCTGCTTTTGAATCAGTAAAATCAACTATTGAAGATAATTTGAAACAAGAAATTATTGAAGAAGTTTTTGCTAAAATTACTAAAGATGCCAAAGTAAAAATTCTTATCGATTTAAAGCCAGCGCCGGAAAAAGATTTGGTTGCCAAACCAGTTCAAGAAGAGCCGCAAACCAAAGCTGCAGATGAAACAAAAAAATAAATTTTCTGAGCCGCTTAGAAGTGAATTATTGGCAAATCAAGTTTGGGTTTATGGCAAACATCCAGTTTTGGCGGCTTTGCTGAATTCTAAAAGAAAAGTTTTTCAAATCTTAATCACTAAAAATAGCGAAGCGGATTTGAAAAATTTTCTTGCTGAAAAGAAAATTAATTTGCAGCAACATCTCATCAAAATCGTTGATAATGATTATCTATTCAACCTTTTCCCAGCTGGCTCAACACATCAAGGTTTTGCTTTAAAAACTTCGCCAATTCAAATCATTTCTTACAATCAATTTTTAGATAAAATTAAAAATCTGAGCAAAGAAAATTTACCACCTTTGCTGATTTTAGATAATTTAACCGATCCGCAAAATATTGGCGCAATGATTCGCAGCGCGGTGGCTTTTGGGTTTAGCAACATTGTGATTACTGAAAGAAATTTTCCTATTCACAGCGCGGTGATTGCCAAAGCGGCTTCAGGAATGTTGGAAATGGTTGATTTGATTGCGGCGCAAAATTTAAATAATTTTTTGACCGATTTAAAAAAGCTTGGATATTGGTCGGTCGGTTTGGATGGTGAGGCGAAAAGCAAAATTAGCGAAGCAAAAAATTATCAGCCAATTGCTTTCGTAATTGGCTCCGAAGGCGAGGGCATTCGCCGTTTGGTAAAAGAGAATTGCGATTTATTAGTAAAAATTCCAATGCAAGATGGTGTAGAAAGTTTGAACGCTTCTAACGCCGCAGCAATTGCGATGTATGAAATTTCCACATTGTCATCCTGAGCGTAGCGAAGGATCTCATGAGGTAAATTCGGTCTATGTTTCAAGAGATCCTTCGCCTTGCTCAGGATGACAATTTACTATGGAATTGACATTAAAAATTTGAAAAGTTTATGTTCAAAAAAAACAACGACAAAATTTTAAAACCAAATTCCACTATCGGAATTTTTGGCGGTGGACAATTAGGAAGAATGGCTTGCGGAGCTGCTCACGAGCTTGGTTATCGCACGATAATTTTTTCTGATGTTGAAAATTCTCCAGCTAGTTTTGTAACCAATCAAACCATTGTTGCTGATTATGCAGATCAAAAAGCTTTACAAAAATTTGCCGATCAAATTGATATTGCCACTTTTGAATTTGAAAATATTCCAGTTGCCGCAGTTGAATTTGTGGCGGCGCAAAAGCCGGTTTATCCAAGTGCGGATGTTTTAAAAATTACCCAGAATCGTTTGCACGAAAAAGATTTTCTAAATCAAATTGGTGTGAAAACAGCAGATTATTTAGCGATTAATTCACTTGTCGATTTGCAAAATGGTGCGCAAAAATTTTCTCATCAAGGAGTTTTAAAAACAACCACGATGGGTTATGACGGCAAAGGGCAACAGGTTTTAAAAGCACAAAGTGATTTAAAGGGAATCTGGGAAAATTTCTCTGGCGCAAAGTTGATTTTGGAAAAGTTTGTTGATTTTTCTAGCGAAATTTCAGTGATTGTGGCGCGAAATATTCAAGGAGAAATCGCTTGTTATCAGCCGCTAACTAATATTCACAAAAATGGAATTTTGGATCGTAGTTTTTATCCAGCAAAAATTAGCGCCAAAACTGCGCAAAATGCCGTTGAAATTGCTAGCTCTATTGCCCATAAATTAGATTTGATTGGGATTTTAGCGGTAGAATTTTTTGTGCTGCAAGATGGAAATTTGTTAGTCAATGAGCTTGCTCCGCGCCCACATAATTCTGGACATTTTTCCATGGATGCCAGCAACACCAGCCAATTTGAACAATTGATTCGCGCTATATCTGGCTTGCCTTTAGGCGATGTTGATTTTCATTGCCAAGGTCATATGCAAAATTTAATTGGCGAAGATGTTTTGCAAATTGATGCACATTTAGAAAATAAAAAAGCCAAATTACATTTATACGGCAAAGACAAAATTGCTGCGGGTAGAAAAATGGGGCATATTAATTTTTTGAGTTAAATAATGGATCGTCACCAACTTCTTTTACAATTTCTAAAACAAAACAATCTTGAAAATTATCAACTTGAAAAAGTTGCTGGCGATGCTTCGTTTCGTCATTATTTTCGCGCGATTGGTGATAATAAATCTTTCATAATTATGGATGCGCCGCCGCAGATGGAAGATGTTCATCCTTTTTGTCGGATCGCTGAATTTTTAGTAGAGAAAAATTTTTCAGCACCACAAATTTTTGCTAAAGATTTTCAAAATGGCTTTTTGCTTTTAGAAGATTTTGGCGATGACAGCTATCGCAAAGTTGTAGAAAAAAATCATTCCAGCGAAGAGCAAATTTATATTGATGCAGTTGATTTGTTGGTTGATTTGCGCTCCATAACTCCACCACAAAATTTGCCAATTTATGATCACAAATTATTGCTTCGAGAAGTGATGCTGTTTGTTGATTGGTATTTACCCAATGTTGCAAAAAAGCCTTTATCGGCAGCGCAAAAACAAGAATTTGAAAATATTTGGCTCAATTTATTTTCCAAACTCAGCGCGCCAAATATGTTGGTTTTAAGAGATTATCACGCCGATAATTTGATGCTTTTAAAAAATAAAACTGGCGTTAAAAAAGTTGGTTTGCTGGATTTTCAAGATGCGGTAATTGGCGTTGGCGCTTATGATTTGGTCTCGCTTTTGGAAGATGCTCGAAGAGATGTTGATATGAATTTGCAAGAAAAAATGTTGCAACATTATTTTAAAAAATCAAACTGCGATGAAGAGCAATTTTGGCTCGATTATCAAATTTTATCGCTGCAAAGAAACATCAAAATCATTGGCATTTTTTCGCGTTTGGCGTTTCGAGATAATAAAAAAAATTATTTGAATTTTCTGCCAAGAGTTTTTGGTTATGTTAATTCGAGGCTAGAAAGCCAACATTTTCAAGCAATCAAACCATTTATAATAAACTATGCGTAATAGCTTTTATTCATCAATTGCCAAACAGTTACAAAAAGATCAAAAAGAATTAGAAGAGGCAGAAAAAATTACCAAAATTGTTTTCCCAATTATTGAAGGGCTAAAAAATAGAAGTCATATTGTTAATCCAGTGATTTTAAAAACCAAACTTGCCAAGCTTGATCACAAATATCGTGATGCAGTTTATGGTTTATGCCGAATTGCCATTGATGGAGGTCCAGAAGGTTCGTTTATTGTTTTAGATCCTGAGAAAGTTTTGTCTTTGCTGGATGAAATTGAAGTTGAGGAAGAATTTAATAATAAGAAAAAAAAGAACAGAAAATTTATTTTAGGAATTACTAAAAAAGTTACGGCGGCAATCAAAGGATTGGTTTTGGCAAAATTATCTGCTTTGTGTCATTTGGTGAATGATTTGGTGCTTAAAAAAGTTATTAATGTTCCATCTCCTGATAAGCTTAAAGGTGCGGTGATGCAGGTGAGTTCTTTGCATGAAAAACCAGCTATTCACCGCTCAAGATAACTTTAATTTTGTCATAATTAAGACCAATCACTAAAGCTGTGATGGTGGTTAAATATCCAATCAATTGCGCTGCAGAAGGTTTGGCGATATAGCCAAACAAAGCATGCAGAATCTTGCCAAAAATCCCCTCTTCAGAAATTAAAAACGAACTATCCCAAAGTGGATAAATAATTGGAGAAATTAAATTGGCGTTGGATAAAAAGCCAATCGCATTTGCCACCATTCCGGCAGCTAAGAAAATCAAAAGCCAGCTGGTGATGGTGAAAAAATGGCGACCCAAAACTTTGATCATTCCGTAATAAAGCGCAAAGCCCGCCAACATTCCGCAAGCCAAACCAAATATTGCTCCCAAAGCTAAATCAGCAATGTTATCGCCAGAAACAAAAGATCCGTAGCTAAATAAAACAATTTCGGCACCTTCGCGCAGCACGGCAAAAGCCACGACAGGCATTAAAGCAATTAAAGATGTTTCGCCATCAACAACTGATTTTCCTAATTTTTTTAAGTTAGCGGAAATTTGCCTGCCATATTTGCTCATCCAAATTACTGTCCAGGCAATCATTGATGATGAGGCGAGTAAAACCACGGCGTTGAAGATTTCTTGCCCAGTTCCATCAAGTGAAGAAGAGATGTTATCAGTGAAAAACGCCAATAAAACTGCGCCCAAAATTCCCAATCCCAAGCCAGCAAAAATCCATTTATTGCGCCCTTTAATTCCCTCAGTTGCGGCGACTAAAATGCTGATGACCAAAGCAATTTCTAGAACTTCTCTGAAAACGATGATGGCAATTTTTAACATAGATTTTGAAATAATTGAGAATGATAACCATTATCAATATTAGGCGGAAGTGGTTGATAATCAAGGTTTATTTAGTTGTATTATTTTGAATTAGCAGGATAAAAAAATTGCCTTAGCCACATTTGCAACTACTCTTCTTTAGAAATTTTCTACAATTTAAAATTATCCAAAACTATGAAAGCGCAAACAAATAGGAATAAAGATTTTATTTCACGTTTATTGCAAGATGGAAATGACTATCAGGAGAAGCATAATATTACAGAAAGTTTTTTTGCAGAAAATCAATTTACAAAAGATGATCTAGTAGAAATTTTTAAAGAGGAAAATTTTCCTGAAGATAAATCTATGGTTTTTAGGTTAGTTCGGGATTTTCTTATGGCAAAAGAATATGATATTCAGATCCAAGATCTATTTGAGCTAATTAAAATATCAAAAATCAAGAACATAGATATTTGTCGTATTTGCTCTCAATTTTTGGCTTATAGAAAAACCCCCGCAACAAAAGATGTTACTCAGCTTGTAGAATTAATAGATTTTCAAAGTTGGCAAGGTGGAAAAAAAGAGTTTCTAATTAATCTATTTTCTCAAGCTGCTCCAAATAAGGTTAATAATTTTAAAAATGTTTTTGATCAATTTGATTTCAAAGGCGAATATGATGAAAGTTTTGACGGTAGTTATAATGAAGACGAATATAAAACATTGTTTGCTTACATAATTTTATCTGGGCTTGATTATCAAATTTCCGTTGATGATTTTATTTATTTATGGAAAGCGGCAAAATTTCATAATAGTGATAGCGGTGATTTAGAAAATCTAAAAAAATTCTTAATAAAAAACCAAATTTCTGTCACTGATGTAGTTAGGATTTTTAGAAATATATACGCATCTAAGAATCGATATGAAGATGAAAGCAAGTTTGCAGTTATAAAATATTTCTTACTGAGTGTTAGAAATATTACAATCGAAGAGCTGGTTGATATTGTAAAAATTGCCAATTTTTTTACAGAAGAATATTTAATATTCCTGATCAAAGATTTTCTCTCCAAAGATGATTCGTCTTCTCTAGAAGCTAATATTAAAATAATAGTTGATCTTGCTAAATCCATTCCGATCCATAGCCCATATGTTGTGGCAAAATTAATTTATGATGAAGTAGTTGAGAAAAAACAAGTGCTTGGGTTGCAGGATTTGGTTTTAGTTTTTGAATTAGTTCCGCCTGAAGGTGATCTTAGGTTTTGTCTAATGAGTTTGTATTTAGAAAAATCGGATCAAGTTATTGCTAAAGATGTTATTGCAATTTTGCGGGTAGTAAATTCTCAAGATAATTCAAATCATTTCAGCGCCATATTGAAATTGTGGCGCAATAAATTCGTGATTGATGCTGAACAATTTATCGAAATTTTAGAAGCAATTGATGTTTTGTTGATTGATAAAGAGGAATATCTTCGCAACCATCATAAATATGATTTTATAAAAGAATATTTATTAAAACCCTCAACATCTTTTGAAGATTTTATAAATATTTTAATATCAGCGAATCTTAATGATTATAATCTCAATGAATTACTAGCCTCCCGCTTCTCGCAAAATAATATTTCAGCTAGGGATTTTGCCCTTTGCATAAACCAAGCTGATTTCAAAAATCACACTCTTTTAAAGGGTAAATTAGCCGCGGTTTTTGTTCGGACTGCCAAAATAGATTTAGTTGAAGATTTGATTAAAACGATAAAGTTGGTGGGTTTGGATTATTTTTATGATCATCGAGTTGAAATTTACAAAAATTTTATAGGCAAACAAACAGATCAAACACTAACTTATCAGGCAATAAAAAAAATTATTATTAGCGATGATCATTTAAAATATGATGCGCGCAAGATTGTTGATTTGTATCGGTGTGTTCATCTCGATTTTAGACAGAATATTGCTCAAGAATTCAGCGCGGCATTGTTTGAGATTTATCCTAATATTGATTTTATAAGAACTGATCTTTGTAAAGAGGCAATTGATGGCGGAATAATTACTAAAGAAAACATCAATCGATTAAATTTAAATCAGATTGAAGATGATGATTTGGTATTGAATTTTATTGAATATGCCACAACTAAGCTAGAATTAGATCCGCCGCACATATTAGCGCTTATTAAAGATAGATGTTTTGCCAGATATGATTTTATAAAAGAAGTTGTGGGCGCGCAAAGGCTTGCTAATCAATGTTTGAATGCACAGGGGATAGATTTTATCACGGGAATTTTTGGTGAAGAAATTTGTTCATCACTAAAAATATTAGAAGTTATTTCATATTTTGATGTTCATAAACAATTAAATCAAATCGCCAATTTTTTCACTGCAGAATTTCGGCAAGAAATTACCAATAATTTCAAGCCATCCAATAAAAATCTTGTGGTTGCAAAACAAGAAATACAAAAATTACAACAGCTTACAGCTACACAGAATATTGATCAGGAATTTTTATCCGTTGGTCATCTTTGTGATTATTTTGTGCATAAAGTTGCGACGGGGCCTTTAACAAATCCAGAAAATTTCCAGATTAATTTTGAAGGTTGCGCTATTTTTACTACTGAAAAACAGGCAAAAATTAATCAGAATTTTAGAAACCTTTTAACCAATCGCGATATTACCAATGTTGATGTAATCAGGTTTTTTCAAGATGTGATTGGTGATGATCAAATATTAATTGATGATGATGGTAAAGTGCTAATAAGTATAAAAGATCAAGAAAGGATGTTTGATCTATTTCAAAAATCAAAAAGTAAATTTGCTCATCTTTTTCAGCAAAATGGTGGCATCACAAAATTTGCCGAGTGTTGTGGCGCATTATTATTTGGGCTAAGTGACGGCTGCGTTAATAATATTGGCAGCCAATTTAGTGTCGCATTTTATCGGGCGTTATTAAAAAATCGGTCTGATGCAGCCTTATTTCAAGTGATGCAAGAAGATATTATTGTTCCAATATTAAACCGTGGTGGTGATGTTATTGGTGTGCAAAGCGATCCTTTGGCTAACGATCAAATCAAACAAAATTATCTTTCGCCACCAGCCTTGTTTAAGAAAATCGCTATCACATGTTTTTATGATGAAGATGCTGAAAAAAAAGTTGTGGGAGAAGGCGCTTGGGAATTTATTTGGCAAGAATTGCCTAAATATTTAAAAGAAAGAAAGCTTGATATGGAAGAGTTTAAAGAAGAAATTTTAAACAAAGTTACTGAAGAATATCCTTATGTAATTGATCAAAAAGCCGCTCAATTGGCAACTTATATTTTAGTTTGTAATACTATTGGCGTAGATAATGTCCTAGCCAAATCAACTTCGGGATTGCAGGCGAAAGAAATTTTGGATGCGGTTATTAATAAATTGGCGCCAATCCAAGAAGCTGAATCAGATCAAGAAATTAGATCACAAGGAACTTTGGAAGAAGATATTCCTGATGAAGAATTGCGACCAGAATCAGTAAGCAGAGTTAGAGGAAGAAGAGCGATAGGCTGCGATATTATGTAAGTTAATCAACGCCTTTGGCAAAAGATCCAAACAAAATTATAAAAGCAATTTTATCTGCGCCAATTTCGGTAATAATTTCAGCGATATTATTGATGATTCTTTGATGAAGCTCGGTTTGGATTTTGTGTTTTTTTGGCATATTTATATTTAATTCATCATCCAATCCGGATCAGTTGCGCCTTCATTTTCAGCGGTGGGAAGTTCTCTTTCAAAGCCGGTGAGAACATCAATCACATAAAGTTTAGGAACGCTGGCTTTGCCATAGGCGCCGTTTTTGCGGCTGTAAATAATGTAGCGACCTGATGGTGACCATTTGGCGCCTTCCACCAAATATCCGCTGGTTAAAGTTTTTTCATTTCTGCCGTCAACATCAATTATGCCAATGCTAAATTGGTTAGCTTTTAATTTGGTGAAGGCAATAAATTTGCCGTCCGGCGACCACATTGGTTTAGAATAGCTGCCGCTATCAGTGCTAATTTTTCGAGCGTTGCCGCCGTCAGAATTCATAATATAAAGCTGTTCATTGCCGCCACGATCCGAGCTAAAAACGATGCGTTTGCCATCTGGAGAATAAGATGGTGTGGTGTCGATGGCTCTGGTGCTGGTTAAACGCGTGGTTTGGTTGGTGAATAAATTCATCTGATAAATATTGCTATTACCGTTTTCGATCACTGAAAAAGCAATTACATTAGCATCAGACGGGCTGATGGTTGGGGCAAAAGTGGTGCCGCGAAAACTGCCAACTTTGCGCACTAAAGCGTTATTGGTGTCGAGGCTATAAATTTGGGGTTTTTCGCCGAAAAATCTGACGAATAAAATTTCATTTTTTTGGCGGGAGAAAATTGGGGTTAAAACTAAATCGCGACCATTGGTTAAATAGCGGCGATTTTCGCCGTCAAAATCCATAATCACAATTCTTTTAACGCGTTTGGTGGCGCTGCCGCTTTCGGCAATGTAAGTTATTTTGCTGTCAAAATGTCCCATTTTTTCACTGGTGGCGGCTTTGAAAATTTCGTCCGAAATTAGGCTCGCCATTTTTTTGTAATTGCTTTTATTAGAAGAATAAAATTTGCCGAATAATTGTCTTTCATCCAAAACATCCCAGAGGCGAACCTTGATTTCTAAGTCTCCAGGTGGTTGCGCGAGTGGTAACGAGCGCAGAGCGGAGGGTGTTTGGTTAAAGCTGCCATCAACAATTAAAAGCATTCCCACTCCAACGCCGCTATAGCGCACAAAATCCGGAATTTTTTCAATCGACAAATCGCCAGCAACATTGCCAGCGCCAACTGATGCGATGTCTTTTTGGGCAATGTCAAATAAATCGGTGCTTTTTAAATTGCGTTTTACTCGCGATAAAATTTCTTCCAAATCGGCTTTGATTGCGCCAGCCTGAGGATTATTTTTGTCGGTTGTGCTGACGAGAATTTTGGTTTTGGGAATGTCTTTGCTGTCAATGCGAAAATTAATTGCGGCGTTGGCGGATGAGGAAAAGCTTAATAAAAATATGCTGATTAAAATCAATTTTTTGTAGGTCATTTTCGCAAATTATAAAGTTTCGATAATAATATTGTGATTGGTATAAACACATAAATCGCCGGCAATTTTCATCGATTTTTTCAAAATTTCTTCCACGCTCAAGCCTGGAATATCAACCAAAGCCCGCGCCGCCGACAAAGCAAAATTGCCGCCTGAACCAATACCAATAATGCCATCTTCAGGTTCCAAAACATCGCCGCTGCCGGTTAAAATTAAAGAAGTGTTGCGATCAACCACAATCATCATTGCTTCTAATTTGCGCAAATATTTATCAGTGCGCCAATCTTTGGCAAGCTCCACGCAAGCCCGAGTTAATTGCCCCGGATATTGTTCTAATTTGCTTTCTAATCTTTCAAATAAAGTAAAAGCATCGGCAGTGGCGCCAGCAAATCCGCCAATAATTGAACCATCGCCTAATTTGCGAACTTTGCGAGCGGTGGATTTTAAAACTGTTGAACCCAGCGAAACTTGCCCGTCGCCGGCGATGGCAACTTTGCCATCTTTGCGCACCGATAAAATTGTCGTGCCGTATATTTTATTTGCCTGATGCTCCATTGTGAAATTGTGTTTGATATTTAGGGGTTGGGTCAATAGCTTATTAATCTATCTAAACTTCTTATAAACTCAAATTATTTGTCGATGAAATTCTCCACTTCAAAGCTTGTTCAATCCGATATTAGCGGTTGCGCGAATAATAATGAGTGCAGAGCCAAGAAGGATATTTTAGTAATTTTTCTTTTGGGTTTTTCCAGCGGCTTGCCTCTTGCGCTCATTCTTTCCACCCTAAAAGTTTTTTTAGTTGATTTGAATTTTGACATCAAAACTATCGGCTTATTTTCTCTAATCGCACTACCCTATGGCTTAAAATTTTTATGGGCGCCAATCGTTGATTCTATTGCTTTGCCGGTTTTAACTAAAGCTTTGGGAAGAAGAAGATCGTGGATAATTTTGAATCAAATTTTATTGATAATTTGCATCGCCGCACTTGGAATTTTCAGCGCTGCTAATGTTTCAATCATCGCCATAATCGCAATGTTAATCGCCGTTTTTTCAGCCACGCAAGATATGGCAATTGACGCTTACAGAATTGAAAAAATTAAACCCGAAAATCAAGGAATTGCCGCTAGTTTTTATGTTTATGGCTATCGAATTGGAATGCTAATTTCCGGCGCTTTTGCCTTGGTTTTATCGGCAAAAATTTCTTGGGATAAAGTTTATTATATTCTGGCTTTGGTAATGTTGATTGGAGTTTTGACCACTTTATTTTGCACAGAAAACCGTCAAGAAATTAAACCGGCAGATAATTTTTTAAGTTGGATAAAATCAGCAGTCATCTCGCCAGTTGCCGATTTTTTTGAGCGCCAAAATTGGTATTTAATTTTCCCTTTTATTGTGCTGTTCAAATTGTGCGACGCCTTCGCCGGCTCTTTGACCTTGCCATTTTTAATTGAAATTGGCTTTAGCAAATTTGAAATTGCGGCAATTGTCAAAACCTTCGGACTTTTCGCCACATTGCTTGGTGCCTTGCTTGGTGGCATTTTGGTCAAAAAAATTGGCTTGATAAAAAGCTTATGGATTGCCGCAATTTTGCAAGCCGTTTCTAATCTTGCTTTTGCTTATCAAGCCCAAATTGGCTATAATCCAACCTCACTTTATTTGGTAATTTTTGTTGAAAATTTTAGCGGCGGAATTGGCGACGCGGTTTTTGTCGCCTATTTGAGCAGCCTTTGCAACATTGCCTTCACCGCCACTCAATATGCAATTTTGGTTTCTTTCGCCTCAATTGGCAGAGCAGTTTTGGCTTCGAGCTCGGGTTTTGTAGTTGCTAATTTTGGCTGGATAAATTTTTTCTGCTTTTCAGCAATTTTGGCTTTGCCGGCTTTGGTTTTATTGTTTTTGCTCAGTCGAAATCAAAAAGTTTAAGCCTCAATAATGTGACTATAAACCGCGCAATCTAATTCCCCATTTTGCGCTCAGATAATTTTCAACCCCAGCAATTTCATCATCAGACAAGCCAACTCTATAAATTATAACTTCGTTAATGTAAGAATTTTGATAATAAACGTTGCTGTTAGCAAGGCTAACATATTTGGCAATATTTAAAATTGAAGATCCCGGGTTTAAGGTTGCAGTTAAAGAAGATGATTGACCATATTGTACACCATTGATTCTCAATTTTCCCACTGCTCCTGTGCGGCGAACTCCGGTTATAATGTTAGTTTTATTATAATAAGTTGCTGGCAGTGTATAGCTTATTCGGTTATCAGTTGCTGTGGGACTATAACCAAAATCAAAATACATCACACCATTATTCCATGGCGTATGAAGATTGATACGATTGCCGGTAACATCTTCCCAATAAATTGCTGAACTCATCATTGCGGTTGAGTTGTATTTTTGAACTATAAAAATAGTGATTTCATTGGCAAATTTAGTAAGATCGGAACTCATAACATTAGTTCTCTGTAAAAAATCATTAGTACCATCAAATTTTAGCGCCGGAAGTCCGTTAGTATAGCCATCAATATAAAGCGGCTTTCTGATATTGAGTGTTTGGCTTACATTTAGAGGTGAAATAGTTTGCGGATTAATATCATACCAAGTGATAACGGCGCTGTTATCAGTTCTTTGGTCATAATCAAAACTTTTTTCGGAAGTAGTTTCAAGCCACAAAGCCAAATCCGGATATGCCGCCACAACCGAGCTTTGAGTAAGGGCGCGAGCCGATTTCAGCTTTGCTTCTTTTATAATTCGTGATCCTTTGGCAGTTCCGGTTACCAAAATTCCAATTACCAAAATAACGAGCGAAAGTTCTATCAAAGAGAACCCAAATTTAGAAGATTTTTTCACAAATTTTTAGTTTATTTAAGTTGTTTTAATTCACTTATTATCAGTGCCAATTCTTAGTTAATCAAATCATAAATTCGATTTCAAATTATACAGTTTAAGAAATTTAATCTAAATAAAATCCCTCAATCACCTCTTTAAATTTTTCCTCCACAAAATTCCGTCTCAATTTCATCGAAGGAGTAAGCTCACCGGTTTTGATGGAGATGGGTTTGGTGATGAGGTGGAATTTTTGGATTTGTTCCCAGTGGTTTAAAGATTGATTGGTTTGAGTGATTAGTTTTTGGGTGCGGGTTTTGATGAAATTGCTTTTAAGAAAATCTTCGTCAGATAAATTTTCCAGCCCAACTCGGGCTTTGTATTTGGCTAATATTTCAAAATCAACAAATAACAAACAGGAGACGAATTTTTTGCTCTCAGCAATGATGCAGGCGGCGGCGAGAAGCGACCAGCCTGTGATTAGTTTTTGTTCAATAGGAACCGGGCTAACATATTTTCCGCCGGCGGTTTTGAACATTTCTTTTTTTCTGCCAATAATTTTTATGAAGCCGTCAGCGTCAATGCTGGCAAGATCGCCGGTTTTTAGCCAGCCATTTGCGTCGATCACTTCTTGGGTTTTTTCCAAATTTTTGTGATAGCCGCGCATAATGTTGGCACCTTGCGCCAGCAATTCACCAGTTTGATCAATTTTGGTTTGCACATCTGGAAAAGCTTTACCAACTGTACCAATTTTCTGATTGTTTTCATAATTAACGGCAATCACCGGCGAACTTTCAGTGGTGCCGTAGCCAACATATAAATTGATGCCAATGCCACAGAAGAATTTTTCAACTTCCAAAGATAAAGGCGCGCCGCCACAGATTATCATTCGTAAATTTCCGCCCATTGCGGCGCGGAGTTTTTGATAGACTAGATGATTGAGGATTTTGTATAAAAAGCTGGATTGCTTTGCGCCACTTGCACTTACCGAATCTTTGGCAAATTTTGGCGCGTAATAAAAAGCAATTTTGCCAATATATTTTTTCAGAAAATTTGCCTCATTGACGCCATTTTGCATCTTGACTAAAACTTTTTCCAACAGCCTAGGAACAACGGTGATCAGGGTTGGTTTGATTTCTTTTAAAAGCGTGCCGACATTTTTGACATCATCGGCAAAATAAATGCTGATGCCGCGTGAGATATAAAAATAAATTACCATTCTTTCAAAAATATGCGCCAAAGGCAGGCAGGAGAGGGCGATATCAGTTTTTTCGTTAAGTGAAAAACATTTTGTCGTTGAGTGAATTTGGGCAACTAAATTTTTATGAGTAATCTCCACGCCTTTAGGAACGCCAGTTGAGCCGCTGGTATAAATTATAGTTGCCAAATCTTCAGCTTGAATTTGGTTGGCAAAATCAGCGAATGATTGCGGATTTTTTTGATAAAGATCTAAGCCATTTTTGAGTAAATCATCAAAGTGAATAATATTTTCTCCTGCACATTCAAAGCCGTAAATAATTATTTTTTCAAACTTTGAGCCACAATTTTGTAGAGTTTGCAAATTTTCTAAACAATCACAAAAGACAAATTTTATTTCAGCATTTTGAATCTCGAATAATAAATTTTGTGGAGCAATATCGGGAAAAATTGGCACCGAAATTGCGCCCAAAGTAATTGCTGCTAAATCAGCCATTAACCATATTGGGCTTGGTTTGGCGAGAATAGCAAAACCATCATTTTTTCTAATGCCCAAATCATTCAAACCTAAAGTTAAACTTTTAACATTTTGAGTAAACTTGGCGGTAGAAATATTCACCCATTGTTGATTTTGGTAAAAATTAAAAGCGTTTGGGTTTTGATAGTTTGATTCGATAAAATTAACAAGCTCGGTTAGGGTGGAGAAGTTTTTCATAATTGATTATGGATTAATTTTGCAAACCACGAATATATGTTAAACATTTGGGCATAAAATTCAGGATAATAAAAATAAAAATAATATTTGATGATAAAATCGATCTTACTTAAATGAGCAGCTTCATAACAAATTAGCGGCAAAATTAATATTGAGATGCAATTGCTGATTTGACTTGAAAATGAAGGATGAATGACGGCGTTTTTTTCTTCCACAATTTCCACTTTTTTCATTCTTTTAATTGTGGCAGGATGAGTTGAAAATAAAGTGAAATAGCCGGATTTGCCCAGCAAAGACAAAGCGAAAGCCATATTGATGCCACCAAAAGCTTTAGCGGATTGGCGATCGCAGCGATATTCAATTGAGCGGCTCAGAAAATTGCTAATAAATTCGTATATTTTATAAACTATCAAGCGGTTAAAACCGGTTAAAATTGCGTTGGCAATATTATAAATAGTTAAAATGATATTGGCGATTTTTTTATTGTGAATTCCTAAACAAGTGTTGATGCGAATGATAATATCAAACAGCAACATCAAAATTCTGGAAACAAAATTGGTGACTTTTTGATTAGTGATAATTAGCAGCCCGGGTAAAAAATCTTTATTGATTAAATGCGACATTTCGTGCCCCAAAATACTTTTGATTGCCAACGCAAATTGTTGATTATTTTCAGTGTTGCGGGCGTAATGCAAAATTAATCCTGAAGTTAGAACTATCGCTTTTTTGCTCAATGTGCCAACTGCAAAAGCGTTAATTTCAGGGTCGTCTTTAATGTATAATTTTACCGATTTACAAGAAAATTTGGCGCGCGCTTCCTGAAAAATTTCTTCCAAAAATTCGTAATCCTTAATTTTGTCATAACGCTGGCAACCTTTTAAAGCGGCTCTAAATGACAAGCCGAAAATAAAATCTAATAATAAATAACACAGCATTAAAAAGCTGACGATAAAAACTAAAATCAGAAGAGCGAGCTTGGGATTAAAAACGATATATTTGGCGAAGCTGATTTGATTTTGTTGAATATCAATAAAAGGAAAAATTGCGATCAGGAATGGTAAGGTTAAAATGACGAAATTGAAAATAGTTAAAATATAGACCAAAAATAAACTAAGTGGTTTAAAGAGCATTATAAAAATTATTTACAATTGACATTGAAATGGCTAATTTGAGTAGCCAATTTATCAGGCAAAACAACAACAAATCAAGGAAATAAAATGCGTCAAATTGAAATTAAAAATCTAAAAATCGCCAATAATTTACCTTTTGTTTTAATCGCCGGTCCTTGTCAAACTGAGAATCGAGATCATTCTTTGATGATGGCGGAAAATATCAAAAAAATTACCGATAAATTAAATATTGGTTTTATCTACAAATCATCTTTTGACAAAGCCAATCGCAGCTCGGTTGATGCCCAGCGTGGTTTGGGTTTAGAAAAAACTTTGAAGATTTTTGAAGAAATCAGAAAAACTTTTGGTTGTCCGGTTTTAACTGATATTCACAGCGAACAAAATTGCCGCGATGTTAGTGATGCGGTGGATATTATTCAGGTTCCAGCTTTTTTATGTCGTCAAACTGATTTATTAAAAGCGGCGGCGGATACTGGCAAAATTGTTAATATTAAAAAAGGACAATTTTTGGCGCCTTGGGATGCGGCAAATATTGTCAAAAAAATGGACGCTTTTGGAAATAAAAATGTAATGCTCACTGAAAGAGGTGTGAGCTTTGGCTATAATACTTTAATTTCCGATATGAGAAGTTTGCCGATTATGGCAAAAACCGGTTGTCCAGTTGTCTTTGACGCCACGCATTCAGTACAACAACCCGGCGGTTTGGGCGGCGCTAGCGGTGGTCAAAGAGAGTTTGTTGAAACTTTAGCCAGCGCGGCAGTTGCAGTTGGTGTGGCGGCAATTTTTGCCGAGACTCATCAGGACCCTGACAACGCTCCTTCCGATGGACCTTGTATGGTTCGTTTAGATAATTTAGAAAAATTATTGACTAGATTAAAAAGATTGGATGAAGTTGCTAAAAGCTAAACTCCATCTTTGTCATCCTTCCTTTTACTTAAGATGACATTATTTATTATTCCTAACCAAATCTCACAATGACTAAAAATAACACCAAAATTCTCTCGCTGATTCTGATGGTTGTAGCCATAATTGGCGCAATTTCTTATCATTTTATTGATTTTAAAAAACTAACCGAGCCCGCGCCAATTGCGCATAGCAATGATGTTTGGTCGGGTGAACCATTTTCTTATTTTCGTGATTTAAAAACTGTTTCGGCAAAAAAATATTTGATCTCCACCTCCAGCGAAATGGCAAGCCAAGTTGGTAAAGAAATTTTAGCCAAAGGTGGCAATGCTATTGACGCAGCAATTGCGGCGCAAATGGTTTTGAATGTTGTTGAGCCACAATCTTCGGGCATTGGTGGCGGTGCATTTGTGCTTTATTATGATGCTAAAACTAAAACTACTAAATATTTTAATGGTCGGGAAACCGCACCAAAAGCCGCGAATAACAAAATATTTCTGGATCAAGCCGGCAATCCCAAAGCTTTTAACGATGTAGTTAGAGGCGGCTTATCAGTTGGCACGCCGGGGCTACTAAAAGTTTTAAAAGAGGTGCATAACAAATATGGCAAATTAAGTTGGGAAGAGCTTTTTGAGCCGGCAATTATGATTGCTAAAAATGGTTTTCCAATGGATGAAAGAATTCAGGTTATCGCTAAAAATGTTGCTTATTTAAAAGATTTTAATGGCTTTGCGGCGCTTTATCTAAAACCGGATGGAACGCCCAAAGATCTAGGCACAATCATCACCAATCCAGCTTTGGCAGAAACTTTTAACACCATTGCCAAAAAAGGTATTGAACCTTTTTATAGCGGCAAAATTGCCGAAGATATTGTGGCGGCGGTCAAAAATTCACCAACTAATCCAGGATATTTAGCTTTGGAAGATTTAAAAAATTATCAAATTAAAGAAGGTGAATTAATTTGCGGCAGCTATCGGGTTAAATATAAAGTTTGTTCAATGCCACTACCAAGCTCAGGCGGCGTCGCCTTATTACAAATTCTTGGCATTTTAGAGAATTTTGATTTAGCAAAATTAAAACCTTCATCTGTTGAGGCGGTTCATTTAATTTCTGAAGCCACAAGATTAGGCTATGCTGATCGCAATAAATATGTTGCCGACGTTGCTGATGTGCCGGTTGACAAGATGCTGGATAAAGAATATTTGAAACAACGCGCGGCATTGATTGATCTAAAAAAAGCAATGTCGGAAGCTAAAGCTGGCGAGTTTGCTGATGTAAAAACCAGCTATAAAATTGATAAAAAAGCAGTTGAACTTCCCTCAACAACTCACCTTTCCGTAGTTGATTCGGAAGGCAACGCTGTGGCAATGACTAGCTCAATTGAATATTATTTTGGCTCAGTTTTAAATGTTGATGGTTTTGTGTTGAACAATCAATTAACCGATTTTTCTTTCGTTCCAGAAATTGACGGAAAACCAGTTGCCAACCGCTTAGAGCCTGGAAAACAGCCAAGAAGTTCAATGAGTCCAACTTTTGTTTTTGATGAAAATAATAATTTAATTATGGTGGTCGGCTCACCGGGCGGCCCAAGAATTATTCAGTTCGTTTTAAAAGCAATGATCGCTTATTTAGATTGGGGTTTGGATATCCAAAAAGCAATTTCACTGCCTAATTTTGTGGTTCTCAACGATACTATTGAGTTAGAAAAACGTACCGATTTAGAAAATCTAAAATCCGATTTAGAGAAGATGGATCATAAAGTTAAAATTGCTGATTTAGTCAGTGGCATTCATGCAATTGTTATTAAACCAGAAGGTTTAGAAGGTGGCGCCGATCCAAGAAGGGCGGGGGTTGCAATTGGTGAATAAAATTTCAAAATCTAACCCAAAAATTCGTCTTGGAGTTAATATTGATCATGTTGCAACTTTGCGCAACGCGCGCGGCGGTGTTTTTCCTTGTCCAATTATGGCGGCAAAAATTGCCAAAAAATCTGGCGCCGATGGAATCACCGCGCACTTGCGCGAAGATCGTCGCCATATTCGCGATGAAGATATTTTTCGTCTAAAAAAAGAAGTAAATTTGCCATTAAATTTTGAAATGGCAGCAACTGATGAAATGGTGGAAATTGCTCTTAAAGTTAAGCCAAATGCGGTTTGCCTTGTTCCAGAAAAACGCCAAGAATTAACCACTGAAGGTGGATTAGATGTGATTAAAAATCAAAAAAATCTCACTGCAATTATCAGAAAATTAGCAGCTAAAAAGATTCGTATTTCACTTTTTATTGATGCAAATTTAAGCCAAATTTTAGCCGCTAAAAATGTTGGAGCTGATATAATTGAAATTCACACTGGCAAATTTTGTCATCTAAAAAATCTAGATCAAAAAATCGAATTTAAAAAAATTGCCCAGGCAGCGCATTATGCCGAGGAGCTAGGTTTAGAGTGCCACGCCGGACACGGGCTGGATTTCAAAACTGCTAAAAAAATTGCTAAAATTCCTCAAATTGTTGAGCTCAATATCGGTCATTTTTTAATTGGTGAATCGATTTTTAGCGGACTAGATTTGGCAGTGAAAAAAATGAAAAAAATTATCAATTCAGAAAGATAATAAACTTTATCAAAAAACTATTGCATTTTATTTGTCAATTGCTAAATTTCCCGCTCTTAATTATTTCTCCTATTTTAAATAATCACAAATTATCAGATTTGCCCAGCTCCTAGATTGGATCGCTGGCTCTTTCTTAATAATCATTTATTCTGCAAAACAATGTCCAAAGAAAAATTCGCAAGAACCAAACCCCACGTCAACATCGGAA
>JAZKFV010000013.1:0-51219 GCA_040386195.1 Pseudomonadota bacterium | reverse complement strand
TCCTGAGCGAAGCGAAGGATCTCATGAAGCAATTTCAGTTCTCGTCTCACGAGATCCTTCGCTTCGCTCAGGATGACAATGTGACTAAGGAATAAAAACTGACTATCAAACCCCAACCACAAAAACCCCAAGCTCGTCAGCCAATTTCACAACTTCTTTCTGATTAATAATCAAACAAAAATTCGCCTGCACCGCAACTCCTGCAAAGCCAGAGCTGGCAAGGTTTTTTATTGTATCAACACCGAGCGCCGGCAAATCAATTTTGGTGCTTTGATTATGTTTTTTCATCTTCACTAAAACTGGTTTGCTGCCTTGTTTAAATTGTAAATCAGCGCATCTTTTAATCAGCGCGTCAGTTCCTTCAATTGCTTCCACACCAATAATTTGTTTTTGCTGAACTACCACAGCTTGACCAATATCTAAATCCGACATCACCTTTAAAGCATTTTGCCCCATCTCAATATCTTTTTGCATTTGCGCATCTAGCTTCACATTTCCCATAACGCCTTTGCTTGCCAACAAATCATCAATAATTTTATCGGCGCCAATTACTTTAAAACCTTCTTTCTCAAAAAAATTAATGATGGTGGAAAGCAAATTATCGTCGCCAAAAAATTTATTGCTGAGAATTTTGGAAAGCAAAACCGCACCTTTGCCATCCGGCTTCATTCCCGCCATTGAAGGCTTGGTAACGCCGCCGGCAAAAACTAATTCTTTAATTTGATTGGTTTTTAAAATATTGAGAATTTTAGAAATTTCACTAAAGCCAATAATGTGATGATCGTAGCCAAGAAAATCAACATTGCTTGGCTCACCATTAATTAAAATCACCACAAATTCTCTGCCTTGTTCTTGACATTTTTTGATAATCATTTTTGGCAAATCACCTTTGCCCGCTACAATTGCTAATTTATCCTGCATGATTCAAACTCGCTCCCCCATCGATGAATAAAATATGTCCGGTGATAAAATTATTGGTTAGTAAATATTGCACACCGTTAGCAATATCATTTTCGCTAGCTTTGGTATGAAGTGGAATTTTAGCAAGAAGTTTTCTGGTTTCAGATTCCGGATCTTTTTCATCAACACTATTTAAAATGAATCCCGGCGCAATGCCGTTAACTCGCACTTGCGGAGCCAATTGCAGCGCCAGCATTTTAGTAAATTCAGCTAAAGATTTTTTGCTTAAAAGATAGTCAAAATATTTAGTTTCATAGCGGGCAATATTTTTATCAATCATATTAATAATATTTCCCGAATGTTGATTTTGCTGACAATTTTCTGCCAAAGCTTTGCTTAAAATTGCCGGAATTTTTAAGTGAACAGCAAAGTTTTTTTCAAACTCTTCAATGTTGCTAGTTAAAAAATTTGATTGATAAAAAATTGAAGCGTTGTTGATGAGCAAATTCCAATTCTTAATTTGTTTCATCCGCACAACCAAAGCCTCAACCTCAGCGCGATCAAGAAAATCAGCCTTCACAACCTCACAATTCACTCCCAATTTCTGAATTTGTTTTTGCAAATCTTTCGCCTCAATTTCAGAATGGTTATAGTGAATCACCAAATCATAACCTTGCTTTGCCAAATGCAGCGCAATTTCCTTGCCAATTCTTTTGGCGCCTCCGGTAATTAAAGCTGTTCCTAAATTTTCCATTAAAAATAAGTTAATTCTCTGGTTTTGCCCCAGAAGATTTTGTGAACAAAAAAAGTATAAATCAAAATTGCTGGCAGCACAATTAAAGTGCCGATCAGAATTAGTTTTAAAGCTTGCGGCGCGCTGGCTGCTTGCCAGATTGTCATTTGTCCGGGAATTATGAAAGGGTAAAAACTATAAGCAATGCCGATAAAACCCAAGAGAAAAATTATCATCGCAATTAAGAATGGCAACCAACATTTGGCGTCGTTTTTTCTGGGCAGGGTTTTTAAAAAATAATGTAAAAATAAAATCAAAGCGCCAGCAAAAATTGGAATTGGTAAAAGCCAGAAAAAGTTAGGAAAACTAAACCATTTTTCAGCAATTCTTGGGCTGACAAGTGGCGTAGCAATTGAGATTAAGGCCATTCCTAAAGTTGTCCACCATAAAAAAATGCTGGTCAATTTGATCGATTTTTTTTGCAATTCTCCTTCGGTTTTCAAAATCAACCAAACGCTGCCGATAAAGCAATAAGAAGCTGCCAGACAAATTCCAACTAAAACGCTAAAAGCAATCGTGATTAAATTTCTTTCAAAACCAACAATGTATAAACCAAGCATATAACCTTGAGTTAGTGCGGTTAGAAGCGATCCGAAAGTGAAAGAAAAATCCCAAAGATTTTTGTGATGATCTTTGGCTTTAGCGCGAAAATCAAAAGCCACGCCGCGCAAAATTAAACCCAAAAGCATTAAAGCGGTTGGCAAATAAAGCTGATTCAAAACCACGCCGTGAGCCGACGGAAAAGCCACCAACAACAATCCAACCGCCAAAACCAACCAAGTTTCATTAGCATCCCAAAATGGTCCAATAGTTGAAATCATCACATCTTTTTCTTTTTGATTGGCTTTAAACATCAGCATTCCCACACCCAAATCATAACCATCCAAAATCACATAAACCAAAATCGCCACACCCATCAAAGCGGCGAAGATTATTGGCATTATTTGGGGATCAAAAATTGTTTGCATAATTATTTAAGTGTCGATTTTTTTGCCAAATAAAACACCACTGAAATAAACGCGGCAATCAGCAAAACATAAATTGCCAAATACATTGCCAAAGTTGTTGCAATCATAACGCCAGAAACTGCAAGGCTGGAAGATGCGGCATCGGCGGTTTTTAAAATGCCGTAGACTAAATAAGGTTGGCGACCAATTTCGGTGGAATACCAGCCAGCAACCAAAGCCAGCCAGCCGGAGAAAGTCATCAACACTAAAATTTTGGCGATAAAATTATTAGGCTGATTTTTTCTGTAAATTATCCAAGCCGCCAACCAAGAAACGCCGAGCATTAAAAGACCAGTAATAATCATAATTCGAAAAGCAAAAAACACTGGCGCAACTGGCGGGTGTAAATTTTCAAACTCGTTTAAGCCTTTAATTTCGCCATCTGGATTGTGAGTTAAAATTATGCTGGCAAGTTTTGGAATACCAATTTCAAAATGGTTGGTTTTATTAGCTTGATCAGGAATGGCGAATAATAAGGCTGGAACTGACTTTTCAGTTTGCCAAATTCCTTCCATTGCTGCAATTTTTGCTGGTTGATATTTGATAGTGTTGAGCCCGTGAATATCGCCGGCAATAATTTGTAGCGGAATTAAAAATGCTGCCAAATAAACTCCCGTTTTCAGCGCCGCCAAAACTGATTCTGAGCGATCATTTTTTAACCAGCGATAGGCAGAAACTCCAGCAACCAAAAACGCTGCAGTCAAACCCGAAGCCAGCAACATATGAGTGATACGATATGGCATTGATGGGTTGAAAATTACTTGCCACCAATTAGTAACAAACGCTTTGCCGTCAATCATTTCAAAGCCTGATGGAGTTTGCATCCATGAATTTAAAACTAAAATCCAGAAGGCAGAAAGTGTAGTTCCAAAGGCAACTAAGAAAGTGGCGATATTGTGGAAGCGATTAGAAATGCGGTTAAAACCAAACAGCATTACGCCTAAAAATGTCGCTTCCAAAAAGAACGCACTCAGAACTTCAAAAGCCAAAAGCGGCCCGGCAACATTGCCAACTGTGTTCATATATCCCGGCCAGTTGGTGCCGAATTGAAATGACATTGTGATGCCCGAAACCACGCCGAGCGCGAAGCACAAAGCAAAAATTTTGACCCAAAATTTATAGGCATCGAGCCATTTTTGATTTTTAGTTTTGGTGTATTTTATTTTGAAGAAGAAGAGAATCCATCCTAGAGCGATGGTGATGGTTGGAAAGAGAATGTGAAAAGTAATATTGGCGGCGAATTGAACTCGAGCTAATATGAGTGGATCCATAAATAATCAGTTTGATTAATAAATAATTCGCTAGGTCAGATAACAACTAAAATAGCAAATTAAAGAGCATCTTGCTCTTTTTTGCGATAGGCTAAAATATTTTCATAAATCTCGCGCAGCACTGGTTTCAAGCCAATTTGAGCAACGCCGGAAATGGCGAAAACTTTTTTATTTTTACCAACTGCTTTTTTCAAAATCTTAGTTTTTTCTTTGATTTCTTCTTCACTGAGCAAATCAATTTTATTAAGCGCGATAATTTCGGGCTTGGTTTTTAAGCTCGCATCATAAGTTTCTAATTCTTTGCGAATAATTTTATAATCACGAACAATGTCTTCCGAAGAAGCGTCAATCAAATGCAAAATCACTCCGCATCTTTCAACATGTTTCAAAAATTTATCACCCAAACCTTTGCCCAAACTAGCATCTTCAATCAATCCGGGAATATCCGCTAAAACGAATTCTTTTTTTTCTTCTTTATCATCAATATAAACCACGCCTAATTGCGGCTTCAAAGTTGTGAATGGATAGTTAGCGATTTTTGGTTTGGCTCTGGTTGTCGCCGCCAAGAAGGTTGATTTTCCAGCGTTTGGCAAACCAACTAAACCAGCATCAGAAATTAATTTTAATTGTAATCTCAGCTCCAACTCTTCCGCGGCAAAGCCCGGCAACGCTTTTTTCGGCGCTTGATTGATTGAACTTTTAAATCGTGAGTTACCAAATCCACCATTGCCGCCTTTGGCAATCATTACCGTTTGACCCTCTTCAACCATATCAACCAATAAAGTTCCGGTGCCTTCATCAAAAACTTGCGTGCCGATCGGCAGTTTTAGAACTAGATCTTTGCCGTTAGAACCGTGGCAATTACTGCCTTGTCCGTTGCGCCCGTCTTCAGCTTCAAAATGTTGTTGAAAACGAAAATCTACCAAAGTGTTCAGATCGTTAGCACAAACAAAAATCACATCACCACCTTTACCGCCATCGCCGCCACTTGGCCCACCGCGAGGAATAAATTTTTCCCGACGAAACGCCACGCAACCATTTCCACCTTTGCCGGATGATACAAATACTTTTACTTCATCGATAAATTGCATTTTGTTTTTTTGTTATTGTTACCTGTTATCCTGAGCAAAGCGAAGGATCTCTTGAGATTTGCTATGAAACAACATGAACTCGTCTCACGAGATCCTTCGCTACGCTCAGGATGACAATCTTGTTATTAAATTTTGATTTTGCCGTTTCCCACCAACACCAAACCATCTTTTTCAATCACTTCGCCGCCAGCTTCTTTGGCTAATAATAAAATTGCTTTTAAGAAATTTTTATCGGCTTCTTCAAAAATACATAAATCAATTTTTCCGGCAGCAAAATAAGCAATATCAAGGCTGAAGCAATTGCTGGTTTGGAAAACTGCTTTATTAGTTTGTAAATTTTGAACGATTTGATGATTGATTAAATTAGGATTTGAAAGTGAGCATAAAATTCCGTCTTTTAATTCGCGCTTTGAAACGCGGATTTTGCGGTTATTTATAAAAGCTCCTGAACCTTTTTCGCAAGGATAAATTTCGTTGGCAGCAACATTTAAAATTGTGGTGCTGATAACTTCACTGGTGCCATTTGGCGCGATATGTTCAAGCGCAACAAAGCTGCTGAAAGACTGGATTGATCTAGATAAATTCAGCAAACCGTCAACTGGGCAAACGATATATTGATATTCAGAATTTGGATTGTGAATAATTTTTCTACCATCCGCCATTTCAAAATTATAATCACCGCGCACCTTTTTGAGCTCGTCAACCAGAGTTTCTTCAATTCTTTTATAACAAGAATTAGCAAATTTTGCTGCCGAAAAATTATTACTTTGTAAATTCTCCAACTCAACATAATCGCGCGCTAAACGAGCGGAGATTTTTTCTAGGGATTTGATGATAACGTTTAGATTTGGGGAATGAAGCATAAATTTAATGTTTAATGATTAATGGTTAATGATTAATGGTTTTGATTATTATTTTTCGTTAATAATTAATCATTAACCATTAATAATTATTTTTAATATTTTCGTTCTTGTGGGCTGATAATTATTTGTTCATCGCCGATTGGCTTTACTCTAACCGGCTTGGTCTTAAAGTCAAAGCTGTTATTAGCGATATTAAAGCTAACTAAACTGTGTTTGAGCCAATTTTGATCATCGCGATCAATAAAATCTTCGCGAAAATGTGCGCCGCGACTTTCTTCGCGTTGCAAGGCTGAAAAGGCTGTGGCGATGGCTTGCAGCAATAAATTTTCGGTTTGGATAAACTCAACTATTTCGTCATTCCAAATCAAATTTTTGTTTTTTATTTCAACAAATTTTAATTGTTCTTTGAGCTGTAAAAGACTTTCTAATCCTTGCTCAAGGAGATTTTTATTTCTAAAAACGCCAATGAATTTTTCGACTAATTCTTTAGATTTGGCTTTGATAAAAAGAGCAGATTGATCGCCTTTTTGAGCTAAAATTTCTTTAATTCGATTCAGTTTTGAATCAATAATTTTATTGTCTTGATGCATTGCAAAACCTTGACTCAGCAAGTTAGCTGCAACTTTTCCTGATAAATTTCCAAACACCAAAATATCCAAAAGCGAATTACAACCCAAACGATTAGCGCCATGAACCGAAGCGCACGCAGCTTCGCCAATTGCCATTAATCCTGCAACTTTTTGATCATTATAAAGAACCTGACAATTTACATCAGTTGGAATTCCGCCCATCGTATAATGCGCTGCGGGCGCGATGGGAATTGGATCAATCAGCGGATCAACTTTGGAAAACGAACTAGCAATTTCTAAAACGGTAGGAATTTTTTCTTTAATTTTCTTTTCGCCTAAATGGCTAATCATTAAATAGACTTGGTCTTTATTTTCTCCGCCGCCTTTTCCTTCATAAACCTCGGTGGCTATTGCTCTGGCGATGACATCGCGCGAGGCTAAATCGCCATAATTTGGCGCATATTTAGTCATAAATTTTTCGCCAAGCCCATTAACCAAATAACCGCCCTCACCGCGCGCCGCTTCGGAAATTAGCAAGCCGGTTCCATAAAGACTAGTTGGGTGAAATTGGACAAATTCCATATCTTGCAATTGCAAACCTTCTTTGAGAACGAAAGCATTGCCGTCGCCAGTGCAAATATCTGATGAAGTTGTGTGTTGATAAATTTGACTATAGCCGCCAGTGGCAAGAATTGTGATTTGGGAATTGAAAATATGAATTTGTCCGCTTGCCAAATCAATTGCGGTGGCGCCAGAACATTGGTTCTTATCCGCAATTAATAAATCGGTGACGAAGAACTCACTAAAAAATTTAACCCCATTTTTTAAACATTGCTGATAAAGCGTATTTAAAATTGTGTGACCGGTTGAGTCTTTAGAAAAGCAAGCGCGATGCGCTAAATCACCTTTGCCAAAATTAGTTTTTTGCCCGCCATAAATTCTTTGATCAATTTTTCCCTCAGCGTTGCGTGAAAAAACTACCCCCATTTTTTCTAAATCAATAATTGCTTGCGGCGCAGCTTGGCACATCAATTCTACCGCATCATGATCAGCTAAATAATCGGCGCCTTTGATGGTATCAAAACAATGCCATTTCCAATCATCACCTTTGATATTTCCCAGCGCAGCGTTGATGCCGCCTTTAGCCGCAACAGTGTGGCTTTGGGTTGGAAATACTTTGCTAATCACCGCCACATCTTTAACTCCACGGCTAACGCAAGACAAAGCCGCCATTAAACCAGCGCCTCCAGCACCAATAATTATAACCTGAAAATTATGTTTAGTTGAAATCAAAATTGGGGTATTTATAGTTTGGGAAAGGTAATTTTTTTGACAAAAAACTTTCAAAATATAATTAGCTATTGTAAAAAAACCACCTTCATTTTCAGAACTTATCTTAAAACAATCTAAATTATTATGACCAAAAGAAGAGTTGTTGTAACCGGCATGGGAGCCGTTACCCCACTTGCTGCTAACATTAATCAAACTTGGGAAAGATTGATTAATAGCCAATCTGGAATTGGAGTCATAACTCGTTTTGATACTACTGATTTTTCCTGCAAAATTGCCGGAGAAGTTAAGGATGGCACCGGCTCTGATGAATTTGATGCCAATAAATTTATCGATCCAAAAGAACAAAAGAAAATGGATCGCTTTATCCAACTGTGCCTTGGCGCAACTGCGGAAGCAATCAGCGATTCTGGCTGGATTGCTCAAAGCGAAGAACAACAATTTAGAACCGGCGTTATGATTGGTTCGGGCATTGGTGGCTTGCCGGAAATTGAAAAAACTACTTTAGTTATGAAAGAACGCGGCGTTAAAAGAATCAGCCCGTTCTTCATTCCCGCCAGCCTTGCCAATCTTGCTTCTGGACATATCTCAATTAAATACGGTTTTATGGGACCAAACCATTGCATCGTAACTGCTTGTGCCAGCGGCAGCCACGCCATTGGCGATTCAGCGCGAATGATTGAATATGGTGATGTTGATGTAATGATTTGTGGCGGAACTGAAGCAGCAATTTGCCCGGTTGGCATTGGTGGTTTTGCAGCTCTGCGCGCATTATCGAGCAATTTTAATGATAATCCAACTGCCGGTTCTCGTCCTTGGGATCGTGATCGTGATGGTTTTGTGATGGGCGAAGGTGCGGGAATATTGGTTTTGGAAGAATATGAACACGCTAAAAAACGCGGCGCTAAAATTTATGGTGAGTTAATTGGTTATGGCGCTTCTGGCGATGCTTACCACATCACCGCTCCAGAAAGCTCTGGCCGCGGCGCAGTTCGCGCAATGAGAATGGCTTTGAAAAATGCTCAAATTAATCCCGATTCCATCGGCTATATCAATGCTCACGGCACTTCCACACCACTTGGTGATGAAATTGAAATTTCTGGAATTAAACAAGTTTTTGGTGATGAAGCTTATAAAGTTTCAGTCTCTTCAACTAAATCTTCGATCGGTCATTTGCTTGGCGCAGCTGGCGCGGTTGAGGCAATATTTAGTTTGTTAGCTATGCGCGATGGTATCATTCCACCAACCTTAAATTTAGAAAATCCATCTGAATCTTGCGATATTGATTTAACTCCTAAAAACGCTAAGAAAAAAAGCTTTGATATTGCTATGTCTAACTCTTTTGGCTTTGGTGGAACCAACGCTTGTGTAGTCTTTAAAAAAATCTAATTGATGTTGAACAAACTTATCCACAATATTTGCGTCTTTTTTTCGCTTCTAGTTTTCCTATTTCTAATTGGCATATTGTCTTTGATAATGTATTTCAATGCGCCAAACAGCTATCACAAACAAGATAAAAAATTTATCATTGAAAATGGTCTAACCTTCCGGCAGGTGGTTAATAAACTGCATCACGAAGATATTATTCGCAATCCCACTATCTTTTTATACATCTCACAGCTAGTCAAAGGTTATAACCCAACTGTGCGTTATGGGGAATATTTTTTCGAAAAAAATCTCTCTTACTACAAAATAATGCATAAGATGGTTAAAGGTTATGTTTCTTTCCGCAAGGTCACTATTGCTGAAGGCTTAACTTCCAACTCAGCACTTAAAATAATCAATAAAGCTCACGGCTTAATTGGCGATCTTCCTGAAAATGTTTTGGAAGGTTCATTATTGCCGGAAACTTATTTTTATTCTTATAACGACACCAAATTATCGACCGTAAAAAGAATGCAAAATGATATGCAAAAAGTTGTTGATGAACTTTGGGAAAAACGCGATCCAACCACACCTTTAAAGAATAAATTTGAAGCAATAATTTTAGCTTCAATTGTGGAAAGAGAAACTGGCGTTGCCTCAGAACGCGGCAAAGTTGCGTCCGTGTTTATTAATCGTTTGAAAAAAGGTATCAAACTACAATCTGATCCAACCATTATTTATTCTTACAGCTTTGGACATAAAGAATTGGAACATCCGATTCGCAAAAGCGATATCAATAATAATTCTCAATATAACACTTATCATATTTACGGTTTGCCGCCAGGACCAATTTGTAATCCCGGCATTAACTCAATTAAAGCGGTGCTCAATCCACCGGCAACTGATTATTTATATTTCGTTGCCACCGGTCGCGGCGGGGAACATAATTTCTCTTCTAATATCAAAGATCACAATAATTATGTGGCAAGATATTATCAAACCTTGAGAGATAAAACTTCGCCAACCGCTCCGGCTCAGGCTCAATAGCTTGAATATCCTCCACTCTTAAAATAATTCTAAAAGCGAGCGGCATAATCGTTGCTTTTTAAAAATAGATTTCTAGAATTCCGCGTCCTTTTAATTAAATTTTATCAACCTTAACCCCCGCTTTAGAGCTCTCCTAATATGACTACAAACAAAACACAAACCTCAGAAAAAATTCAAGAATCCGAATTTATCCTTAATGAAAATTTTGCCGAATTATTGGCTGAATATGAAAAAGATTGCCAAATTTTAAAAGAAGGCACCGTTGTAAAAGGTGTTGTAGTTGGCATTAGTGACAAAGGCGTTGCTGTCGATGTTGGCGCTAAGTCAATTGGCTATGTTCCTTTAACTGAATTCAGAGTTGACGGCAATATTGAGGAAGGCGACGTTGTTGACGTTATGCTCGAAAGATTAGAAAACAAAAAAGGTGATCTATTAATCAGCCGCGATAATGCGAGAAGATACAATAATTGGAACTTCCTTAAACATTGTTTAGAAGACAGAACTGTTATCGAAGGTAAAGTTTTAGGTAAAGTTAAAGGCGGCTACGCCGTTGATGTTGATGGCATCATTGCCTTCTTACCTAGAAGCCAAGTTGATACTATGCTTTTATCTGATGATTCTTTCTTAATTAACAAAATCGAAAAATTATTAGTTCTTAAAATTGACGATGTTAGAGGCAACGTAGTTGTGTCTAGAAGAGCAATTTTGGAAGGGCAAAGAGATAAAGAAAGAACTGAAGTTCTATCTACTATCAAAATCGGCGACGTTATGGATGGTGTGGTTAAAAACATCACTGATTACGGTGCGTTCATTGATTTTGGAAGCTTCGACGGTCTATTACATTTAACCGACATTTCTTGGTGCCGCGTGCGTCACCCTTCTGAAGCTTTGGCAATTGGTCAACAAGTTAAAGTTCAAATCATTAAATATGATGAAGGCAGCAAAAGAGTTTCTCTAGGCATGAAACAACTTCAAGAAAACCCTTGGCAATCAATTGAAACTCGTTATCCAGTTGGCAGCGTGGTTAAAGGTAAAGTTACCAACATCGCAACTTATGGTGCTTTCGTAGAAATTGAAAATGGTATTGAAGGTTTGGTTCACGTTTCAGAAATGAGCTGGTTCAAAAACAATTTAACTCCAAACAAATTCCTAACTTCTGGTCAAGAAGTGCAAGTTATGGTTTTAGATATTGACGCTAAAAACCACCGCATTTCTCTTGGTATGAAACAATGCGACAAAAACCCTTGGCAAAGCTTCTCTGACGCTCACGTTGTTGGTGATATCTTAGAAGGAACTGTAAAAAATTACACTGAATTCGGTTTATTTGTTGGCTTTGATAGCGGCGTTGACGGCTTGATTCACGTTTCTGACGTTTCTTGGAAAGAAAACGGCGAAGAGCTAATTAAAGCTTATAAAAAAGACGAAAAAATCAAAGTTATGGTTTTGGGCAGCAACTATGAAAAAGAAAGAATTTCACTTGGTATCAAACAACTTGAAAACGCTAATTTCAAAACTGATATCGAAAAAATTGTTAATGGTTCAGTCGTTTCTTGCGTTGTTGTTAACGTTAAAAAAGATTTCTTAGAAGTTGAACTTGATATTGGTTTGAAAGCTATCGTTAAAAGACTTGATGTTAGCAAAAACAAACAAGATCAAAAAACTGAAAAATTTGAAGTGGGCGACAGAATTGAAGCTAAAGTTACTTTGTTCAACAATGTCACTGGCAAAATGTTGCTTTCGATCAAAGATATGGAATCTGACGAACAAGAAGCTTATATCTACTCCAACAACAGCGAATCTAGCGGTTCAAACTTGGGAAGTATTTTAGGCGAAGCTCTACAAGAATCAGCAGCTCTTGCAGAAAAATCTTCTGAAGAAAAAAAATAGCACAATAATTTATTGAAAATTATGTCTTTATCTTCTGATAATTTCACAGCCTTAATTCACTTACGCGATCAAGCTAGAAAGTGGAAGAACATATCATTTTTAATGATTGTCGCCATTATCCTTCTTGCCTTTCGCGTTCTTTTTGGTGCTAACGACAATGTCAGTAAAAATATTGATGCTGGTGATTATATTGCCAGTATCAATATTGAAGGTATCATTCTTGACGATGATTATCGCAGTGAAATTCTGGAAAAAATTGCCGAACAAAAAAATATCAAAGCTGTAATCGTCAACATCAACAGCCCTGGTGGCGGGATTGTCGGTAGCGAAGTTTTATATCAAAACTTAAGAACCATCGCCGCCAACAAACCAATCGTAGTAGTAATGGGATCTTTAGCCGCATCAGGCGGTTATATGGCATCACTGGCCGCAGATCACATCATCGCCCATAACGGAACTTTAACCGGCTCAATTGGCGTTATTATGCAAAGCAGTGAATTCACTGATCTAGCTAGCAAAGTTGGAGTTAAATTTATCACCTACAAATCCTCTATTTTAAAAGGCGCACCCTCACCTTTTGAAAAAACTAATCCCCAAGTCGATAAAGTTATCAACGAATCTATCAAAGACAGCTATCAATTTTTTTCTGAGTTAGTGAAGCAACGCCGCGCTGACAAATTAGATAAAAATAATTTAACCAATATTATTGACGGCAGAATTTTCACCGGCAGACAGGCTTTAAAAAATGGCTTGGTTGATGAAATTGGCGGCAAAAATGAAGCGCTAAAATATTTAAACATTACCAAAAAAATTGATATCAACAAATTTCCAGTTAAAAAAATCGATCTAGAAAAACCAGAAGGCGCATTATTAGGAAAATTACTTGGCGAAGAAACAATGGCCAAAGTTATCGAAAAAATTACCGGCTTTAATACCCAAAGTAAGCAGCTAATGTCAATTTGGAATTAACCAATTTCTGCTCAGTAATTTTGCATCTTTTGTTTGCTATTTAAGTTCGTGGTTAATATTATTTTCGACCACAAAAAGAATAGTTCACAAAATAATTTTTATTTTTTTAACAACCAAATTTTACACAATTTATGTCTAATAATCAGGAAATCTTTACCAAAGTAAAAAAAATCATCGTTGATCACTTAGGTGTTGAAGAAGGAAAAGTAGTTGAAACTGCTAGCTTTATTGATGATCTTGGCGCTGATAGCCTTGACCAAGTTGAATTAGTTATGGCTTTTGAAGAAGAATTCGGTATCGAAATTCCTGATGAAGCTGCAGAACACATCACTACTGTTGGAAGCGCTGTTAAACATATCGCTGAAAACGTTAATTAATTTCTAAGAGCCCACAAGGTTTAAATTTGTGGGCTCTTTAAAACAAACCAAACTCCAGCAATTTTTGGTTTAAATTGTCATTCTAAAATGGCTAATTTTATTTCCAAACCTTCCTTTTTGGATCACAAAATTTCTTTCCCTTTCTCTTCGCAAATTAAAACTTTATTCACCTCTTTATTAAAAAATGGTGATGAAGCTCGTATCGTTGGTGGTGCAGTGCGCGACTTTTTGGCGGGTAAAAAAATTACTGATATTACCGATATTGATCTGGCCTGTAAATATCCACCCGCAAAAACTATTGCTCTTTTACAAGCGCGTCAAATAAAAACGATTGAAAGCGGCATAAAATATGGCACGATCACCGCTCTCATCGATGGTCAGCAATTTCAAATTACTACTTTAAGAAAAGATATAAAAAATTTTGGTCGCGATTGTGAGGTTGAATTTATTGATGATTATTTTGAAGATGCTCAAAGACGCGATTTTACTATTAACGCTCTGTCCATTGATTCTCAAGGTCAACTTTATGATTATTTTGGCGGTGCCGCTGATTTAAAAAATCAAATTGTTAAATTTATTGGCAACGCTGCCGAACGCATTGAGGAAGATTATTTACGAATTTTACGCTTTTTTCGCTTTTCTTGTTATTATGCTAGCAGCCTTGATCAAGAAGGATTGTTGGCATGTATAAAATATCAAAAACATTTGGATGATTTATCGGCAGAGCGTGTCAGAACTGAGTTTTTTAAAATTTTAGAATGCCAAAATAGAATTAATTTATTTGCCATTTTGCAAAAAATGAATGAGGTTGGAATATTAGAATTAATTATTGGCAATCTAGATAATCAAAAGCTTGACGGATTAAAAAATCTTTTTGTTTTAGAAAAAATTCTTAATCAGCAATTTCGCTCATTAATTCTTCTTGCGGTAATATGTGATCAATCAAATCTAAAATTAAATCTTACAAACGCAGAAAAAAAATATCTCCAATCCGTTCAGGGTTCGCAGCTTGTGGTTGATTTTAAGATTCAAAAAAAAGATTTATTAAAATTATTGTTAGAATTTAATCACCAAGAATTAACCGAGATTTTTATTATTAAATTAGTTTTGAATAATAATTTTCAAAATCTTATTGATGATTTCTTGCGATTAAGCAAAATGATTGCTTCAAGCCAAATTCCGCAATTTCCGATTAATGGCTACGATTTACTTGACCTTAAAATTAAACCGCAAGAAATTGGCAAAACTTTAAAAATTGCCCAAAATTACTGGTGGGAAAACGATTTTTCTGTCGATAAGCAACAAATATTATTCTTCATAAAAAATAACCGTGCCTAATTCAAACAACGATATATTTGCTCAAATCAATAATTCTATTGCCAACGAGCTGGATCAAATCAATCAAATCATCATTGCCAGCGCTAAAGGTAAAGCCGAGTTAATTGCCGAGATTACCAACCATTTGGTTTTAAGTGGCGGCAAAAGAGTGCGTCCAATTCTAACGGTTTTAGCGGCAAAACTTTGCGGCTATAATTCCGGCATTCGTCATTGCAATTTGGCGGCGGCAGTTGAGTTAATTCACACCGCAACTTTATTGCACGATGATGTAGTTGATGGTAGTGCACTCAGGAGAGGTAAAAAAACTGCTAACTCAATTTGGGATAATAAAGCCAGCATTTTAGTTGGCGATTATTTGCTTTCAGTTGCCTTTGGGTTGATGGTAAAAGATGGTTCGTTAGAAGTTTTGGACACCTTATCAAAAACTTCCGGAATTATGGCTGATGGCGAGGTAATGCAACTAATGAATTCCAATGACATTAACATTGGTGAGGAAAAATATTTAGAAATTATCTCTTACAAAACTGCAATTTTATTTTCTGCTGCAACTGTAGTTGGCGCCTTGATTACCAACTCTTCACCATCTAGAAAAAAAGCTTTAGCTGATTTTGGTAATAATTTAGGTATCGCTTTTCAAATTATGGATGATGTTTTGGATTATAACGCTGATGAAAAAACTTTAGGTAAAAAAATTGGCAATGATTTTTTTGAAGGAAAAATCACTTTGCCAATAATTTTAACTTATAAACAAGCTACCGATTCAGAAAAATCAAAAATCAAAGAACTATTTGCCAATAATTTAATTGCCAATTCACCAGAAAATGATCAGCAATATTTTGCAGAAATTATGACATTAATTAAAAAATATAACGGCATTGAAAAGTCGATTAACAAGGCTTTGTTTTACCAAAATCTTGCTGCGCAGAATTTAGAAATTTTTGATAATGATCAAGAAAAATCAATGCTCTTGGCAATATTGGAATATGGAATTTCCAGGAAAAATTAATTTTATGACTCAAAATATTAAACTGGATAAAGATTTTGCCAATCAATTCGCTTGGGCAAAAATTTTTGGCATCTTTGCTATAATTATTATCGAGTGGCAAATTATTTATTTAACGAAGGTTTGTTGAAAAAAGATTTAATAAAACATTCAGATTAGAGTTTTAATCTTTAGCTAGAATAATATGGCTAATCACTTTTTTTACTCCCACAGTTTTGGCAGCAATGTCGCTTAGAGCTTTGATTTCATTAGAGTTCTGTGCCGTACCAATTAAATAAACCACCTTATTAATTGTAACAACTTCAAAATTCACTGAAGCAATATTTTTATCAAGCAAAGCTTTAGAGCTGATTTGCGCAGTAATTGCAACGTCTTTGAAATAATTAACAAAATTATCAGCTAATGATTTATTTTCTTTGACTTGAATTTCATCAATAACTTCCTTAACTCCGCTGACTTTCCAAGCAATCTCATTGGCTTTTTTAACTAGATTAGAATCATCAACTATACCGGTGAGCAAGACTCTTTGCTTATCAACAGTAACTCCAATTTTATTAACAGGATTTTTTAGACCTTGGGCAATAAATTTTTGGTCAATTTGGGTGGTAATTAAAAGATCATCTTTAGTGTCAACTATTGATTTATCTTGAGCAATTACAACTCCGGTAGCGGTGGCTCCAACGACGACAGTTTCAACGCAAGCGGTAGTTAAAATTAGTGTTAGAATTGATAAGTATTTTTTCATATTACTGGCGATTATTTAATTTAAGTGATTGCATTTTATTTTTTAAAAATATAGATTCTGCCCTTCGTTTTACTCCTTACAAAATGTAGATTAAACACACTCATGAGCGGGTGTAGCTCAGTGGTAGAGCACAACCTTGCCAAGGTTGGGGTCGAGGGTTCGAATCCCTTCACCCGCTCCAATTCTTTCCAATCTTCCGCTGTTAAATTATAATTTCAAATCCGCTATTTTCTTGCGATCAATTTCAATATAAGAGTTTTTACGCAAATCCATCAAATGACTTTTTGCCATCAATTGTAGTTTTTTACTAAAAATAACATTCTTAACCTGGTTAGTATCTTCTTCAGTTAAAGTGCTAAAAGTTTTTTTATTAACCACTTTAAAAAGATAGTAACCATCATCCATCAAAACTGGCTTGCTAACCTCGCCTAACTTGGTTTGGGAAATTGCTTTATAAATTCTAACATCAACATCACCAACCCCAACCCAACCAATTTCACCACCAAATTCTGCAGTTGGACTTCTCGAAAATTGCTTCACAATATTAGCAAAATTTTTACCTTTATTTAGCTCGTCGGCTAATTTCAATGCCAATTCTTTACTATCAATATTATCGTTATCATTTTTATAGGTGAGAGGAATGAAAATTTCAGCGATAAAATATTTTTCAATATCTGCCTTGACTTTTCTAAGTTCAAGCAATTCATCAATTTCAGATTGATTAACTTTAATTTTGGGAGCGACAGTTTTTTTGATAATATCTGACCACACAATTTGTGATTGGAGCTGCTTGGTCAGGCTGCTATAAGAGATTGATTGCTGCTCAAAAAAGCTTTTTAATTGTTGAGAATTTTTATGTAGACTTTTAGCAACTTCAAGCTCAGCTTGTTGAAAATTTTTATCATCAATAGCAATTTCCAAAGTTTTAGCTTCTTTGATTTGCAGCTCTTCATCAATCATTTTTTGCAAAATTTGATTCAGAACGATTTGTTTTTCTTGCTCAGAGCCAAGTTGAATTTTAGACATTTTCAAAACCAACCGATAACGATCGATTAAATCAACATTGGTAATGACTTGGTTGTCAATTTTGGCGATAACAAAAATTGAAGAATTTTGTTGCGCAAAGGATTTGGCAATTGGATTAGAAATTATGATTAGCGCTAAAACGATAAAAATTTTGCAAACTAATTTTGGGCTAAATTTATTTTTTACTTGCCTTATAGACACTAATTCCCCTCAATAAATCAATTGCTCTGGCAAGCTGATAATCCTTATTGTAAAGCTCAAGATTATTATCGCCAATTTGAGATTGTTGTTTAGCCGATTTAATTTCATCTTCAATTTGATTTTTCAAATGACCCTCCAAAGACGCTTCTGAACCAACATTGGTAGCGCTTTTATCCGATTTTTCCAACTTAGCATCACCAACAATAATATCCGGATCAATACCGTGAGCTTGGATTGATTTTCCGGATGGCGTATAATAAAGAGCGGTAGTCATTTTTAATGCACCACGATTTTCCTGCAAAGGAATCACTGATTGAACTGAGCCTTTGCCAAAAGATTTTACACCTAAAATAATCGCTCTTTTATTATCCTGCAAAGCGCCGGCAACAATTTCTGAGGCTGAAGCTGAACCTTCATTAATTAACACAGCCAGTGGAATATCTTTAGTGAGAGTTTGATTAGATTCGTCTTTATAAACTTTAGCATCGGTTTTATTTCTGCCGGCAATTGAAACGATAGTTTGGTCTTTATCTAAAAATAAATCACTAACCTTAACAGCCTCATCCAAAAGCCCGCCCGGATTACCTCTTAAATCCAAAACAATACCTTTAACTTTGTCTTGACCAATTTGACCGATGATTTTTTTCAATTCAGTAGTAACACCAATTGAAGTGCGTTCTGAAAAGCTATTAATTTTAACATAAGCAACATCTTGTTCTTTGCTGGATCTAACTGCTTTGATTTGAATATTTTGTCTTTGCAAAACAATTTCAATCGGAGCTTTTTCGGCTTTTCTTAAAATTGTCACCGCCACTTTTGTTCCTGGCTTGCCGCGCAATTTTTTAACCACCTCTTCAATTTTTATTCCCACCACTGATTTGCCATCAATTTTACTGATATAATCACCGGATTTAATGCCGGCTTTTTCAGCTGGAGTTCCTTCAATTGCTGAGATCACTTTTACTAATGAATATTCAACCGTAATTTCAATACCAACACCACCAAACTCGCCTTTGGTTTGCACTTGCATTTCTTTTAAATCATCTTCATTTAAATAGGCTGAGTGCGGATCAAGTGATGAAAGAATGCCGCTTGCCGCAGCTTCCGCCAATTGTTTGTCGGTTTTTTCCTCAACATAATCTTTTTTTACTCTTTTGATAATATCTTGTAAAAACTGATTATTATCAAGTTTTGTCGCTCCTTGATTGGTTAAATCCGGAGTAATTAATTTAAGATTTTTATTTTGAGAGTAGGAAATTGCCGAGTAAGAAGCGCCAGCAATGATTACTAAAAATAACAATAAGGATTTTATGAGGTGCTTCATTATGAAATTGTGAATTGTGTTAAGTAGATTTTGTAGCACTGCCGCTTATTCAAGTAAGAGTAATATGATTATTTTATATCATATTCTTTTTTCAGCTTATCAGTAATGTCTTGAGGTGGTTCATCGCCATAAGCAGAATATAGGATCTCGCCATAATTCTCCAAATGGATAATATCGTCATTTAATGCTTTTAAAAATAGAGAAAGTTTTAATCTTTCAACCAAAACATAATACCAAGCGTTGCGATTATCATCAACGCCCTTAACTAGATAAATAAGATCAGCTTTACTGGCTTTGGTATTATCAATTGCCGGGTTTTTATTACCAAAAGAAGGGCTGATACTTACTGCTTCTGTTGTCATTTTTTGCTCCTGTTTTTCTTTGATTAATTGCGAGAGATTATTTTTGCTTTTGCTGGCATATTTATCTGCAAATGAGGTTCCTTCAGTCATATTTTTATGATTTAATAGTGTTTTTATTTAACCACCAATCGTTAACTGGCTTTCTTGGTCCGCAAGGACCGTCATTGTTGGATACGCATGGGCTTTTAACATCGAGAACTTTGCCACCGGAACATGATGAAATCAACAAGCTGAGTGAGGCAATAATTAAAAACTTTTTCATAAGACTATCAATGAATTGATTTATTGGTTAAAACTATAAATACTATCTTAAAAAGTAAATATTTAATTTATCTATGACAAATAAAATAGCGGCTGATCAGCCTGAGTTTTTATTTCAAAACATTATTATTATCGGTCTTGGCTTAATTGGTGGCAGCCTGGCTCAATCTTGCAAAAAACATCAAATTGCTCAACAAATTTTGGGCTTTGATATTGATCAAAATCAGATCAATTTTGCACTCAATAAAGAAATAATTGACCAACAATATAACTTCAATCAAAAAATTGCTAATGGTGATTTGATAATTATTTGTTCACCGCTTTTTAGCTATGAAAAAATCTTGCATCAGCTTGTCAATTGGATTGGTGATCAAACTTTAATTATTGATGTGGGCTCTTTAAAAAATTTTACTTTGCCTTTGGCGGAGAAAATTTTACTAAGCAAAGCCAAAAATTTTATCGCTTGTCATCCAATTGCTGGCTCAGAAAAATCTGGAGTTACTAATTCGCAAAGTGATTTATTTTTGGATAAAAAAACTATTATTTGTCCAAACCAAATCAATGATAAAAACGCTTTAAAAAAAATAGAATTATTTTGGCAAAAAATCGGCGCTCAGGTTGAATTTCTTGATGCCGCTCGCCATGATAAAATTTTTGCTTTAGTTTCACATTTGCCACAATTTTTGGCTTTTATTGCTCAGGAAGATTTTGAAAATAGTGCTGATGAAATTCTCAATCAACATTTTCGCCTACAAAATTCTAACCCCAAAATTTGGCAAGAAATTTTTGCTTTGAACCGCCAAAATCTTGAATATTATTTGCAGTTTTATTTAAAAAATATTGATCAATATTTCGGTGATGACGACGATTTAATTTCCAGAAGAATCGCCCTAGTTTCTTGCTTTTTAAACTTGCCGGATATCAAAGAATTTCAACCTTTCTCAGGCACCGGATTTAAAGATTTTACCGCCATAATTAATCACTCAAAAAAATCTAATTTAAAACCAAAATCTTTAAACCAATTTCTTCATCAAATTAAATCAAAAATTACTAGTTATGAGTTTAAATAAAACCATCGCCGACATCAGACCTTATCGCTTTATCAATCGCCGCAAATCCAAACAAATTTCGGTGGGTAATGTTAAAATTGGTGGCGATGCGCCAATTGCGGTGCAATCAATGACCAACACTTTAACTACTGATATTCAAGGCACAATTCGCCAAGTGGCAAGTTGCGTTGAAGTTGGCGCGGATTTGATGCGCATTTCCATTCCCGATCAAGAATCAGCAATCGCACTAAAACAAATTATTCCTTATTGCGAAGTGCCAATTATCGCCGATATTCATTTTCATTATCGCAGAGCCATTGAAGCGGCGCAGGCAGGCGCAAAATGTTTACGGATAAATCCGGGCAATATTGGTTCAGATGACAAAGTTAAAGAAGTTATCAAAGCTGCCAAAGACTACGGCTGCGCAATTCGCATTGGCGTCAACGCCGGATCTTTGGAGCCAGATTTGCTCAATAAATATAAAACTCCAACGCCGGAAGCCTTGGTAGAATCGGCGCAAAGGCATATTAAAATTTTGGAAGATAATGATTTTTTTGAAACCAAAATTAGCGTCAAAGCCAGTGATGCAATGCTGGCAATCGCCGCTTATAAAAAACTAGCTGCGGCTTGCGATTATCCACTGCATATTGGCATCACCGAAGCTGGCGGCTTGATGGCGGGAACGGTTAAATCGTCAATTGGACTTGGGCATTTATTGTTTAACGGCATTGGCGACACAATGCGCGTTTCGCTTTCCGCCTTGCCGTTTGAAGAGGTCAAAGTTGCTTATCACATTTTAAAATCTTTAGGTTTGCGTAGTCGCGGCGTTAATATTATTTCTTGCCCATCTTGCGCCAGACAAGGTTTTGACGTGATTAAAACTGTTGAAGCAGTGGAAAAAAGAGTTGAACATATCAAAACTTCTTTCGATATTTCAATTTTAGGCTGCGTGGTCAATGGTTTGGGCGAAGCGGCGCACACTAGAATTGGCATTACTGGCGGCGGCAATAATCGTCATAATGTTTATATGGACGGCAAACCCAATCATAAAGTTGATTCGGATAATTTAGTTGATCACATCGTCAAATTGATCGAAGAAGAAGCGGAAAAAATCTCTAAGCATCAATAATGTTTTTCAACAAAAACAAAATCAAAGCCAATTTTAATCAGGCACAGCCTAGCTACAACTCTAATGCGCTTTTGCAAAAAATGGTGGCAAAAAATTTAGTTTTACGCGCCAGAGAAAATATTATCAACTCACAAAATATCATCGATTTAGGCTCTGGAACTGGCTTTGTGGCGCAAGAAATTTTAGCAGAATTTATGGATAAAAAAATTATCCAACTCGATATTGCTCAAAAAATGCTCACCCAAAATTCATTGGCAACTGCTAAAATTATTGCCGATATTGAAATTTTACCGCTACGGGAAAATATTTTTGATTTGGCGTTATCGTCGCTGAGTTTTCAATGGTTGAATGATTTAGAAAAAACCATTATGCAAGTTTTAAAAACCCTTAAAAATGATGGAAATTTTTATTTTAGCTTGCTGGGAAATGAAAGTTTGAAAGAGTTAAAAACCATATGTCAAAATTTTCAAATTCCACTATCAATCAACGAATTTATTGATCATCAACAGCTGGAAAAAATTCTGCATAATTTAAATTTAGATTATCAAATTAACTCGCAAATAATTCAGCTGGATTATCAAGATTGTTATGATCTTCTCAAATCAATAAAATCAATCGGCGCCGGCTATAGTTCTAACCAAAAATATTTAGGCAAAAAACAATTCGATCTTTTGAACAGTTTTTATTTGAAAAATTTTAATTTGAACAATAAAGTCTTCGCCACTTGGCAAATCCTTTACGTCTCAATAAAAAATCGTCGATAATGTTTGATATCATCAGATCAATTAAAAGAATTGCCGGATCCAATAACCAAAACGATAAAAATCAATCAGAAAAACAAGCTGTTGGCGCCACTTCAGAAGTTGAAAATTCGGCGCATAAAATTGATAAATTATCCGGTTTTTTTGGGAAAATTTTTGATAATATCGTCGCTGAATTTCATATAATTAAAGAAAAATCGCAGGATTTATCGACCACCAATTATAATTTGGGAATTCAGCATTTAGAAGATGGCGATTTAAAAGAAGCAATTTTCCGCTTCAAAATTACTAAAAAATTCTGGCCCAATAATTATGACGCTTATTACCAATTAATTATTTGTTTAATATTAAATCACGATTTTGACGAAGCTCAAATAGTGATTGAGGATCTTTTAGAAAAATGCCCAGCCTATCAAGAAAAGATTGACCAAATTTTAGGAAATGAAAAACCCAACAATTCTGCATAAGCAAAAATCACCAATGATAGCAACGATTCATAGATTAGCATTATTCACCATTTTATGTGTTAGCTTTGTGTTGCCTAATCAAATTTGGGCAAAAGATCAAACCAATCCTCAATTTAATTTTGATGATAGCTATGAAGGTGAAGAAATTTCTGGCACCAAAAACAACCAACTAATTTATGATCCGTTTGAAAATTTCAATCGCAAAGTTTTTGCTTTTAATGAAGTTTTAGACAAAAACATCGCTTTGCCCGCTGTTAAAAAATATCGCCAATTTGTGCCTCAACCAGTTCGAGAATCGGTGCATAATTTTCTCAATAACCTTGCCGCGCCCTTTTCAATGATCAATTCTCTTTTGCAAGGAGACGCCACCAATTCTATGGCAAGCTTTTCATCATTTTTAATTAACACAACTCTTGGGGTTGGTGGTTTATTTGATGTTGCTGGTCATAAAAAAATTATTTATAAAGAAAAAGATTTAGGGCAAACTCTTGGAAAATATGGCAGCAAACCTGGTGCTTATCTGGTGATTCCCTTGCTTGGTCCTAGTGATGTTCGGGATTTTTCCGGTTTTGTGGTTGAAAAATTAGTCAACCCTCTTTCTTTTAACAGCCTTGATATTGGCGGTTCAAGAGATTTGGTTAGTAATCAAGCGGCAATTTCTTTATCAGTGGCTAATGGCGTTGACGCTCGAGAAGGTCTGATTGAAGTTGTTGATGATATTAGAAAAAATTCTTTCGATGTCTATGCCACAATGCGTAGTGCCTATCTGCAAAGAAGAAATTCCTTAATTTTAAATAAATAATTTATGCCTAAAATCATTTTATCCGCTCTCATTTTATTGTTTTTCACCAATCCGTCTTTTGCTGACGAAGCTAAAGAAGTTGAATCTTTCGTCAATGATTTGGGTAATAAAATTATCAAAATTGCTGATGATAAAAAACTCAACGTTAATCAAAAAAGAGATCAACTCATCAAAACCATCGATGGCGTTATTGACGCTGATTGGGTTTCTAAATTTGTCTTAGGTAAAAATTATCGCCTGGCAAACCCTGAACAAAAAGAGCAATTCAAAAAACTCTATCGTGAATTTATGATTAACACTTATAGCCCCAAATTTACTGGCTATAGCGGTGAAAAATTTACCATCAGCTCAATTACTAATGACGGAAATTATTATACCGCCAAATGTCTTTTTTACCCCAAAGATAAAGCGCCCATCGTCAACCTCGATTTTAGAGTCAAAAAAAATCCCGATACTTCAGTGAATAAATCCAACTTTCTAGTTTTTGATATTGTCGCCGAAGGAGTAAGTCTGATCGAAACCCAAAGATCTGAATTTGGCGCGGTGATCACTAAAGACGGTTTGGATAAATTTTTAGCTGATTTAAAAGAACGTAATACGAAGTTGAAAGCGGCAAGTGGAAAACCCAGCAAGACTAACACAGCCAAAAAATAAGAATTAATTTAGTTATCTATCAAATCCAACAAACCTTTTGCCGCAGCAAATGCGGTGCTAAAACATCCTTGCAAAAGATAACCTCCCGTCGGCGCTTCCCAATCTAGCATTTCGCCGGCAACAAAAACTCCTAGCTTGTTTTTCAACATAAAATTTTCATCTACAGATTTTTGGCAAATTCCTCCGGCGGTTGAAATGGCGCGTTCTATATTTGTGGTTGAAGTTAGTGTGATTGGTAAAGCTTTGAGATATTTTGCCAAAATATCTGGCGGTGATTTTGCTAAATTTTCTGATGATATAATTTCATATAACAAAGCAATCGCTAGGGCTGAAAATCCGATCTTGCGTAAATAATTGCTCAGCGATGTTTTGCTGCGCATTTGTAATTTTTTTGTCAGCTCAGAAATTGAAATTGCGGGGCGCAAATCTAAATATAAAACTGCTTTGCCTTCAATCTCGATAGCTTCACGCAGGCTGGCAGATAAAGCATAAACCGCACCTCCTTCAATGCCTTGTTTAGTAATCATTATTTCTCCTAAGTGAAAAATTTCTTGGTGAGTAATCGCTACAGATTTGAGCGGAGTTCCAGCAAAACGATTGGCAAAATAATCTGACCATGGCGCAATAAAGCCACAATTAGCTGGGCGCAGCGGAGAAATTTCTACATCATATTTTTTAAGTATCTCAACCCAACTTCCATCTGAACCAAGATTTGACCAAGAAGCGCCACCAAGCGCCAGCAAGGTTGCGTCGGATTTAATTTTAACTATTTGTTTTTCTGAATTAATAAAGATGAGATTTTCACCATCAAATCCTTGCCAAGAATGGCTGGTGTGATAATTAACACCAAGCCGTTCCAACCTTTGCAGCCAAGCCCGCAAAAGTGGAGAAGCCTTCATAGCCCGAGGAAAAATTCTGCCACTACTACCAATAAAAGTTTCTTGTCCCAAACCTTCACACCACGCCCGCAAAGCTTCGGCAGGATAAGCTTTAATATGCGGCGCCAGCCAATTTTCGGCTTGTCCATAACGGGTAATAAATTTTTCCAAAGGTTCACTATGAGTCAAATTCAAACCACCCCTGCCCGCCATCAAAAATTTGCGCCCAAAACTTGGCATACGATCATATATTGCAACTTGATGCCCGGCAGTTGCAATAATTTCCGCCGCCATTAAACCGCTTGGTCCGGCGCCTATGATTACGATGTTTTTGGTTTTCATTTGCTTAAATATTGAAAAATTTAGCTATGCTAAATTTTAGATGTTTTTGGGCTGGGACGGAAGGATGGCGTTCGCTGCGCTCTCTTGCAATTTTTCTGCGAAAAATTGTCGAACCTAAGGTTCAAATCCTTCTTTAAGCCGCTTTAAAATCTTGTTCTTTCTGATAATCGCGCTGTAGCGTTAGCGTAAGCGGATGGCTGGGACGGAAGGATGGCGTTCGCTGCGCTCTCTTGCAATTTTTCTGCGAAAAATTGTCGAACCTAAGGTTCAAATCCTTCTTTAAGCCGCTTTAAAATCTTGTTCTTTCTGATAATCGCGCTGTAGCGTTAGCGTAAGCGGATGGCTGGGACGGAAGGATTCGAACCTACGATGACGGGATCAAAACCCGTTGCCTTACCACTTGGCTACGTCCCAAAAAATGAGGATAATTTTGGTGGGGATAAAAAATGAGGCGGGATTATCTAACAATGATTTTGCTAAGTCAAGATTGCTTTTAGCAAAATTGCTATTTGGAAATAGCCAGATAACCACGATAATTTTTGCCGTCTTTAGTGTTCATTGCTTTAACTAAATCAACAACTCCAACCCAATACCAACCATTTTTGTGACCAGCAACATCCATAATTAATACTGAATCACTCGCAGAATCAAAAGCAACGACTGGAGATATGTGTCCGTTAGTTTTAAGGCCGATTGCTTTGCCATTAAAATTTACTAACAAATATTGAGTATCATCAGCAACGATTTGTTTAACAATATTACGAAATTGACTGATGGTTTTTTCATCAACATTATCAAGATATTTTATCTTGGCTTTCAGATCATAAACTTTACTAAGAATTTTTTGTAACTCGCTCAGAGTTAAACCCGGATCAAAATTAGTTACGGAATTTTCAGTTTCAGGGTTAATATTTTTAAGTTCAATCGTTTTGCGATCTTTAATTTTGTCGGTTTTGTCATTAAAGAAAGTGAGCTGAGAATAAGATTTAAATTCAATATTTTTGCCACCAAGCACTTTAGGAGTTGTGATCTCTAAATTTTTCTGACTTGGAGCATTGCCATTTTCAGCAATGGCATTGAGAATAATAACTGAGCTAGCGGCGGCGCAGTAAAGCGGATTTAATTGCGGCTGAAAATAATTGGCTAATTCATAAAAATCATTTTTATATTCAGCTCGTTGCAATCTTTTTAAACCATCAACACTATTCCATCTAACAGTGATTTGTTGATCATCAGCAAAACTATTGGCGGTCAAAAATAATAAAATAAAGACAACTCTAAAAATATACTTCATAACAGAATAAAATTATCGAGCAAAAAGTTGATTAATATCTTTAAAAGCTTTGAACTCAAGGGCATTGCCGCTTGGATCTAAAAAAAACATTGTTGCTTGCTCGCCAACTTTGTCTTTAAAACGAATATAAGGCTCAATCACAAATACAATATTATTGGCTTTAAGATGATCGGCAAATTTATGCCAATGATTCCATTCTAAAACCACACCAAAATGTGGAACCGGAACATCGTGACCATCAACTGGATTTTGGGTTTGGGTGGGATTTTTTAAATCGGGTTTTAAATGGGTGACAAGCTGATGTCCAAAAAAATTCCAGTCAATCCATTGATGATTTGACCGCCCCTCACTAAAACCTAAAAACTGCCCGTAAAACTGACGAGCTTTTTCTAAATTATGAACTGGAATTGCCAAGTGAAATGGTTGGACAGTCATTATAAAATTTCAAATATTGCATCAACTTCAACTGCCACACCGCGAGGCAGTGAGCCAGCGCCCATAGCGAATCTGGCGTGTTTGCCTTTTTCGCCAAAAACTTCCACCATTAAATCCGATGCACCGTTAGCAACGACTGGATGATTGGTAAAATCAGCAGCGGCATTGATAAAAATGCCCAATTTAACACATCTAACCACTTTGTTTAAATCGCCATCACAAGCAATATTTAAATTAGCCAAAACATTGATAGCGCAAATGCGCGCGGCGTTTTGACCATCCTCAATTGAAAGATCATCGCCCACTTTTCCGGCAAATTTAACTTCGCCATTTTTGATTGGCAATTGACCAGAAATAAAAACTTGATTGCCACTGCGAATGAAAGGAACATAATTAGCGATTGGCGCAATTGGCGCAGGAAGAATGATTCCAAGATTTTCAAGATGCGTGTTGATATCCATATTTGATTTGTTAATGAAAGTTTTAATTGTGTTTTAGGCGGATAAATTGGAAAATTAAATTATTAAACACAAATTATTTTTCTGCCAGCAATTTTTTCATCCCCATTTTAATGAGCATAATCTCCCAAAAAACTATCAATAAGAAAGTTAGCTGCAATGGCATTGGTTTGCATAGCGGTCGTGAAGTTAAAATGTCTTTACTGCCCGCGCCGGATAATAGCGGCATTATTTTTAGAAGGATTGACATTGCTAATAATAACGAGATTTTGGCTCATTACAAAAATGTTATCACCACCAATTTAGGCACAACAATCGCCAATGCCGCCGGGGTTAAGGTTGCCACTATTGAACATTTAATGGCGGCAATTTGGGGCTGCGAAATTGACAATTTGATCGTTGAACTTAACTCTGAAGAAATTCCAATTATGGATGGCAGCTCAGCTTCATTCATATTTTTAATCGAGTGCGCCGGTGTTCACGCCCAAGAAGAGCCGAGAAAAATTATTGAGATTTTGAAAAAAGTAGAAGTAATTGACGGCGATAAATCTTTAACTATTGAACCTGCAAGAGAATTTTCAGTTAATTTACATATCAACTTCAACCACAGCCAGCTTGGTCAGCAGAATTTTGATTTTCACTCTACTCACACTTCTTTTAAAAACGACATTTCCCGGGCGCGAACTTTTGCTTTTGAAAAAGACATTGAAAAAATGCATCAAATTGGCTTAGCGCTGGGCGGATCTTTGAAAAACGCCGTAGTTATTGGCGAAAATGGTATAGTTAATACGGAAGGTTTGCGCTATAAAGATGAATTTGTGCGCCACAAAATGCTCGATTTTATCGGCGATATATTTTTGTCCGGCGGCTATATTCTAGGGCATTTTAAGGGCGTTAAAGCTGGTCACGGCGTTAATAACAAATTGCTTCACCAATTATTTTCCGACCCAAGCGCTTATCGCTTTGTTTAAAATGGTTAGGGCTTACGCAGTGATAAGATTTTTGAGGAATTTTTTACATTTTTTAAAAATAGCACCGCAGCCTATAAAGATATAGGTGAGGAGTACATTTTTAAAAAATGTAAAAAAGCACCAAAAAGATTATTGCTGCGTAAGTCCTAATGGTATTAATTAATCAAATTTTCATACGCCGTATAGTGAGCAGGATTAATTATTTCGGATAACCAAACCTCTTTATTTTTTTCATCTACCTTATAAAAAACATAATAACCACTATAAACCAACAGCCTACGCTCTTTATACTTCCTGCCTGATAATGGAAAAACTTCTAAAATTGATTTAACTTTGCCCAATAATTCTTTGGTAAAACTAATCGCGCGATAAGGATTATCTTGCGATATGTAGCTAATGATAGCTTCTACGTTATTTAGAGCGTTATTGGAAATTATAACTTTATACGGCATTTTTAGGGAGAAATTTTTTGGTCATACGAGCAACAAATTTATCAATAAATTCATCATCTAGCACCTCACATTCTCCTCTTACTATCTGCGCCTCACCTTCTTTTATTCTTCTGTCTATATCCATTTCTATCAATTTGCCAATCACCTCTCTGCTTGCCTCAGCAACGGAATGGCAAGAACCATCTTTAACTTTATTTTCCAAAAACTCGTTTATCGCTTGTGGTTGAATTGACATAAATTTTCAACTAAAAAATTAATAAAATTGCTGCGAGTGAGCGTGTTAAGAGCACCAACAAAGAAAGTATAGTAAATAAAAAGTATCAAAAAGCAATTTATCTCTATGAATGCTAAATAAAAAAGCAAAGGCTTTATTTTAAGTATGTGTATAACAAAAAGGTTGGTTTTTTTAGACATATTTTCTTGCACTTGAAGCAAGCGGCTGCTAAAATCCGCGCTTTCTTTTCATATCTATTTAAATAATCAACATTACCAATGACTAACATCCCCACCAATCTTGATTCGTCAAGCCGAGAAATAATTCCCGTTGCCATTGAAGTTGAAATGAAGAAGTCCTATTTGGACTACGCAATGAGCGTTATCGTGGCGCGGGCAATTCCTGATGCTTGCGATGGTTTGAAACCAGTGCATCGCCGCATTCTTTATGCGATGTATGAAGGTGGCTACGATTATAACCGCGCTTTCAAAAAGTCAGCGAGAATTGTTGGGGAAGTAATGGGTAAATATCACCCGCATGGTGATTCGGCAATTTATGAATCTTTGGTCAGAATGGCGCAAGATTTCTCAATGCGCGTGCCGTTGATTGACGGGCAAGGTAACTTCGGTTCCATCGATGACGATCCGGCAGCGGCAATGCGTTATACTGAGTCGCGCTTGAAGAAAGTTACTCACACAATGTTGGAAGATTTAGACAAAGACACTGTCGATTTCGTTGCTAACTATGACGGTTCAGAACGCGAACCAAAAGTTATGCCGGCACAATTCCCCAACCTTCTAGTCAACGGTTCGGGCGGTATTGCGGTTGGTATGGCAACCAATATTCCTCCACACAATTTGGGCGAAACTATTGATGGCTGCTTGGCTTATATTGAAAATAAAGACATCACCATTGAAGAATTAATCAAAATTATCCCTGGCCCAGATTTTCCAACTGGTGGAATTATTTTAGGCCGCGCGGGCTACGATTCAGCAGCCAGAACTGGTCGCGGCTCAGTTATTATGCGCGGTCGCCATAAAATTGAACAATTAAAAGGCGGCAAAGTTGCCATCATCATCACCGAAATTCCTTATCAAGTTAACAAAGCTAAATTAGTTGAAAAAATCGCTGAATTAGTCAAAGAAAAAAGAATTGAAGGCATCACCGATTTGCGCGACGAATCAGATCGTGAAGGAATTCGCGTGGTAATCGAGCTTAGAAAAGACGCGATGGAAGAAGTTATCATCAATCAACTTTACAGCTTCACTCCTTTGCAATCGAGCTTTGGCGTTAATATGCTGGCGCTAAATCACGGTCGCCCAGAATTGTTGAATCTTCTAGATGTTATTAAACTTTTCACTGCTTTTAGAGAAACTGTTGTTGCAAGAAGAACTAATTTCTTGCTTAACAAAGCCAGAGACAAAACTCACATCTTAATTGGTTTAGCAGTTGCTGTTGCCAATATCGACGAGATTGTTGAGCTGATCAAAAAATCTCCTGACGCTGCAGTTGCCAAAGAAAAATTATTAGCCAAAAGCTGGCCTTCATCAACTGTTGAAGCAATCATCAAGCTGGTTCAAGACAAAGGAAATGTGGTTAAAGACGGCAAATTCTATTTCACTGAATTGCAAGCCAAAGCAATTTTAGATATGAGATTAGCGCGTTTGACTGGTTTGGAAGCTAGTAAAATCAATGAAGAATTGAAAAATCTAGCGGCTGAAATTTCTGAATATTTATCAATTTTAGCTAATCGCGAAAAATTGATGCAATTAGTTAAAGACGAATTAATCGCAGTTAAAAACGAATTTTCAACTCCAAGAAGATCTTCAATTGAAGAAAGCGAATTTGAAGTTGATATCGAAGATTTGATTCCAAAAGAAGATATGGTGGTTGTCGCCACAATGAATGGCTATATCAAACGCGTGGCTCTTTCCGCTTATCGCGCTCAAAAACGCGGCGGCAAAGGTAGAAGTGCGATGGATGTTCGCGATGAAGATTTCGCTACCGAAATTTTCGCCACCAACACGCACACACCAATTTTATTCTTCTCTTCGAAAGGCAAAGTCTACAAATTAAAAACTTACAAATTGCCGCTCGGCAACCCGCAAGCGCGCGGACGTGCGTTGGTGAATTTATTACCGATTGATCAAGACGAAAAAATCAGCACAATTTTAGCGCTTCCTGAAAATGAAGAAAGCTGGAAAGATTTAAGCATCATCTTCGCAACTTCTAATGGCGATGTGCGCCGCAACTCGATGGATCAATTCACCGACATTAGATCTTCAGGCAAAATTGCTATGAAATTAGAAGGTGACGAAACCTTGATTGGCGTGAATTTGTGCACTGAAAATAACGATATTTTGCTTTCTACCAAAAACGGCAAATGTATTCGTTTCCCAGTTTCAAAACTGAGAATCTTCCAAAGCCGCAATTCTACCGGCGTGCGCGGAATCAAATTAGATAAAGGCAATAAAGTTATCGCTATGTCAGTTCTTAAACATTCTGACGCCGATATGTTGGTTAAAGAACAATATCTAAAAATTCCAGTTGAAACCAGAATTGAGCTCAAAGAAGCAATAAATTTCAATGAAAATTTAGCTGCCAACCCAAGCGAAGACTTGTTGCAACAACCAAAAACTTTACCAGAAATTACCAGCGAATTGAAAAAAGATTTGGTGCAAGATTTGGCTACAAATGAAGATTTCATTTTAACCATCACCGAAAATGGCTATGGCAAACGCAGCTCCGCCTATGAATATCGCATCACCAACCGCGGCGGTTCAGGCATCACCAACATTATCACTTCTAAACGCAACGGCGATGTTGTAGCAAGTTTCCCAATCGATAATTCCGATCAAGTGATGATCATCACCAATAAAGGAACTTTGATTAGAAGCGATATTGCTACAGTTAGAATCACTGGACGCAACACTCAAGGCGTCACTTTGATCAAAGCTCGTGATGGTGAAAATGTGGTTTCAGTTGCTAGAATTGCTCATAGCGGCAATAAAGAAGTTGATGAAATGGAAGTTGGCGACGGCGACGAAACTGGTGGTGAAGAATAAATTATAAACATAGTGTCATCCTGAGCTTAAGCGAAGGATCTCTTGCAACGAGCCGTGACCACAACGAACGAGCCTCATGAGATCCTTCGCTATACTCAGGATGACAAAACGATCGAATAATATGAACGACAAAAAAAATTCCGATCAAAACCCCGCTCACCAAGAAATTATCCGCCGCGAGCTATTCAATATTGAAGCTGAGCAAACCATCTTAGGCACCATCATCATCAATAACGAATATATCAATCGCGTTGCTGATTTTTTATTGCCGGAACATTTTTATGAGCCCGCTAATAAAAAAATCTTCGAGCAAATTAGCCACACTATCAACAAGGTTAATATCATCGCCAATCAAGTTACTCTAAAACAATTCTTCGAAAACGATCAAAATATCAAAGCCATTGGCGGTTCAGCATATTTATCCACCCTACTCTCCCGCGCCACCGGCGTTATTGACATTGCTGATTATGCCAAATTAATTTACGACTTAGCTCTCAAACGCGAGTTAGTGATGATTGGTGAAGATATTGTTGGCAATGCTTATTTGGCTGACGATCAAGTTAGCGCCGTTGAACAAGTTGAAGAGGCGGAAAATAAATTATTCAACCTCACCAAACATGGCAGCTCGGGCTCGGATTTCAAAAACATTTCGGTTCCCTTAAAACAAACCTTAGAAAAAACTCTCATCGCCAGAGGTCGCGACAGCCATATTAGCGGCATCTCCACTGGGCTTGATGATCTTGATCACATTTTAAGCGGCATGCAAAATTCCGATTTAATTATTTTGGCGGCAAGACCCTCAATGGGGAAGACCGCCCTAGCCATCAACATTGCGGTGAATGCTTGTAAGTTTTTGAACAAAGATGTTAAGGAATCAAAAGATAAAAAAGCGGTGGGATTTTTTTCACTGGAAATGTCTTCGGATCAACTTTCGGCGCGGATTTTATCGATGGAAACTAGTATCAACGCCACCAAATTTCGCAGCGGCGAAATTAATGAAGATGATTGGGAAGTCATCACCAAACGCAGCGCCGAGATTGCCCAAATGCCTTTCTTTATTGATGATTCACCGGCTCTGACAATTCCAGCAATTCGCACCCGAGTGAGAAGAATGGTGCGTAAACATAATCTGTCATTTTTGCTGATTGATTATTTGCAGTTAATTTATGGAACTTCCAAAAAATCTTCTGACAGCAGAGTGCAAGAAATTTCAGAAATTACGCGCGGTTTAAAAGCCATCGCTAAAGAATTCAACATTCCGGTAATGGCTCTGTCACAGCTTTCGCGGGCGGTTGAACAAAGAGAAGATAAACGCCCTCAACTATCTGATTTAAGAGAATCAGGAAGTATTGAGCAAGATGCTGATGTGGTTGGGTTTATTTATCGGGAAAGTTATTACGAAGAACGCAAAAGACCTGGTGAAGATGATCGTGAAAAATTTGAAAAGTGGAAAGCCCGAATGGCTGAGCTACGCAACCGCTCTGAACTTATCATTGCCAAACAAAGAAATGGCCCAATTGGCAGTGTGAATCTTTATTTTGATCCGGAATTTACAAGGTTTAATAATTTGGATTTGCATCATTGAATATCACTTACTGTCATCCCAGTTTTTTATCTGTCATCCTGAGCGCAGCGAAGGACCTCATGAGACGTGTTCGGTTTTAGTTCGCAGTGCGCTTCAAGAGATCCTTCGCTTCGCTCAGGATGACAACTTGTTTTTATCTCATCAACTGAATAAATCTCTCAAATAAATAATAGCTATCACTTGGTCCAGGAGAGCTTTCTGGGTGATATTGAACTGAAAAAGCTGGCTTATTTTTGACGCGCACGCCTTCAATTGTTCCGTCAAAAAGTGAGCGGTGAGTAATTTCTAAGCAATCTGGCAAGGTTGCTTCGTCAACTGTGAAGCCGTGATTTTGGCTGGTAATTTCAACTTTTTTAGTTTGTAAATCTTGCACCGGATGATTGGCGCCACGGTGACCTTGGTGCATTTTTGAAGTTTTAGCATTCATCGCTAAAGATAAAAGTTGATGACCTAAACAAATGCCAAAAAGAGGAATATTTTTCTCAACAATTTTTTGAATCATCGGCACAGCATATTTACCAGTTTCCGCCGGATCGCCCGGGCCGTTGGATAAAAATACACCGCTGGGATTATGTTTGATAATTTCTTCAAAAGAGGTTTTTGCCGGCATCACAATCACCTCGCAGCCCGCTTCAGTCAAGCAGCGCAGAATATTTAATTTTGCGCCGTAATCAATGGCAACAACTTTAAAATTTTTGTCTTTAACTTGATGATAATTATTTTCTGTTTGATCCCATTTACCTTCAGAAGACCAATTATATTGTTGATTCAAACTAGCTGAACTTGCCAATTCCACACCATCTAAATCGCCACTTTTTTGCAGCTCTTTGATCACATCATTAACATTAATATCTTCGATATTGTTGTTATAAATTATCGCCACATTTTTAGCGCCGTGTTCCTTGATATTCTTAGTAATTTTGCGCGTATCAACGCCGCAAATTCCGGTGATTTCATTTTTAATCAACCAATCATTCAAATTATTTTGCGCGCGGTAATTTGCTGGCTTGGTGATATCTTCGCGGATGATTAAACCTTTAGCTTTCGGATGCACACTTTCAATATCAGATTCATTGACGCCAACATTGCCAATATGTGGGAAAGTAAAATTGATGATTTGTCCACTATAAGATGGATCAGTTAGAATTTCTTGATAGCCGGTGATTGCGGTGTTGAAGCAGATTTCGCCGATAGTTTTGCCTGGTTTACCAATACCAAAACCATATATAACTTCGCCAGTTGGGAAAATTAGGGCAGCATTTTTGGATGCCAAGAGAGGAATAGTCATTGGGAATTTCAGATTAATTTAAACAGATTTTTGGTATTCTAAACTGATAAATTATTCTAGTCTAGAGAATAGGTAATATTAACTCGCGCTTTGATCATTTCTTCTCCTGAAGCTGCAGCAGTATCGGCGGCACTTCCACCTTCTTCAAATCTGATTACTCCGCCAAGCTTAACTCCAAGATCTTTGGCAATGCTTTTGGCTTTGTTGCGAGAACTTTTAATTGCCGCGGCTCTGGCTTGCGATTTTAATTTTTCACTATCATTAACTGAAAAGCTTGGACCAGCAATATCAACAACTCCAATTTTGCTCAGCTCATTGACAATTTCACCGGCAGCGCCAACTTTGTGAGCTTTGATTTGAATGGTTTGAATTGCCTCGTAACCAATAATTTTATATTTTGATTTGCATGGCGGAGTTTGACATTCCACCGCATCATCACGCAAAGCATATTTTGGTTTGGTTGAATAAGATAATGAGCGAATATCTTTGTCATCAATTCCATATTGCCCCAAAGCTGCTTCAATGGCTTTATTTTTCACATCAATCAAATTTTGCGCATCGGAAACTACAGGTGAAAATTGTCTGATAGTGGCGCTAATAGTTGCTACATCGGGAATCATATTAACCTCGCCTTCGCCAGCAACGGTTATAGATGTTGAAACTTCTTGATCCATAGATTTTAGACTAGAAATTCCAAAACAAATTGCCGCAAAAGCAACACAAAACAAAGCAATCGCCGCAGCAATAATCATTAAAGTTTGCGGATTGATTTTTTTACTTTCAATAAAAGTTGTTAAAGTTTTTTGGTTTAGCATATTTAAGAAACGGTAATGTTATATTTTTTTGATAGGTAATTATTGATGAGATTAACTTCGGTGGGTTTTAAATTGCGGTTAAAAATTAGCACTTCTGATATTAAGCCGTTGCTGTAATTTCCATAACTTCCTGCCGATATTACTTTGGCGCCAACCTCAAAAAAATCCGCTCCTAAATTAAGTGTTGATGGACTTCCTGAATTAAGTTGGGATTTGGTATTAGTGTTTAAATAAAGCGAAACATTGCCCGCTGAGTCAGTATTATTAACCACCATTATGCCAATATAAATGCCGTTAATGGCAATATTTCCCAGCGAAGCAGTATCATTCGCCTGACCACCAAATCTGATTGTATTAGTACTTAACCAAACTTCGGCAGATTGGTTGGCAGGTGAAGCGCCAGTTGCTTTTTGTCCAATTACAACTTGATCACCAGTTACACTGTAAGGCTTCCAAACCGCAACCATGGTGTATCTTCCATTGCTAATATCAATTGGAACAGTTGTAGAATACAACGCGTCATTACCATCAAATTTGATTGACGGCAAACCATTGATTCCGCTCGTTAAATATTGCGGCTGGTTTGATGGAGTTAAAGTTGATTGGGAAGGATTGATTTTATTACCGGAAATATCATTCCAATATGACACCAAATCATTATTTGATAAGTTGTTGCCGTTAGCGCCGGTTACTGATTCAGTCAAAGTGGGTTCTAACCACAATTTTAGATCAGGAATTGAGGCAATTGCCGAGCTTTTAGTTAAAGCTTGAGCTGATCTTAGTGCGGCTTGATTCATCATTCTCTTGCCCGACATAATGCCAGCCACCAAAAGACCAATAACTATTATTACCGTTGATAATTCAAGCAACGAAAAAGCTTGGATAGATTTTTTTTGCATAATTTATTTAGAAGCTTTGAAGAGCAACAAAAATTAGGCAATCACTATACTTACCAACTTGTCAGGGACAATAATAATTTTCTTAATTTCTTTGCCGGCGAGATTTTTTTGCACATTTTCATCCGCTAAAGCCGCTTTTTCGAGCTCTTCTTTGCTTGCTGATTTTGGCATTGCAAGCACTGATCTAAGCTTTCCATTGACCTGAACTGCAATACTAACTTGATCGTCAATAATCAGTGATTCATCACTGTTCGGAAATGAAACACTCTGAGAAATGATGGTTTGATTTCCTAAAATTTTCCACAATTCTTCTGCCAAATGCGGCATAATTGGTGCAATTAAAAGCACTAAATTATGCAAAGAAAAATTCATAATTTTTTGATCAGTTTGATTTTTAATTTCAAACTTTTCTAAAGCATTAGAAAATTCACGGATTTTTGCAATCGCCCGATTAAAGCCCATTTTTTCTAGCTCACTTTTAACCGCAAAAATCGTTTTGTGATTGAGTTTAATAATTTCTTGCTGCTCCTTCGTAGCACTAGAAAATTCAACCTCCCCAATCGCGCTGTAGCCATCGGCGCAAGCGGAAACCAATTTCCACAAACGATTAATATATTTCCAAGCCCCATCAATTCCAGCATCCGACCATTCCAAATTGCGCTCTGGCGGCGTGTCGGAAAGCATGAATAAACGCGCAGTATCTGCGCCATATGCGTCGATAATATTTAGCGGTTCAACCACATTTTTTTTCGATTTACTCATTTTTTCACTTCGACCCACAACTAATTTTTCTTTAGTTTTGATGTGAATAAAATTGCCATTTTCATCCGGCATTGCGTCTGACGGATAAACCCAATCACCTTTTTGATCCTTAAAAGTTTGATGGCAAACCATGCCTTGAGTTAAAAGGTTTTTGAACGGTTCATTAAAATTTAAATAACCGCATTTTTGCAAAGCTTTGGTAAAAAAGCGCGCATAAAGCAAATGTAAAACTGCGTGCTCAACGCCGCCAATATATTGATCGACTGGCAATAATTTATTGACAGTTTGGCGGTCGAAAGCTTGATTTTCGGGCTGAGAAGCAAAGCGTAAAAAATACCACGAGCTTTCAAAGAAGGTGTCGAAAGTATCAGTTTCACGAGTAGCTTTTTGACCTTTATAAGTCGTATATTTCCAAGTTGGGTGATTTGCCAAAGGATTGCCATTTCCTTTAAACTCAACATCATCGGGCAATTGCACCGGCAAATCTTCTTGTGGAACCGCAACCACCGAACCATCTTCCAAATATAAAACCGGAATCGGGCAACCCCAATATCTCTGGCGCGAAACGCCCCAATCTCTCAAGCGATAATTAATTTGGCGTTTGCCAATATTTTTTGCTTCTAAAATTTCAATAACTTTTTGCTTGGCATCTGCACTTTTCATTCCGTTTAAAAATTCGGAATTAATCATCACGCCGCTTTGGGTATAAGGCAGTTCAACATTTTCATTTTCACCAGCAACAACTTGTTTGATTGGCAAATTATATTTTTGAGCAAATTCAAAATCTCTAGCATCATGCGCCGGACAAGCAAAAATCGCACCAGTTCCATATTCCATCAACACAAAATTGCCGATATAAATTGGTAGTTTGATTGCGTTATCAAGCGGATGAATTGCCAGCAAACCAGTATCAACACCTTTCTTCTCCGCCGTTTCAATCGCTTCTTCATTCACCGCTGTTTTGCTGCATTCAATAATAAAGTCAGCAATTTTTTGATTAGCCGCAGCCAATTCAGCCGCAATTGGATGATGCGGAGAAATTATAATTGCGGCAGCGCCAAATAAAGTGTCGGGACGAGTAGTGTAAATCTCAATCGACTCACGACTCACGACTAACGACTCACGACTAACGACGAAGTCGACTATCGCCCCCTCACTTTTCCCAATCCAATTTTCCTGCATCGACAAAACTCTTTCATCCCAACCAGTCAGATTTTTTAATTCACTTAAAAGCTCTTCATTAAACTCACTAACTTTTAAAAACCATTGCTTCAATTTTTTCTTCTCAACCACCGCGCCGCTGCGCCAGCCGCGACCGTCGATCACTTGTTCATTAGCCAAAACGGTTTGGTCAATCGGATCCCAATTGACAAAAGATTCTTTTTGATAAGCCAGTCCATTTTTCAAAAAATCTAAAAATATTTTTTGTTCATGCTTATAATAATCAACATCACAAGTGGCAATTTCTCTGCTCCAATCATAGGAAAATCCAACTGATTTTAATTCAGCTTTCATATTTTCAATATTGGCGTAAGTCCAATTTTTTGGATGAGTTCCATTTTGTAAAGCCGCGTTTTCAGCCGGCAAACCAAAGGCGTCAAAGCCAATTGGATGAAGCACATTAAAGCCTTGCATTTTTTTGAATCTTGCAATCACATCGCCAATCGCATAATTGCGCAAATGACCCATATGAATTTTGCCGGAAGGAAACGGAAACATCTCGAGCACATAATATTTGGGCTTGGGGACAGTTTCGTCAAATTTAAAAATTTGCTTTTCATCCCAAATTTTCTGCCAATTTTTTTCAGCAGCTTTGTGGTTGTAGTTGGGGATATTTTTAGTCATTTTGTGATTTATTTAGAATTGGCTTTTTCGATAATTTTATCACGAATCATCTGCGCAGAAAGGCTTTGGCTGGTTGATTGTTCGTCGGTCCAAACGCCGCGATCATTTTTGGTTTGCCTAAAGATTGTTAAAATCAAATTTTCTTTTTTTGCATCTGCGCCTTTCACCAAAAGGTTAATTTTGATGCGGCTATCTTTAGTTTGTCCTTCTTTATACCATTCAGTTACAATCAAACCAGAATCTTGATCAGCAACATCAATGGGCAGCAAAGCGCTGATTATCTCAACTGAGGACAACCAAAGCTGGTTTTTCACCACCGGTTTTTGCGCGGGTTTTTCAACTTGGCTGGTTAGCAAATTTTGATTATCAAAAAACTTCCCCGCTCTTTTATTACGAATATTCTCCGGACTGTCCGGATAGTTATAATCTATTTTGCTATTTTGACAGCTGGCAATTAGAGCTAAAAAGCTTAATAAAATTAGTTTTTTCATCTTGCAGAAATGTTGACTTGAAAGGAAGATTATTGGAGTCAGGAATTCTAAATTCTTAACCCAAAAAAATCTAGTTTTATTAGAGTTTTGAAATAAACTGCCGACTTACAACTTACGACTTAAAACTTACGACTTAAAAAATGTGGCAAGAAAAGCTTTATATCACCATTATCAAACTGCTCTTCCGGCTTTTTGGTCTCGCATCTTGCGCGTTATCCATTGCCATTTTATTAGCGCTTTTTAGCTTCAACTCTTCAGACATTTCCTTCAACACAACTTCCACAACCGGTGAAATTAATAATTGGATGGGCAATTTTGGTTCGCATATTTCCGATTTATTGTTTCAGCTAATTGGGCTTTCGGCATTTTTTTTCTGTTTAATTTTATTTAACTTTGGACAAAAAATTGCCAGCAAAAACGGTATTCATCATTTTGCTTTAAAATTATTTTTAGCACCATTTTGCTTACTAAGTTTTTCATTGTTATTTTCTTTATTGCCCGAGCCAGATTGGTGGATGTTCAATAGTTTGGGCGGTGTTAACGGCAAATTTATTTTGGCAAAATTGAATTTTCTACCTCATTTTGCCAGCGGAATTTTGGCGGTAATTTTTTCGATAATTTTATTATCAGTGGTCATTGAAGTAACATTGAAAGATTGGCAATATTTCTTCCGCTACAGCTTTATCACTTGTAAATATTTATTAGAAATGTTGCGCAAAGTGGCTTTAAAAACTGAGAAAAATTTAGAACAACAAAAACTCAAATTTACCCAGAAAATCACCGAAGGCACTCCACAATTTAAATCGCGAAAATTGTTTTTTGAAAATAGCGCCGATGTAGAAGAATCGGAGCCTGAAGACGAGGAAGAAGAAAGGCCGGTTAAAGTTAAAAAGCCTAATAAAACCAAACAAATTCTCAAATCTTCCCGCGGTAATAAAAATTATGAATTGCCGCCAATTGACTTATTGGTTGATCGATCAGGTGATAATAAAGACAAAAAAACCAGCCCAGTTCAGCTTGAACAACAATCCAAAATGCTCTCCAAAGTTCTGGAAGATTTTGGTGTTTTTGGCTCAATGCTCAGCGTCAAATTAGGGCCAGTGGTAACTTTGCATGAATTTGAACCAGCCGCCGGAACTAAGGCAGCGCGCGTGGTTGGCTTGGCAGACGATATCGCCAGATCAATGAGTGCAGTTTCCACCAGAATTGCAGTTGTTCCAGGCAAAACCACTATTGGTATTGAACTTCCTAATGCTAAAAGAGAAATGATTTCTTTTCACGAAATGGTTGCTTCCAACGAATATAAATATACTCAAGCTAGCTTGCCGATTATTTTAGGAAAAGATATTAGCGGCGAACCGATCATTGTTGATTTGGCAAAAATGCCTCATTTGTTGATTGCCGGAACAACAGGTTCGGGAAAATCAGTTGGTGTCAACGCAATGATTTTATCATTACTTTACAAACTGCCGCCCGACGAATGTAAATTTATAATGATCGATCCAAAAATGTTGGAACTTTCTGCTTATGATGGCATTCCGCATTTATTATCACCAGTTGTCACCGAGCCAGGCAGAGCTGTGGTAGCGCTCAAATGGGTGACTAATGAAATGGAAGAAAGATATCGGGCAATGTCGAATTTAAACGTGCGCAACATTGCCGGCTATAACGAAAAAATTGAAAAATTTTTGAAAAACGGCGAGAAAATTTCTAAAAAAATTCAAACCGGTTTTGATCCTGAAACTGGCGAGCCAATGATTGAAGAAGTTGAGCTTGACGCCAAAAAATTGCCCTTCATTGTGGTCATTGTCGATGAAATGGCGGATTTGATGTTGGTTGCTGGCAAAGATATTGAAACTTCAATTCAACGTTTAGCCCAAATGGCGCGAGCTGCCGGCATTCACATTATTATGGCAACTCAAAGACCTTCAGTGGATGTGATTACCGGCGTTATCAAAGCCAACTTTCCAACTCGCATCAGCTTTCAGGTTACTTCTAGAATTGACAGTCGAACAATTCTTGGCACTCAAGGCGCTGAACAATTATTGGGTCAAGGCGATATGATTTATATGTCCGGCGGCAGCAAAATGATTCGGGTTCATGGACCATTTTGTTCTGATAGTGAAGTTGAAGATGTGGTCAAATTTGTTAAATCACAAAAATTTGATGATAGCGATTATAGTCAAAATGTTGTGTTTGAACAATTTGAAGCCGCTAAAAATAATACTTTCGATTCGTCCGGTTCAGATTCTGGCAGCGGCTCTGATGCTGATCTATATAATCAAGCCGTAATAATCGTCAAACGCGATCGCAAACCTTCAATCAGCTACGTTCAACGCCAATTAAGAATCGGCTATAACCGCGCCGCAATTTTGATTGAAAGAATGGAAAAAGAAGGTGTGATTACCGAGCCGAATTCTTCGGGGAAAAGAGAGATAATAGAAAATTAGTCGTAAGTCGTAAGTCGTGAGTCGTGAGTCGTATTGTTGACTTATGACTAACCCTTAAATCCCATCGCCACAATATAATTTTCTGCTGATTCTTTTCTGGAAGAATCTGGTTTGAAATGTTTTACGGTGGTGAATTTTTCTCTGAATAATTTTAATAATTCTCCGCCTGCTCCACCTTGAAAAATCTTGCCAACAAAAACTCCGTCTTTGGCTAAAATTTGACAGGCAAAATCTAATGCTTCTTCAAGCAAACCAACAATTCTCATATGATCTGTTTGGGCGTCGCCGCAAGTGTTTTCAGCCATATCGCTGAGCACCACATCGCATTTGCGCACGGTTTTATCTTCACGCAGAATTTGGTTTTGATTCATTAATCCAATAATATTTTGCGCGGCATCTGGCGCCAAAAAATCTTGTTGCAAAAACTCCACACCCAAAATTGCTTCCATTGGTAAAATATCTACCGCAAAAACTTTTCCGCGCCCAACTTTTTCAACTACAACTTGGCTCCAACCGCCCGGAGCAGCGCCTAGATCAACGACAATTTTTCCCTTCTTCAAAATTTTAAATTTGTCATCAATTTCAATAATTTTAAAAGCCGAACGAGCGCGATAGCCCTGCTCTTGCGCCTGTTTGACAAAAGGATCATTGATCTGTCTTTTGAGCCAAGCCATCGAAGATTTGTTGCGACGCTTGGCGGTTTTAACGCGCGTAAATTTATTTCTAATCACTGATTTTTCTTGCCTCTTCAATTAACATTATTGGAATTTGGTCTTTAATTTGATAAGCTAATTTGGATTTATTGCAAATTAACTCTTGATTTTCTTGATCATATTCCAGCTCACTTTTACAAAGTGGACAAACTAAAATCTTGAGTAATTCAGCGTCAATTTTTCTCATAATATTTGCTTGATAAAATTTTGTTCTTGGCTTTAATAAAACCATATCAGCCAAACTCTAAGCTGACCAAACAATAAGCACAATGCAAAAAATGTCCGGCGCTAAAAAGATTAGTAAAAAAGCATTCTCTTTGATTGAATTATCAATGGTGATGGTAATTATTGGGCTCTTAATTGTCGGTATTGCTGGTGGCAGAAATTTGATTCGCAATTCTAAAATAGCCTCAGCGCGCGCAATCACCTTATCATCGCAAATTGTGGCCATTCCGGGAATGGTTTTGTGGCTAGAAAATTCAACTAACGAAAGCTTTTTATCCAGCCAAATTACTGAAGGCAAACAAATTACTACCTGGTATAATCGTGAACCTTCCGGATATTTGCTAAAAAATAATTTAACTACATCCGCTTCAAATAATGTTATTTATAAAAGTCTGAGCACTAATGATATTCCAGCCGTAAATATGACCGTTGCCGGCAATATGAATCTTGCCAATTTTACCGGATCAACATTAACAACCTCAACTATTATTATAGTTTTTAAACCAACCACAACCACCAGCAGCACAGAGATGACTCTCTTAGATTCCGGCGCTTCCACCAATGCCGATTGTTCGATTGGCATTAAAAATGATCGGGTAGTTTTAAATGCTGGCTCTACTGTCGAAACCTCAACCTCTGTCAATCCCGCCTCATTTGTTTCTGGCAGCCCATATATTTTGGCGGTCTATTTTAATGGCACGTCTTCCAAAGTTTTTTCCAATAATGTCACTGAAATTGGTGGATCAGGCGCAGTTTTAAGCGCCGGAACTAATGCGTTAGATGGTTTGACTCTTGGCGCCAATAAATCCGGTGCTAACGGCATTGCTGCTGAAATTTCAGAGGCGGTTGTTTTTAATCGAATTTTAAAAGATACTGAAAGACAAGATGTGATGAGCTATTTATCCAGAAAATATAAAATTACCGTTACCGGTTTGTAAGATTATGAAAAAAACAATACTCACTATTGCCATTTTAATTTCTCTGAGCTCGTGCTATGAATCAATGCCCAAAAGCTGGAATTGGGGCACCAAGCCCCGACCATTAACTGGTGTAAGAAATTTTCCGGCAACCGATACCGATTACGGTCGTGGCTTTAAAGATGGTTGTGAGGGAATCTGGACAGTAATTAGTAAAGGTGCTGTTGACGTTCTAAAACCCAAACTAAATCCAACTATGATGAGTAAAAATCCTGATTATTCCAGCGGCTGGTTTGATGGTATGGAGCAATGTGTTTATATTGTTGACTGGGACGTTTTATAAAATTGGTAATTTGATGCGCAACATTATTTTTAGTTTCACGATAATTTTTCTACTAAGCAGCTGCAACTTTTTATTTCAACCTTTAACCTTGGATTTAAAAGTTCCTAACGGACCTCCGGAATATCAAGCTGGCTGGCATGATGGCTGCTCTTCAGCTCTTTCATTTGGCGGTTTTCATGCTTCTAAATTTCATAAATTAACTATGGGCGACGGCACTTATCAGCATGATCAAACTTATCAAAACGCCTGGGGAAGTGGCTGGTTTGCTTGCGCCACTCAGTCTGGGGATTATACCGCTTTTCCAGGTATTGGCACCGCTCCTTTTGAATAAAAACATATGCTCAAAGAAATTTTAAAAATCATTTTAATTATTCTGATAAGTCAAATTATCAACTCTTGCAAACCAAGGCTTGATTCCAAAGCTCCTTCAAAATTTTATCAACAAGATTTAGAAAATGCCTCACCCGATTTTAAACAAGGCTGGCAAGATGGTTGCGAGACTGGAATGACAAGTGGCAGCAACAGTTTTTATCAATCATTTTATAAGGGCAATAAGCAAGATGGTTATAAATTTGCCTATTCTTCGGATTATAAAACCGCTTGGGGTAATGCTTTTTGGTTTTGTTATCGCGCTGACTGGGTTGATCAAAGATCAACTATCTTCAAATCATTTTTTGGAGGAATAATATGATGAAAAACAGCTTTTTCTTGTTGATGATTTTATTGATCAGCGGCTGCAAAATGTTCACCGGTTCTGAATTATATTTTTTCACCGGCACCAATTATAAAGTTCCCGATGGCACACCATCATTTCAGACCGGCTTTCGCGATGGATGTGAAAATGGTATTTATAGTCGGGCTAACGTCTTTTATAGAACCAGATATCATGGTTACAAATATCACCCATCTTTAATTGATAATCCGGAATATAAATTTGGCGTTGGTCGTGGCTATTCTTATTGTTTTAGTATGAACACTGCCGGTGTTCATACTGGTGGTTTTGATCAATTTATTTATGGTCGTGGCACACCATTTGATATGGGACGAGGCAATATTGACAGCACCGTCAATTATGAACAAGGCAGCTGGAACAATCCATTTAATATTAGCGGTGGTGGAGTTGATGGTGTTTGGGGCGCTGTGCAAGCTCCAAAAGGTTTCAGCACTTTTGGTAGCCACCCACTTTATGGAACACCAAGTAGTGGTCAGGTTTTTGGTTGGTAATTATAATTCAGCACTCACTTTGCACATATATGTTCAGAAAAATATTTCTTCTATTATTAATTTTATCCGTCTCATCCTGCGGTCGCTATTGGTATAAACCTTATGGCAGAATTTTTAATTATTTACCCGAAGGCGGAACGCCCGGTTTTGAATTAGGATGGCTCCATGGCTGTGAATCTGGCGTAGGCAGCCAATTTGGCGGCGCCATTTATATGACTTTTTACACCTGGAGAAAAGATCCTGATATTGTTAAGGCCGTCAAATCTCCCGAAGATCTTGCTAGAATTAGAGCAAGATATTCTAATGAAAAACTCGCCAACATTAACTGGAATAACCCCCTCGAAGTAAATAAAAACTTTAGCGATTATAATACCATCTTCTGGCCAGCACATGCTTTTTGTCGCCACGCTGTTGTTGGTCAATTACAAATGGCCGGTATGACACCACCAATTGCCGGTGATGTAAGATACGATCCTGCTGCGCACAGCTTGGGAAGTATCTATAAAATTGATGGTAAAGGCGATGCCCGACTAACCTATTGGTAAAGTTAAAATTGACTAGATTTTACAGATCAATTCAATTAAATTGCCCTTCTTTAAAACTTAATTTATCAACCACTAAATTAATCAGCTATGTCACAAACAATGCCAAAACAACAGCCCCAAACACCAATTCGCTTTAAAACTTTCAGCAAATACGATTTTGTAAAATCCTTTGTTGCAACCGCAACCAATCAAACCCAGAAGGAAGAAAAGGAAAAAGAAGCGGCTTTAATTGCTGACGCCATTGAAGAAACTCAATCAGTCTTATTAGAAAATTTAGCCACTAAACAAGATATTAAAAATCTTGAGAAAGATATTAAGAATCTTGATGTTGATTTGAGAAAAGATATTAAAAATCTTGAGATTGATCTGAGAAAAGACATCAAAAATCTTGAGATTGATCTGAAAAAAGATATAAAAAACCTCGATGTTGACCTAAGAAAAGATATAAAAATTCTAGAAGTAAATCTTAAAAAAGAAATGCAAGGACAATTGATTAAACTTGGATCTCTAATAGTTATTTTATTTACGATATTACCATTATTAACCGAGTTTTTAAAAAAATTATTTTAAAAATCAGCTCAAAGCAACTCATAAATTTACAATTCAATGCTTATAAAACTAACGCTTTTTTTACCACTTATCGGTGCTTTAATTTCCGGTATTTTATCTGGTTTAGTTGCCAAAAAATTCGCACAAATTTTTAACTCAGCTTTGCTTGTCGCGTCATCAATTTGTGCCTTTTTATTATTCTTCCAGCTCGGAGTTGCCGGCAAAACAGAAACGGTAATTTTATTTGATTGGATAACTTCCGGCAGCTTCTCCGCTGCTTGGGCTTTGCAAGTTGATAGCCTTACTTCAGCAATGTTAGTATTAGTCACTTTCGTCTCTGCACTCGTTCACATCTACTCTATCGGCTATATGGATGAAGACAAATCCGTGCCTAGATTTATGTCCTATCTGTCGCTCTTCACTTTCTTTATGTTAATTTTAGTCACCGCCAATAATTTCTTGCAGCTCTTTGTGGGCTGGGAAGGTGTTGGTTTGGCATCTTATTTGCTCATTGGCTTTTGGTTTAAAAAACCTTCCGCAAATGCCGCCGCAATGAAAGCCTTCATCGTTAATCGCGTTGGTGATTTTGGCTTAATTATCGCTATCGCTTTAATTTATTTCACTTTTGGCAGCATCAATTTTGCTGAAGTTTTCGCCGCTGTGCCCGCACATTTAAATGATAAATTTACTATTTTTGGATCTGAATTTAGCACTATCACCAGCATCGCTATCTTGCTCTTCATCGGCGCAATGGGCAAGTCCGCCCAAATCGGATTACACACTTGGCTAGCTGACGCAATGGAAGGGCCAACTCCAGTTTCTGCCTTGATTCACGCTGCCACCATGGTTACTGCCGGCGTTTTTTTAGTTGCACGCTGCTCACCAATTTTTGAATATTCTCCTTTAGCGTTAAATGTTGTCACTATCGTTGGCGCCACAACCGCAATCTTCGCCGCCACCATTGCCATCACTCAAAACGACATCAAAAAAATCATCGCTTATTCAACTTGTAGCCAATTAGGTTATATGTTTTTTGCCTGCGGAGTTAGCGCCTATTCCGCCGGAATTTTTCATTTACTAACTCACGGATTTTTTAAAGCCCTACTTTTCCTTGGCGCTGGCAGCGTGATTCACGCTATGCATCACGAACAAGATATTCGTAAAATGGGTGGCTTATGGAAAAAAATTCCTTTCACTTTTGCAATGATGTGGATCGGATCCTTAGCGTTAGCTGGCTTCCCACCATTCGCCGGCTTTTATTCCAAAGATGCCATTTTGGAAGCCGCCTTTATGTCTGAAACTCAATTTGGTCATTTAGCTTTTTATCTAGGCATCACCGCCGCTTTTTTAACCGCCTTTTATTCTTGGCGTTTATTGTTTTTAGTTTTCAACGGCAAAACCAGAGCTGATCATCACACTTTTGATCACGCTCACGAATCTCCGCCAACTATGCTTTTACCTTTATTGCTCCTAGCAATCGGCGCCACCATCAGCGGTTTTATCGGGCAGAATTTTCTCCATATGATTTCTTTTGAAAATAACTTTTTTGCTAATGCAATTTTTGTTCAACCCGAAAATAAAATTCTCGAAGAAATTCACCACACTCCAGCGCTGATCAAATCACTACCGCTGATTCTTGGTGTTGTTGCAATTGCAATTGCTTATTTATTCTACATCATCAAACCACAAATCCCCGCCAGCCTTGCTAGATCAAGCGGCGTGCTTTATAGAATTTCTTTCAATAAATGGTATTTTGACGAAATCTATGACAAAATTTTTGTGCAAAGCATCAAAAAATTAGGCACTAAATTATGGCAATTCTGGGACAATAAAATCATCGACGGGCTTGGGCCAAATGGGTTGGTAGCTACTTGCAGAGCAATAGCCGGAAGAGTTAGCCAAGTTCAAACTGGCTATGTTTATCACTATGTTCTAGCAATGTCTTTAGGCGTGACCGGAGCTCTGCTTTATTTAATCATCAAAACAATCGGCTTATAATTATTAGGACTTACGCAAAACTTCGTCTTGCTTAAGTCCTAATAATATTTGAGTTACAAGTGCGCAATAAAAAAGGCTTAGCTTTTATTGAAAGCTAAGCCTTTTTTATTATTGTGAATGAATGGTAGCGGAGGAGGGAATCGAACCCCCGACACACGGATTATGATCCCGTTGCTCTACCAACTGAGCTACTCCGCCAAATTAGGGGAAATTTTTGAAGAAAGATTGATCGAAATTTAAGACCTAAAAACTATGCCGCAACAGCTTCCGGAGCAACTTCAACTTCAGCTTTATCTTCAGATACTACTTTTTCTTTAACTTGATTTTCAGCTTTAGCTTTTTTAGATTTTTCTTCTAAAGCCAAGTGATTAGCCAAAAGATTTTCAATTTCTGACTCGCTTCTGCTAACAATAACTCTAACTTCAGCAATGATTCCTGAATATAAATCAACTTTCACATCATGAACGCCAATATCTTTGATTGGTTTTTTAAGCAAAATATCAATTCTGGAAACTACTTTTTCACCAAGAACTTCATTGATTTTAGTGGCCACAGTTGCGGTAGTGACTGATCCGTAAAGTCTGCCATCATCAGAGGCATTGCCTAAAATGATAACGTTTTTGCCGTTTAATTTAGCTTTGTGAGCTTCAGCTGCAGAAGAGTGATTTTGGTTTTGAGCTTCAAATTGTTGTTTTTTAGCTTCAAAAATTTTGTAGTTAGCCTCGTTGCAGAAGATTGCTTTTTTTTGTGGGATCAAGAAATTTTTGCCGTACCCGTCTTTAACGTTGACAACATCACCAATTGAACCAAGTTTTGCAACTCTTGAGATTAAAATAACTTTCATAAAATCTAATTAAATATTGTGTTTAGGAATCTTGTTTATCGATTGGAGAGAGCAAAGCTAATTGACGAGCAACTTTGATTGCGTTTGATAAAGCTCTTTGTTTTTTCATAGAAACGTTGGTAGCTCTAGCTGGAATGATTTTGCCTCTTTCGGTTAAAAACTTGTTGAGCAATTTCAAATTTTTGTAATTGATTTGCGCAATATCAAGATTTTTAAGTGGGCAAGATTTTCTTTTTCTAACAAATACCGCTTGGTTGACCAAAGAGATTTTTAAAAAACCATCATCACTTTCGTTTTCGTTTGGTTTTTTGTTAGTTGAATTTTGCGGTTTAGTTCTAGCAACCATACTTAGGAATTATATTAAGTTATTAATAACGATTTGATCAATTGTGGCGTCAATTTCGGAAGGAGCTTGAGTAAAAATTTTACCAGCTTTGTAGCTTTTAGCATCTTCAGAAACCATCAATAAAGATGGGCTTTGGTGGGCGTCAACTTTGAAAATATTGCTTCTGATGACATCTTCGTTAAAACCGATAACTCTTTTAACTTCAGCGATAGCATCAAAATTAGCATCAACATTTAGTAAGATGTAATGACCGCGTGGGTTTTTATTGATTTTATATGCCAAATTTCTAAGCCCCCAATATTCTCTGGAAACCACATTGCCTTTGTGATCAGTCACAATTTTTGCAAATTTATCGCTCAAAATATCTACATCTTCTACAGATAAATCTTGTCTAGCAATGAAAACTACTTCGTAAAGAGCCATAATACAGCGTTTTAAATTAGATTATAGTAAAGCCCGCAAGATCTGCCGGCAAAAAAGAAGGGGTGAATATAGATATAATTTTTTTATTTGCAACTAATAAATCAATTGTCGGTCATTATTCTTTTCACCAAGATTGCTCATTTATTTAAAGATAATTCTTTGTCTAAATTTTTATGTTGGTGTGCGAAGTAAATTTAATTGGTTAGAATTTTTATCAAATTTGTAATTGTGTTTTTCAATAAAATAATTAATCAAATTTTTTGTTTCGTATTTATTTATTAGATATAGATTGTGTCT
>JAZKFV010000012.1:57575-137131 GCA_040386195.1 Pseudomonadota bacterium | reverse complement strand
GCTCCTCCAGTTAAATTATCAACTCCAGCTCCACCAATAAGAATATCATTACCGGTATCACCAATGAGTTTGTCATTGCCATTATCACCATTGATGATGTCGTTATTGGCTCCACCATATAAAGTATCATTACCGTCTTGTCCGAAGATATTGTCGTTTCCAGCTCCACCATAGATTAGGTTGTTATTGTTATCGCCGGTTAGATTATCACTAAAGTCTGAACCGGTGATGTTTTCGATGTTGATGAGGATGTCGCCTTGTGCGGTTCCACCTTGGTTAACATTGGTTGATAGGTTGATATTAACTGCCCCGTTGGAGCTGGTATAATGAACAGTGTCAATTCCATCTCCACCATCAATAATATCTGCTCCGGCTCCACCGATGATTTTGTCGTTGCCGGCTCCGCCATTGATAATGTCGTTGCCTGATCCGCCGTCAATTACATTGTTAAGGTTGTTGCCGGTTAGGTTATCGTTGAAGTTGGAGCCGGTGATGTTTTCGATGTTGATGAAAGTGTCACCTTGGGCAGTTCCACCTTGGGCGGTGTTTTCTAATAAGTTGATATTAACTGCGGTGTTAGAATCGTTATAAGAAGCGGTGTCGATGGCGGTGCCGCCGTCTAATATGTCGGAGCCTTCTCCGCCGATTAGGATGTCGTCGCTGGAGCCGCCTAATAAAGTATCATTGCCTAGACCACCATAGAGGATATCGGCATTAGCACCGCCTGATATTTGATCGTTGAGGTTGGTGCCGATTAGGGTGTCTTTGGAGTTGGTGCCGGTGATGGTGTTTTGGATGTCGTGAGATTGGTTGGTTTGGATGTTGAGGTTGAAGGTTTGGTTGGCTTCTAGGCTGCCGTCGTTGGCAATCACTAATAACTCAATTGTTCCGACTGAACTATTAGGAGCGGTGCCGGATAGGGTTTTGGTTGTGGGGTTGAAATTGAGCCAGGAAGGTAAATCAGAAATAGTGCCGTTGGGGTTTTGAATTTTTAGGTTGTAGGCTAGGATGTCGTTGTCGATATCGGTGAAGGTGGTGTCGGGGATTGTGAAGATGAAGTTTGCGCCCGTAATAGTGGATTGATTTTGGATTGATGTAAAAATAGTTGGGGCGTTGTTGATTCTAGCAAAGATAAAATTATCCGCAGAAATATTTTCCAGCTCAACATTATTAAGTATAATTTTTTGACCTTCAGGAAGATTAATTGTTATAAATCCTGGTTCTGGAATGATGATTAAATCATTAAAATTATGGATATTAGTTAATTTAGAAAGATCAATTTTTTCGTTGTGATTACTAAATTCAAGATCAGCAATAATGGTGGTATTATTGAAATTATTAGGCTCAATAACAAAAATATCACTACCTCCGCTACCATAAATATAATCATTTCCAGCGCCGCCAATCATAGTATCGTCACCATCACTGCCAAAAATGTAATCGTCATTACTAGTTCCAACTATTGGCATATTGCCAAGGGCAGTTAAATCAATATTACCAATTACAACTCCATTATTAACCAAACGCACAGATTCAATTTGATTCATGCTATTACTAAAATGATTGCTAATTGTTATGATTTGTCCGGTTGCAATAATTTTAATTAATAGACCACTACTATTGCGAGATAGTTCCAGATCAGAAATTGCCGAAACACCATTAATTGTTATAAAATCAGCTTTAGAAGCGCTATATTCGTAGATAAAATCATTACCATCGCCAACATTATAGACATAATTATCATTGCCTTCGCCGCCATACATATAATCATCTCCGGCTCCGCCAATCATAGTATCGTCACCATCACTGCCAAAAATGTAATCGTCGTTACTAGTTCCAACTATTGGCATATTACCAAGAGTGGTTAAATCAATATTACCAATTACAACTCCATTATTAACCAAACGCACAGACTCAATCTGATATATGCTATCATCAAAATGACTGTTAATTGTAATGGTTTGTCCGGTTGCGATAATTTTAATTAATAGGCCGCTACTATTGCGAGATAGTTCCAGATCAGAAATTGCCGAAACACCATTAATTGTGATAAAATCAGCTTCAGAAGCGCCATATTCGTAGATAACATCATTACCATCGCCAACATTATAGACATAATTATCATTGCCTGCGCCGCTAGACATATAATCATTTCCAGTACCACCAATTATGGTATCGTCTTCATCGCTACCACCAAGATAATCATCGCCGTCAGTTCCAACTATCGGCATATTACCAAGCGTGGTTAAATCAATATTACCAACTAAAGCTCCGTTATTAACTAAACGCAGAGATTCAATTCTATTATCAGATCCATAAAATTGATTTTGAATTGTGATCGTCTCGCCAGTACTAATGATTTTGACGACAAGGCCGCTATTGCCATTGCGGGATAACAAAATATCATCTGGCGAATTTACGCCGTTAATTATTATTGAATCAAAATCTGAATTATCAGCATAAGAAGTATCATTGATGAGATCATTGCCGTCGCCAAGATTGTAAATATAAGTATCACTACCTTCGCCGCCGTAGATAGTGTCATCGTCAGCCCCACCATTAATTATGTCATCACCTTCATTACCAAATATTGTGTCGGATCCTGCAAAGCCATTGAGGTTATTAGCATTTGCGTCAGCATATATATAATCATCATTATCGGTGCCTATATATTCAATATCAATCAGAAGTGGGTTGCTAATATCAATTGATGATCCGTCACTGAATTTGAGAGTTTCAATATGATTAGATTGGGATTGGAATTGATTTTGAATGGTAATTTGATCTTCCGCAGAATTTCTAAAACGAATGATTAAATCATCATTATTTTTGGAGAAAAATATATCGGTTTTATTTATTGCATCACCAAAACTGATAACATCATTACCATATGAATTGTTATTATTAACAATTGGATATTCAATGATGGTGTCTTTGCCATCTCCGGCTTGATATATGTAAGTATCGTCACCATAGTTGCCATTGCCTTGACCAATAATGTCGTCACCTTTTCCGGCGTTGATTATATCATCACCCGATCCTGGATTAATATTATCATCGCCAGCTCCAGCGTTAATATTATCGTTACCTTCGCCAGCGTTGATTGCATCATTACCAGCTCCAGAGTTAATAATGTCATCTCCAGCTGCTGCATAAATCTGATCATCACCACCTCCTGAATTTATTAAATCATTGCCGTCGCTACTATAAATAAAATCATTTCCATCGGTGCCATTATATATAAAAACTAATTCATTATTAAGAGAGATTGAATCGTCGCCATTATCAAACTGCAAAGTCTCAACTCTGTTTCCTTCATATTGAAATTGATTTTTGATGGTAATTGAATCAGAAAGGCTGTTGTGGAATTTAATAGTTAAATCATTGCCGTCGCGGGAAAAATAAATATCGTCTTTGGAAATATCTAAGCCAAATTTAATAATGTCATTTCCGTTATCAACACTGTACCCATATTGATAAACCTCATAAATTGTATCATTACCATCACCTTTATTATAAATATAAATATCATCTCCGGCATTACCGCTGCCCTGCCCGATAACATCATTACCTCGTCCGGCATTAATAATATCGTTTCCTGCTTGCGCTTCAATAATATCATTGCCACCTAATGAATTTATCAAATCATTGCCGTTGCCAGCATAAATAGCGTCATTGCCACCAGTACCGTTAAATTCAAAAGTAAGATTTGAAAGGCTGGAAATATTTATCACATCACCATTTACAAATTGTAAATTTTCAATGGCGGAATTGGCGGCATTGTTTGAATAATATTCAAACTGATTTTGAATAGTAATTGAATCAGAAAGACTATTTCTAAAATTAATTTTTAAACCAACGCCCGAGTTATCAAGCGAAAAATAAATATCATCTTTGGTAATTCCTTCACCAAATTTAATTGTATCATTTCCAAGCCTAAGTTCGTTGTAACTAAAATAGTAATTATTGGTTTCGCCGATAATATCACTGCCGTCACCTGAGTTATAAATGTAAATATCATTTCCAAGCCCACCATTAATTTTATCGTTGCCCAGCCCAGCGTTGATTATATCGTCGCCAGCAAAAGCACTGATGGTATCATTTCCTGATCCGGCATTGATTATATCATTACCATTTGAGCTGTTAATCACATCATTGCCAGCAGTTCCCTGATAATTAAACACTGGAGAAGTCAGATCAATAATTTCGCCATTAGCAAATTTTAAAGACTCAATTTTACCTTGATAATCAGGGGAGAAAAAATTTTGAACAGTAATTTTATCCTGGGCAGAATCAGCAAAAGTTATCACCAAATCATATTGCTGATTTGTATTGGCATTTCCTGATTTGATGACAACATTTTCCTTGTTGATTGTTGAATCAAAAACAATTGCATCATTGCCGCCATTATCAAAAATTGTATCGCTTCCATCGCCTTGTGAGTAAAGATAGGTGTCGTTTCCGGATGAGGCATTGTTCAGATAATAATAATTTTTATCATAATTTAGAATATAATCATCACCTTTGCCGCCTTTGATTACATCATCTCCTCCCGCGCTAGTGATAATGTTATCATTGCCATCGCCACCATTAATTATTTTATTTCCAGCATAAAAATTTAATATTTCATCACTGCCCGATGTTCCTTCGTAAGTGAGAGTCATTTCCGGAATATTTAGCAAATCAACAATAGTGTTATCGGAAAATTTTAAGGTTTTAATGTAACCAACACTTTCATTGGAAAAATGATTTTGAATTTTAATTTGATCAAGAGGTGAGTTATTAAAATTGATGATCAAATCATAACCATCTTTAAGAAAAGAAATCTCATCTTTGCCAATAGTAGCATCAAATATAATTGAATCTTGCCCGCCACTATTAATTAAAATATCTTTGCCATCATTTTTGGAATAAAAATATTGATCATCTCCATATTCACCAGAAATAGTATCATCACCTTTACCACCGAACATAATATCAACACCATCGCTTCCATTTATATTATCATTGCCATCAGTGCCGTGATATTCAAAAGTTAATGATAGTGGATTTCTAATATCAATATCAGCATCACCATTATCAAATTTTAAAGTTTCTATTTTGTGATTTGTTGAAAGGAACTGATTTTGAATAGTAATGGAATCGGTTGGTGAGTTTCTGAATTTAATAATTAAATCGTTATTGTTGCGGGAAAAATAAATGTTGTTTGCCAAAATATCAGACCCAAATTTAACTACATCATTTCCAACATTGCTAAAAGACTGATAATTTGATGCTTCCGCAATAGTATCTGCGCCATCTCCTTTTTTGTAAAGATAGGTATCATCCCCATAATTTGGTGAATAATAATTGCTGTAAGTTAGCAAGTCATCACCCTTGCCGCCATTGATAATATCGTTGCCATATCCAGAATAAATTGTGTCATTACCATCTTCGCCGTTAATAATGTCATCACCATTTCCAGAATTAATAATGTCATTTCCAGCGCCGGCGTTAATAGTGTCGTTGCCACTAGAAGAATTAATTACATCATCTCCATCAGTTCCATTATAAATTGGAACCAAGGCGGCTAGATCAATTTCATCGCCATTAGCAAATTTTAAAGTCTCAATTTTTTGTTCAGTAGAAAGAAAATGGTTTTTGATGGTAATTTGATCGGAAGCTAAATCAGCAAAACTAATAATTATATCAAACCCGTTTTGAGTGATTACAACATCTGTTTTATTAATACTTGCGTCAAAAATAATTTCATCATTGTGAAAATTATTTTCTGCATAATATCCATTATCACTAATCACATCTTTGCCATCACCTTTAGAATAAAGATAAGTATCCTTACTATAACCACCGTTGATTATGTCATCACCTTTTCCGGCATTAATGATATTATTTTCACCACCAACAGAAATCGTATCATTTCCATCGCCAGCATTAACAATGTTATTTTTACCACCAACAAAAATTTCATCATTTCCAGCGCCGGTATTAACAATATTACTTCCATAATATGAAGTGATCGAATCGTCACCCGCAGTTCCCTGATATTCGAAATTAAGATTATTGAGATTAGTTATGTTAATTGCCGCATCACCATTGTCGAATTCTAGAGTTTCAATGCCCCTTCCATCTCCGCTATTAACTTGATTAACAATTCTAATTTGGTCATCTGGAGAGTTTCTAAAATGAATAATTATATCACTACCATTTTGAGAAAAATAAATATCACTGGCTAAAATGTCGGCGCCGAATTTGATTTTATCATTCCCCAGAGTTCGGTAAAAACCATAGCCACTTGGATTTTCATTAATAGTATCTTTGCCATCACCTTGGTTGTAAATGTAAATATCATCACCAGAATTATCACCAGAATGATAGTAGTTGCTATAACCAATAATATCATCACCGCGACCGGCATTAATAATATCGTTACCCTCTTCACCGTTAATAATATCGTTACCTTCGCCACCATTAATAACATCATCTCCAGAGCCAGCGTTGATCACATCATCGCCGTCTGCACCATCAATTGCGTCATTTCCATAGCCGCTAGTAATTATATCATTTCCCACTCCTGCGTTAATCGCATTATTTCCCCCAACATCATTAATGTTGTCATTTCCAGCTCCAGTGCTGATCACATCATCGGTTCCACCAGCATTAATCACATCATCTCCATCAGTGCCATTATAGCTTGGAAGCAAAGTGGTCAGATCAACTTCATCACCATTAGCAAATTTTAAAGTTTCAATTCTTTGTTCAGTAGAAAGAAAATGGTTTTTGATGGTAATTTGATCGGAAGCTAAATCAGCAAAACTAATAATTATATCAAACCCGTTTTGAGTGATTACAACATCTGTTTTATTAATACTTGCGTCAAAAATAATTTCATCATTGTGAAAATTATTTTCTGCATAATATCCATTATCACTAATCACATCTTTGCCATCACCTTTAGAATAAAGATAAGTATCCTTACTATAACCACCGTTGATTATGTCATCACCTTTTCCGGCATTAATAATATTATTTTCACCACCAACAGAAATCGTATCATTTCCATCGCCAGCGTTAATGGTGTTGTTTTTACCACCAACAGAAATTTGATCATTTCCGGCACCGGTATCAACAATGTTATTGCCATAATATGAAGCGACCGAATCATCACCTGAGGTTCCTTGATATTCGAAGTTAAGATTATTCAGATTATTAATAGCAATTGCTGCATCGCCATTGTCGAATTCCAAAGTTTCAATGCTTCTTTGGTTGCTAAAGTTTACTTGATTAACAATTTTAATCTGATCATCCGGTGAGTTTTTAAAATTAATAATTAGATCACTGCCAATTTGAGAAAAATAAATATCACTGGCTGAAATGTCGGCGCCGAATTTGATTTTATCAATGCCTAATTCTTGATTGTAATAATTAATACCACTTTCACTAATCACATCCTTACCATCATTCTTATTGTAAATATAAACATCATTACCTTCCTGACCATTAATCACATCATCGCCACGACCAGCATTAATAACATCATTTTCATATCCACCATTTATCCTGTCATTGCCATCGCCACCATTCACAACATCATTGCCATTATTAGCATTAATAAAATCATCACCATTGCCACCATTAATCACATCATTTCCCCCAAGATCATTAATAACATCATTTCCAGCACCAGCGTTAATTATATCGTCACCTCTTCCAGCGTTAATCAAATCATCCCCGTCAGTTCCATTAATTTCAAATGCCGGAAGATTGAGCAGATCAATTGTGCCGCCATCACCAAACTTTAAAGTTTCAACCGCGTGATAGTTAAAATGATTTTTAATCACGATTGAATCGGAAGGTGAGCTGGTAAAATTAATTACTAAATCATATTGATTTTGCAGCGTAAAATAAACATCTTGCTTTGTGATTGAGGCGTCAAAAACAATTTTATCATTTCCCCAATTATCATTAATTATATCGTGACCATCACCTTGCGAATAAACATAAACATCATCATTAGAATTATTGGCATTAATCACATCGTCGCCCTTTTGACCTTTTATTACCGCATTGCCCCAAGAGTTAGCATTAATCTCGTCACTATTATCTGTTCCAAATATAATTTGAGTTGGAATTTCTCCAACCGCATTTGTAAGATCATCAATAAACTGATAATAGCCAAATTTCTCAGCAGCCGAATTAATAATTGGTGCCAGTGCTTTTAAATAATAAGCTCCCTCAATTACATCCAAACTTTCATAATGCTCTTTGATATTCTCAATCACCACCACACCTGAAATTGTGCTAAAATCTAATTTGTCAGTTGCAAAATTATAACTTACTTGCGCAATGTTATCAGAATTATGATCAGTAAAAATTTCTTTGAATGTTCCTTGAATTAAAATTCTGTCAGTTACTTTTTTAACCAGATTATTCCAAGCATTTTGCAAAAAATTCACCGCTTGCGGCACAGGATTATGTGATCCTGTAATATCTGTATATTGAGATCCCCTATAGGCTTCTAAAGCGGCTAATTTTTTAGCATCAAAACTTCCTCTCATCCCAGACTCATCTTCAGCTCCAGTCCAACGATAAATAAATTCTTCAATTTTGGAGTTGATATTTTCTATCGTAACTGAGTTATCCAGATTGACCATATCTTGCATCATCTGCAATAAAGCCTCATCTTCACTCATCGCAATATGCCACGCTTTGGCATTGCCATATCCTCGCGATAAAGGCAATAACAGAGCTTGGGGATTAATATTATTTCCCACATTATTACCCTCAGCATCTTGATAACCATAACCTTCGGAATTAGTTGGATCAAAGGCTAAATCAAGGTTGGCAATTACCGAGGTTATTGTTCTTGGCAGGTTGGTAATTGGGTTGATGTTGTTTGGGTCGTTAAATTCAAAAGTTCCAGAAGATAAAATAACATTGCCGTTAATGTTTTGATTAGAAATAGAAGTTTCAAGGTTAATGTTTGCAATGTTGTGATCACTCAGATTGGATAATTCTCCAGCTTCCGTAGTGCCGTTGCCATTGAAATCTTGCCAGATTTTTAGTTGATTGAAAACGCTGTCATTGCTGTTAATTTTGCCGTCTTGGTTTAAATCATAAAGACTTAACTCATCTGTTCCTGTGGTAGTAGTTCCATCGGCATTTTTATGACCGAATAGTTCATTGATATTATCAACAACTCCATTGTTATTAGAATCTAAAACTAAAAATCCATCCGCATCATTTAATCTTGATCCGTCATTAGCAATGTCATCAATTATTCCGTCATTATTACTATCATTGCCACCAACCCACCCAACCTTACGTTTCAGACCATCACCTTGTAAATCAAATTTGGCATCAGATTGATTTAAAGATATCAGATCAATCCGACCATTATGATTCAAATCCAAAGTTAAAGGATCAGATCTTCTAGCCGCATTAGCATTCTCACCTATTCCAATTTGAGGAGAAACATCATCATCAATTCCGGGCTCTTCCGGCTTTTCTTGAAGGGTGATACCAAAGTCACCGTTGGTGAAGTTATTTATGTTTATGGCGCCTGAGGCATTAGCTGAGGAAGAAACTATTTGTAAAGAACTTCCAGATTTAGTGATGATATAAGATCCTAGTTTCCAACTAGTGCCACCTTCTATATAATTGGCAATGCCGAAAATAGTTTGATTGTTGATGATGATTTTATCTTTGATTATAGCCCCGTTAACATTAACTCCAAGCCCATCATCGATGATGGTGTCGTTGCCGAAGGAGCCGGAGAAAATGTAGGTGTCGGAGCCAAAGCTGCCGGAGAGAGTGTCGGAGGAGCCATTGTTTTGATTTAGTAAAACGTTTCCATCATTTGCTCCACCATCTAAAATATCATTCCCAATTCCGCCACTCAGATTATCATTTCCAAATCCCCCAATTAAAACATCCTGACCATCTGATCCTCGCAATGTATCATTACCATAGCCTCCAAATATTACGCTTGTGTCGTTAGAATCTTCTGTGAAAGAATCGTTAGTAACGCCGTTATCTGTGGTGGCAATGATGATGTGATCAACATCATCTGCGTTTGGTAAATGGGAAAAATTAGAGATGCCGAATTTTATATATAAATTATTCAGCATTGCTTGTTTTTCTATTGGAGAAGTATCGTCCCATAAGGAGTTAGAATCTTTAGAAACATCTAAAGTTAAAATATTTGAACTGGAATTGAAGTTTAGCATTCCATTTATTGCTTCAGAATGATTTGAGTAGAAAGTTTTACCCTCAGCTAATTTGGCAGCAAATTGGACGAGCATTTTGGCAACACCTTCTCTAATATTCCATTCACTATAAGGAGTTCCATGAAGTGGTGTAACTTTGAAAATCTTAGGAAGATTATCTAGCTGAAGAATTTTACCAAATTCATTGGCATCGTTGAAGAGGGCCTGAATAGAAGTATCGCCGAAGACCAGTTCATCGTTGGCGATTTCTCCATTTGTACCACTTTCAGCTGTAGCGTGAAGTGCGGAATAGGCGATTTTATTGAGCATTTTGTCGGCGCTGCCTTCAACTGGTGGGTTTTCATTCTCCATAATGTTAAGGCTTTTGGCTATGTCATTGTTGAATAGTGAGTCCATTAATTCTTTGCCAAAGGCAATCCAGTCTTCGGTTACGTTGTTTAGCTCCTTTTGTTGTTGGGAGTATAAAAGGGTAACTAAGAGGGCTTGGCTGTGTAAATCAAATTGACTTCTTAATCCACCGTTAGAATCTAAATAATCAACTGGAGCACTTTGCGCTGGTCTTATAAGGGACAGTATCTCACCAGTTGTGGCATAGGCTTTGATTTTTGAATAATCAGGGTTTAAATCGTGTGGCTGTGGAGTTGCACCATTGAAGTAATATCGATCCCTTAATTCTTGATCAATTAACAATCCGGTTCTGTTATCAATAGCGGTAGCACCAACATAAGCGCCGGTCGCTGATTTTTCAAAGGGCATATTATCAAAGATGGTCGCTTCCTTGTTATATAATTTTGCCATTAAACCAGCAAGACCACCACCCAGCGAATGACCGACAAATTCAACATTGGCATTATAAGGGCTGGTATTGCCGATTACCGATTTGTAAAAATCAGCAGCTAGATATGCTTGGTCTGATTTATGGGCGCCAGAACCAGTTGTCCAGCCAGTTGCAGTGTCCAGAGCGTTATCGGTTCCTCGATAGGAGATTATGGTTTCGTTGTTGTGGGTGTAGGAGATGGCGTAGAAGGAGGCGTTTACTTCAGATGAAGTTGGATTAATTTCGCTTTGTTTTTGAATCACAGCATTACCAATTTTTGTTCCTTTTGTACTTGGCAAATCTTTCACTTTTTCACCATATCCACGGTTGTAAGAATCCATTGCCAAGATGGCATTTAAGAGGGTTTTGTTTGTTATATTGTTTGTCATAATTTTAGTTTTATTCTGAGTTGATAATTTAATTAGTACTTGATGGAAAATGGCAAATATGTAAAGTTGTTGCTATCCCTAGCAGTATCATCTACGTATTTTATTATTTCGTTCCATATTGGTAACTTTTCTATCTTCCACTCCAACTTATCATTCGTAGTTTCAACAGTTATCTGCTTAATTCTTACCCCTTCACCAAAAACTTTTTCTAATTCTGGACTCCTCTTAAAAACTAATAGGTAGGGATTCTTATCGCCGCTAAGTTCTTGCTCTATTTTTGATAGAGCCTTCTTCGTTTCATATTCCGATAACCACTTGATATTTTTGATCTCAGGATCAAATTTATTGTTTTTTTGCTGCATATAAGAAACTAAATCACTCAGCATCAACAAGGCTTCTGAATCTGATAATATTGTTTTATGATCTTTGATTTTTTCATATAAGTTTTTTAAATTACGTTCCCTGATAAAATTATCAAAATCAGATTTTTTGGAATCACCTTCTATTGCGGCAAAAAAATTAGCTACCAGCTCCGAAACAGATCCTGTTCGTTCAACAATTGTAAATTTAACCTGCCCATCTTGATCTTTGACGGCACTCACCATTCGGGGATATTTATCTCTTGGTAGAATTCCTTTGGCATTCTTCGTATTCGCATAATATTTATCGTATCGGCCATAACCCTCTGGAGCTTTAACTGCATTATATATCAAGGCATGAGGATTGCCTTCTGAAGGAGCGCCGTTTAATAAAACAAATAGGGTTTTGCCTTCTGCAATATCCACAATCGTTCCTTCACCCTTGATCTTTTTATCAACCACAACATTAGCACTACTAAGAATCACCCAGCCAGGATATCGATTTGTATGCACCTCAACCACACTAGACCCAGTTTTAATTCCTTGCGGAGTTTCAACCTCAACAGTCACTTTGTATCTATAGGTGTAACTTGGATATTTGATTTGCCAGTAAAGAATTGGGGATAAAATTATTGTGGTGGTGATTAGAAGTTTTTTGATTGTTGATTTTTGCATAGTTTGTTTTTGAATTTTGTTTGCGGTTAGTGGTGAATTTTGATAAGATTTTGTTATAATAAAATGATAAAAAAATATAACAAACTAAAATTTGTATTGCAGCAATATTTTTTTACAAACTCAAAATAATCCGTAAAAAATCCTCACCATATTTATCAATTTTCTGCTGTCCAACGCCGCTGATTTTTAGCATTTCGGCAAAATTTTGTGGTTTGGATTTTACCATTTCAATCAAAGTTTTATCGTGAAAAATAATGTAAGGCGGGAGGTTGTGGGCTTTGGAGATTTCTAGGCGTTTGGCTTTGAGTTTGGCGAATAGAATATTTTCTGCTTCGCTTTCTAATTCTAAATTAATTCTTGCGGTGCTGATTTTGATTGGCTTGTCTTTAATCTTCACAACTTTTTCGTATCGACGCATTTGAATCACTCGCTTTTTATCACGCAAAAAATCTTGCCCTTGCATAGTAATTTTTATGCCACCGTGACCAGCAATATCAACCTTTAATAAATTCATCGCCACTAATTGACGAAAAATATTTTGCCATTCAGCCTTGCTAAATTCTTTGCCAATGCCAAAAACACTAATTTGATCATGATTAAAATTTTTGATTCTTTGATCATCCGCGCCAAGTAAAACATCAATCAAATATGCCACACCAAAAATTTGCCCAGTGCGATAGGCGCAGGAAATGGCTTTTTGCGCGGCAATAGTTCCGTCAAAAGTTTGGGGCGGATTTTGACAAATATCGCAATTGCCGCAAGGTTTGCTGGTTTTTTCACCAAAATATTCCAAGAGAATTTGCCGGCGACAATTAGAAGCTTCGCAAAGCCCAAGCAAAGAATTTAATTTTTGATTCTCAATGCGTTTTTGATTTTCATCAGCATTTGATTCAGCAATAAAATTTCTTTGCATCATCACATCTTGCATTCCATAACACATCCAAGCATCTGCCGCCAGCCCGTCGCGCCCTGCTCTGCCGGTTTCTTGATAATAGGCTTCAATGTTTTTGGGAATATTTAAATGCGCCACAAAACGAACATCGGGCTTGTCAATGCCCATTCCAAAAGCAATTGTTGCCACCATTATGGCACTTTCTTGATAAATAAATTTTTCTTGGCTTTTCTGGCGATCCGCGCCGCTCATTGCGCCGTGATAGGCAAAAGCGTTGAATCCTTCTTCTTTTAACCATGCAGCAATTTCTTCAGTTTTGTTTCGCGATAAACAATAAACAATTCCGCTATCGCCAGAATGTTTGCTTTTAATAAATTCTAATAATTGTTTTTTGCTGTTATTGCGTGAGCAAATTGCGTAGTGAATATTGGGGCGATCAAAGCTGGTTAAAAAAGTTTTGGCATTTTTTAATCCGAGTTTTTCAATAATATCTTGGCGGGTTGGAACATCGGCGGTGGCGGTTAGAGCCATTCTAACCACATTGGGGAATTTATTTTGCAAAATAGCAAGCTGAGTATAAACCGGACGAAAATCGTGCCCCCATTGCGAAACGCAATGAGCTTCGTCGATGGCAAATAATGAAATTTTTATGCTGGTTAAAAATTCTAAAAACTCCGGCATTAATAATCTTTCCGGCGAAACGTAAAGTAGTTTTAATTGTTGATTGGTAAGAGAATTTTTAACTTTTTCGATTTGTCCATAAGACATTGAAGAGTTAATCGCTTCAGCCGCAACTCCATATTCTTTAAGCGCCAAAACCTGATCTTGCATCAGCGCAATTAAAGGCGAAATCACCACCGCCACACCGTCTAAACACAAAGCTGGAATTTGGTAACAAAAAGATTTTCCGCCGCCAGTGGGCATTAAAACTAAAGCATTTTTGCCGGAAATAATGTGGTCGATAATTTCTTCCTGCGCGCCGCGAAAGTTTTTATAACCGAAGATTTTTTGAAGGATTGATGCGGGAGAATTTTGGGTGTTCACTTTGAAAATATTACTTTTTATAAGCGCGGTTAATCAATAAAAAATCGAGCAAAACACAAGCCAGCATTGCTTCGCCAACTGGAACGGCGCGGATGCCGACGCAAGGATCGTGGCGACCTTTGGTGATAATTTCGGTGTTGTTGCCGTTAATATCGATGGTTCTTCTGGGATGCAAAATTGAGCTGGTTGGCTTAACGGTGAATCTGGCAATAATATCTTGACCGCTAGAAATGCCACCCAAAATGCCACCAGCATTGTTGGAAGAAAAATTTAGCTGATTATTTTCCATCCACATTTCATCAGCATTATCGAAGCCACTTAAATTTGCCGCATCAACTCCATTGCCAATTTCAACGGCTTTAACGGCGTTGATGCTCATTAAAGCTGAAGCAATTGCTGCGTCTAATTTATTATAAATTGGTTCACCAAGACCAACCGGAACGCCAGTTGCGATCAATTCGATTGCGGCTCCAACTGAGTTACCACTTTTTCTAATTTCGAGTAAATAATTTTCCCAATCCTTTACGCAAGATGAATCGGGGCAGAAAAAATCGTTATTATCAATTTGACTATAATCAATATTTTGAGGATTAATTTTTTTATCGCCGAGCTGTTTTAAATAACCAATAATTTTAATATTTTCTTGCGCCAAAACTTTGATTGCCACTGCGCCAGCTGCAACGCGCATTGCCGTTTCTCTTGCCGAAGAACGCCCGCCGCCGCGATAATCGCGAATGCCGTATTTTTGAAAATAGGTGTAATCGGCGTGAGATGGACGGAATTTTTCTTTGATATCGCCATAATCGCCGCTGCGTTGATCTTGATTATAAATGATAAGTGAGATTGGCGTGCCAGTAGTTTTGCCTTCAAAAACGCCGGAGAGAATTTTAACTTTATCTTCTTCTTGCCTTTGAGTGGTAAATTTTGATTGTCCTGGTCTTCTTCTTTCTAAATATTTTTGAATATCATCTTCGCATAAATCAATCAGCGCCGGACAGCCATCAATCACACAACCAATTGCTTCACCGTGGCTTTCTCCCCAAGTTGTAAAAGAAAAAAGTTTGCCGAATTTATTACTCATTTTTAGTTTCTCTGATAATTAAAATTGGATTATTACTGAAATGTAAATCATTGCCGCTATTGGTGATTAAAAGATTGCCGGCGCTTATATCACCTTTATTTCCCGATGCTTTAACGTCAAATAATTCAACATCATCTTTATTTTTATGAACTGCCTTTTTGGCTTTAATGTCATAAAATTGATTATCATCATGTTCAAATTTGATGTACGGATTAAGCATAACTTTTTCAACATTATCAATTTGATCTTTTTTAGAAATAAATTTGATTGCGCTGTTAGTGGCGTCAAAGCCATAAAACAAAAAAGACAATAGACCGCAAATTAAGATTATGGCGCATAAAAAAACTAAAATTTTTCTTAATTTTAAGCGCTTTTTGATCGCATCAATAAGTTGGTGATTTTGATCCATAATTAAATATTTTTATAATCTTCTAAGCTGTATTCATCAACCTGAACAACGTCATAAGTTGCCGCTTTGGATTGTCTAACTATTGCAGCATCTTCTTTGCTAATAATATTTTTAGCGGCAGCAATATCCAACAAATCATTCAGATCTTTTTTGGGTAATAGATTTTCTTTAATTGCTTTTTTGATCACAGTTAAAACCATTTCTGATTTTTCAAATAAAACCAGCGCATTTTCTAATTTTATTAAAGCTTGGTCTTGATCTTTAGGTAAATAAATTCCGTTAGTTAAATTATTGCGGAACTCACCGGATTTAAGGGCTTTTCTAACTAAAAGATTTTCTAAATCATCTTTTGCCGGACAAATAAAGGCATTAATTTTTGCATAAAAGGCAATTGGAATGGTTAATAAATTGAGCCAGCTGGAAAATAAATTTTGCCACAAACCATCAAAGGCATTTTGCATTTTGGTGAATAAATCTTTCATTATATAATCAATCACAACTTCATCTTCAGGTTTTCTTCCTTCAACATCGAATTTTTTTAGTGTACAAACTGCCAGATACATCATTGAAAGAATATCGCCAAAACGGCCATTGAGTTTTTCTTTTCTTTTTAAATTGCCGCCAAATTTTATAATCGCAATATCCGCCAAAACCGCGAAACTGGCTGATGCCCAGGCTAACTTTTTTTCATATTTACCAATGACACCATTAGTGCTTGGCTTATAAAGATGCCCGCGGCTAATGCTTAAAAATAAAGCTTTCACTAGGTTGCGTGAGAAATGGGCAATATGTCCGAATAAAGCTTTATCAAAATTGGTGAGATCATTTTTTTCTAAAGCTTCAATCTCCTTATAAACAAAAGGATGACACATAATTGCGCCTTGTCCAAAATGAATTAGGCTTCTGGTCATAATGTTAGCGCCTTCAACCGTTATGGAAATTGGCACTGAAAAATAAGCGTTAGCAAGTAAATTTCTTTTACCGCGAATAATGCCGCTGCCGCCCATAATATCCATACCGTCGCTCACAACTTCTCGAAACATTTCGGTGGAATGATATTTAACAATTGCAGTGATGACTGCTGGTTTTGCTCCTGAATCAATACCACCAGCTGTGAAAGAACGCATTGCTTCGAGAGTATAAGTTTTGCCGATAATTCGTGCTAAAACTTTTTCAACTCCTTCAAATTTACCAATAGAAAGACCAAATTGTTGTCTAACATTGGCATAAGCAGTTACAACTCTGGCAACTAATTTGGCTCCGCCAGTGCTGGTTGAAGGTAGAGAAATTCCTCGACCTGCCGCCAAACATTCCATTAACATTTTCCAACCTTTACCCACACCATCTTTGCCACCAATAATTGCATTTAATCCAATAATTACATCGTCGCCATTGAGCGGTGAATTGACAAAAGGAGTGGCGAGCGGATCGTGTCTTCTGCCTTGTTTAACACCCTTTGTATCATTTGGAATCAAAGCGCAAGTGATGCCAACATCAACGCCATATCCTAATAAATTTTCCGGATCACGAAGCTGAAAAGCTAGCCCAATCAAAGTAGCAACTGCGCCCAGAGTTATATAGCGTTTATTCCAATTTAATTTTATTTTGATCTCACCATCTTTATCTTGAAAAACTAAACCGTTAGCAATAATTGAAGTTGCGTCACTTCCCGCCATTGGTTCGGTGAGTGCAAAGCACGGAACTTCTAGACCAACTGCCAATCTTGGCAGATAATAATCTTGCTGCTCTTTGGTTCCGTAATGTAAAAGCAATTCGGCTGGCCCTAATGAATTAGGAACCATTGCTGTGATTGCCAAAGGCACTGATCTTGAAGATAATTTTTGAATCACCGAACTGTGAGCAAAGGCTGAGAAACCAAGACCGCCGTATTTTTTAGGAATGATCATTCCAAAAAACTTTTTATCTTTTAAATATTGCCAAGTTTGCGGCGATAAATCTTTATTGTGATAAACTTCGCTATCGATGCACATTGCGCATAAATCTTCAACTTCATTTTCTAAAAATGATTTTTCTTCATCGGTCAAAACCGGATAGTTATTAGCAAAGATATTTTTAAAGTTTGGACTACCGGAAAATAATTCACCATCAACCCATACTGTTCCTGATTTTAAGGCAGTTTTTTCAGTGTCAGAAATTTTTGGTAATAGTTTAAGATATTTAATTACAACAATGATTTGTCTGGTAATCAGGTTTTTTCTGAGTACTGGAAAAATAAATAACAAAGCAAAGATTGAGTAAGCCGACAAAGCAAAAATAGACGGGTTGAATTGTAATGTAAAAATCAAACCCAAAACTGCCCAAAATATTACCGGCAAAGAGTTGTAAGCCAAAAACAATGCTGCCAATAAAATTATTTGATTGAAATGCGGGAGTTGAGAAAATATTTCTGACATAAATTAAGTTGTTGGTTTAATATTGAAAACTGTTCACTAACTTTTAGAAATTGTAGACATAAGACACCAAAACCCCAAGCAAGCCGGCCTTGCGTCCGTCTTCTTTAATATTGGCCCTACTAATATCAACGGCAATATTATTGCTAAATTTATAACCAACCGAATATTGCATTTGTTTGTCATTGGTACGACCGAGATCTTCGCTAGTGAGAATATTTTTTTGTCTTATGCTTCTAGAAACTCTGGCAATACTAGCTGTCCAGCTGCTGTATTTTCCAATTAAAGCCACGGTTGTGTAGGTAGAATTGCGACCTTTAATACCGCTCAAATTATTAATTGAAGCAATTTCAATAAAAGGAATCAGTGAAGTTTTTATCCCGACAGGAAAGAGATATTCCAAGCCGCCAACCATACCAGTTTCGTTATCTCTGCCTGGCAAATTATCAACTGCTAAATTTCGATAACCAAAATTATAGAATAAATCTTTTACTCCAAAAAAATCTTGCCCTTCAATTGCGGCGGTATAAGAAGATGGGCTGGAAGTGTTGCCGGCTAAACCATTGGATCTATTTTCGGTTCCTCTTTTTTCAATAGCGCTGTTACTAAGTGCGGTGGTGTCGTTAAAAAAAGTATCAACAGTTATTTCGCTTTTTTCCAAAAGCGCACTGAAGCCAACGCCAATTTTGCCTCTTAACTCGTAATCTTTAGTGAAATCAATTACAAAAACCCCAATTCTTTTTTCCTTTCTAAATGCCGTTCCAAAAGCTGGATTAAACTTGCCGAAAAAAAATCTTAGATCTTCATTTTCAAATTGACCTTTAAGCTGATCAACCGCCAAACCATCTTCACTCAAACCGTTGCCGCGTTTATTGGCTAGAATTTGACGATATCTTTCCGGATTATTAGCACTTTGCTGATTCATTGGCGCAAATCTCCAATTGGTGATTAATGACCAATTTTTGTTAAAATTAAGACCAAAATCAGTATCAATATTGATATTGCCGTTATTGGCATTGATATTATCTTTTTTGCTCGAAGTAATGCTGTCGCCTCTAAATTCAAATAAAGCTTTGCCGGAAATATTTGGATATTGTTCATCATCTTTTGCGGCAACATTAGCACCAAAAGAAATCATTAAAAAAAATAGCAGAGATAATTTTTTGATCATAAAGAAAATTAATTAGCAATTGGAAGAAAGGCGGTTATGGTTGTTCCAACATCCAATTCACTTTCTATCAAAACAGAACCACCGTGTAATTCGATAAAATATTTAGTAAGATATAAACCAATGCCAGTTCCAGCAACTGACAAAGTGTTTTTGGCTCTAAAAAACTTTTTACCAATCCGATCCAAATCATCTTTAGGAATGCCAATTCCGTTATCAGCAACTTTTAAAAACAATTTATTTTCTTTAATAGCGCCAGAAATTTTTACTACTGAATTAGCCTTAGAATATTTGATGGCGTTAGTAATGATGTTGGTAAAAGAATGGTCTAATAATTTTTGATCACCAAGATAAGCATCAGGAAAATTATCGACATTAATTTCAATATTAATGTGTTTTTCTTGCGCTAAATTAAAGTTTTTTTCAACTATATCTTGCACCAAAGCTTTGATGTCAAAATTTTGTTTATTAACCTTAATTCCTTCTTCGCCAATTTCAATTTTAGACAAATTTAAATTACTCTGAATCAAGTTACTCATTCTCACAATCGCGCTTTTGATACGATCTAAAGATTTATCAATTACCTCATCGGCAATATTTATTGTTTTGAATTTTCTCATCACCAATTCTCGAGCGCCGTCGATAATTTGTAGTGGCGTTTTGAACTCGTGAGAAACCAGAGCAACAAATTCACTTTGTAATTCACGCATTCTTTTTTCCTGAACTAATGATTCAGCTAGTTTATTGCTTTTTTCTAATAGCTCTTGGTTGGAAATTAATAATTTGTGAGTGTAGTTAGCGCGATCAATTGCCATTGAAAACTGACTGGCAATAATATTAATCAATTCACTCTCTTCCAAAAGCCAACTTCTTTTTGCTGATTGTTGTAGATAAAATCCGCCGCTAATCGTGTCGTTAGTAATCATTATTACCACGATTTGCGAACCAATCCCAAAATGATCACAAACATTTTCAATGACCTTAAATTTTGGATCATTTTTAACATCTTCATAAACCGTCATTGTGGTGGTTTTTTTGAGACGATTAATATCTAAAAATAATTGATTTTGAAATTCAATATAGCGCGCAATTGGCGATTCCGGATTTTTAATATCACCCGCCTCAGAAATTTTTTGAGTGCCTTTAGTGCAATGCTCAACCACAAATCCAGAATCACCGTTGTCGCAATCGTAAAGCATACATCTATCAACTTTTAAATACTCGCACATCGTTTTGACAATTGTTTGAGCAATGCCTTTCAAATTTGCTTCCGATGCAATTAAATCGCTAATGCTTCTGAGCATTCTTTCATTTCTAATTGCTCTTTCTAAATTCTGAATTAAGGCAATTGAATGAGTTCCATCATTTTCTTCTTGGGCATTTTTTGCTAATTGTTCAAAAGAAAAAACACAGTAAATATTGCGAGTTTTATAGCGGCTTGGAACAAAGCTAACCTTAAATTCTTCAATTTTATTTTTATCTTTTGGATAAGGAATACTAACTTTGATATTAGTAACTTGTAGGCTTTTGACTGCTTTGATGAGATTGATATATTCAAAATAATTATTTGAACCATATTCAACATCTTCACCTTGCAACAAGAAATCATAATTATTGCCAATCACTTCAATTTTTTCTAAAGCAAAGTTTTTTAAAAATTGTTCATTGCATTCAATAATTTCCAGAAAGTTAGGATTTTCCGGTTCAATCTGACATAAAAATGATGGGCTGGAAATTTGTTGAATTGATTGTTTTAACAGCAAACGTTTATCATCTTCATTAAGCGAATATGGATTATGATCGAGATTTTCTTCTGCTATTTCTTTTGCCATTTTATTTACGTTTTTTTCTAAAGTTAGAACCAGTTTTAGATTTAGACGCTTTTTTGCTTTGCACTTCAGCGATTAAATCAATCGCACGATTCAAACCAATTTCCAAAATATCATCTTCTTTCACTGAAGAATATTTGCCATCATGCAATAAATAAGGTCCAAACGGGCCAATTGAAGCAACAATTTTCAAACCATTTTCCGGATGAATTCCAACTTCTCTTGGTAGCGATAAAAGTTTTTTAGCGAGTTTTAGATCAACATCTTCAACCTTAATATTTCTAGGAAGTGAAACTCTTTTTGGTTTTGGCTTATTATCTTTTTTAGCTTTTTTCTTAGTTGTTTTTTTATCTTTAGTTTTTTCTTTAGATTTTTTTGCAGTTTTTTTCTTAGTTTCTTTAACTTCAACTTCCGGCTCCTCAGCTGCAACCAAAGTGTCATTCGCCAATTCAATATAAAGCCCATAAGGCCCTTTTTTGATAAAGATTTTATCACCTTGATTATCACCATCGCCCACAAAAATTGGCTCAAACACGCGGCGCTCAGTTGTGCCGTCAGCGTTCTCAATTAATTCGCCAGCATTTTTATCGTCAGAAAATGATTTGGTATATTTACATTCCGGATAATTTGAACAGCCCACAAAAACTCCAAAGCCGCCAATTTTAATTCCAAGCGTTCCTTTTGAGCAAGACGGGCATTGGTGTTTAGCTTTGCCATGTTCATCAACTCCAAAAATATAAGGAGAAATATGTTGGTTCAAACTATCTAAAATTTCGGGAATAGTTTTTTTGCTAACCTCACCAATATTACTATTAAAATTTAACCAGAAATTTTCTAAGAATTTTTTCCAATCCAATTTTCCGTTGGAAATAATATCCAAATCATCTTCCATTTTGGCGGTGTAATCATATTCAACATATTTAGGGAAAAATGATTTTAAAAACACCACCACAACTCTGCCGCGCTCTTCAGGAGTGAATCTTTTTTTCTCTAATTTTACATAGCCGCGATCTTGTAAAACTGAAATAATATTGGCATAAGTTGAAGGACGACCAATTCCAAGCTCTTCCATTTTTTTAACCAAACTTGCTTCAGAATATCTAGGCAATGGCTCGGTGAAATGTTGCGCTGGCTTAACTTCTAATAAAGCTAAATTGTCATTAACATTAACATCCGGCAAAATTGCCTTCTTATCTTCACTGGCTTCATCCTCTTCGTCATCTTTATCTTCATTATAAAGCACATAAAACCCATCAAATTTAACCACCGATCCAACTGCTCTAAGCTCGCCATAATTTGGATTAGTTTTAATCACCACCGCAACTTGATCCATCACCACATCCGCCATTTGTGAAGCGACCATTCTTTTCCAGATCAAATCATAGAGCGCTAAAAAATCTTTTTCTAAATAGCTGGCAATTGCTTTGGGAGGTAAGGAAAAATCAGTGGGGCGAATTGCTTCGTGGGCTTCTTGAGCGTTTTTGATTTTGCTTTTATAAGCAATCGGACTGTCTGGTAAATATTTTTTACCGTAAGCTTGATTGATAAAATTTCTAGCTTCAACAATTGCTTCTGGCGCCACATCCACTCCGTCAGTTCTCATATAAGTAATCAAACCCATCGTGCCCGAACCAACATCCAAACCTTCATAAAGTTTTTGCGCCACTTGCATAGTTTTTTTCGCTGAAAAACCTAATTTGCGCGCCGCTTCTTGCTGAAGTGACGAAGTTGTGAAAGGCGCGTAAGGCTTGCGGCGAACCTCTTTTCTATTAACGGAAACAACTTGATATTTTTTGTTTTCGAGCAATTTAGCAATTTCTTCAGCTTGAACTTTATTGTTAATGGTAAATTTATCCAATCTCTCGCCATTAATATGAGTTAAATTTGCAGTTAATTTTTGTTTGGTGTCGCTTTGCAAATCAACTTTAACATCCCAATATTCTTCACTTTTAAATGCCTCAATCTCATCTTCACGATCACAAATTATACGCAGAGCCACTGACTGAACGCGTCCAGCCGATTTACTGCCCGGCAATTTTCGCCACAAAACCGGCGATAAAGTAAAGCCCACTAAATAATCCAAAGCCCGACGCGCTTGCTGGGCGTTGACTAAATCAATATCAATTTCACGAGGATTTTTTACGGCTTCTAAAATTGAAGTTTTAGTAATTGAGTTAAAGACAACTCTTTCAATTTTAGTTTTGGAAGTGATCGCTTTTTTCTGACGCAACACTTCAGCAACGTGCCAAGCAATTGATTCTCCTTCCCGATCCGGATCGGGAGCGAGAATAATTTTATCGCATCCTTTAGCTCTATCAACAATCGCCTTAGCATATTTAGCCGATTTAGCCGACACTTCATAATGCATAGCAAAATCATTGTCCGGCTCAACCGATCCAGTCTTGCTCGGCAAATCACGAATATGCCCGAATGATGCAATAACTTCATAATCCTTCCCCAAATATTTGCCAATAGTTTTAGCTTTAGCAGGAGACTCAACAATTAATAAATTTCTCATTTTATATTTTTATACTTACGACTTACGACTTACGACTTACGACTTACGACTTACGACTAATATTTACATATTTTTTAAGCCGATTTTCAAATAAATGTAACCAGTTACAACCGTTAAAAACGCGGCTACGGCCAATAAAGTTTCTCCGGCAGTAATTATTACTTCCGCAACAATAAATTTTAAACTTTTGTCAACATCCACCAAAAGATCAACCGCATATTCAGAGCCAGGTTGTCCAATTAATAATAATGTAATTGCAATCATCTGCACCGCGGTTTTGCATTTGGAAAGATTGCTGACCGGAATGCCAACACGGATAGAAGCCAAAAATTCTCTCAAGCCGGAAACCAAAATTTCTCGGCAAATAATTATTAATCCGGGAATAGTGATTGCCATATTTTTATGCCCAAAATGAATCAACATTGTGATTGCCACAATTACTAATAATTTATCGGCAATCGGATCAAGGCAACGACCAAAATTGGTTTGCGCTTTCAAGCTTCTAGCAAAATAACCATCAAAAAAATCGGTGATGCTGGCAATCATAAATAAAGAGGCAGCAACAATATTTGCTACAAAACCATCAATATAAAATGACATCACCAAAATCGGAATTATGGCAATGCGAAAAAGAGTCAAAATATTGGGTATATTCTTCATGTTCTGCAATCGGGCTAATTAAAAAGAGCTCTAACGGATAAATTGATCGGGATTAAAAAGCAAAGAAAATTTTTTAAAATAATTTTCGTGTCGCAATAAAAGACAAAAATTAATTATTGATGGCGGATTCTTTTTTAACGAGGATTTCAACTTTCATTTTAGCGTCGGATAATTTTTTGCTGCAATGATCTTTTAAGGCAATTCCTTGTTCGTATAAATCAACCATCTCTTCTAGATTTACTTTGCCGCTGCCTAACTTCTCAACGATTTCTTCCAACTTTTCTAAGGCGGTTTCAAAATCTAGTTTTTCAATATTATTTTTCGATTTAGTCATATTATTTTGCAAAATTAAATAACGGCATTTCACCACCTTCTTGGTCGGTTAAACGAATCGGATATTCTCCGGTGAAGCAGGCGTCGCAATATTGCGGAAAGTCGCCATTTCTTTTAGTTTCACCAACCGCGCGATATAAACCATCAATTGAAATATAAGCCAAATGATCGACGCCAATCAATTTTGCCATTTCAGCAATTTTATGATTCGCCGCCATTAAATCTTTTTTATCCGGAGTGTCCACGCCATAAAAGCAAGAATCGGTGGTTGGCGGGCTGGCAATTAACATATAAACTTCTTTGGCTCCCGCTTCTCTAATCATTTGGACAATCTTTTTCGAAGTCGTGCCGCGCACGATAGAATCATCAACCAAAATCACTCTTTTACCCTTGATAACATTAAGATTGGCATTGTGTTTGAGCTTGACTCCAAAATGGCGAATACGATCTGACGGCTCAATAAAAGTTCGCCCAACATAATGGTTTCTAATAATGCCCAGCTCAAAAGGAATTTTGGATTGCAAAGAATAACCAATTGCCGCCGGAACGCCGGAATCAGGAATTGGCACCACAACATCAGCATCAATACTCACTTCTTTAGCCAGCTCAATACCAATATTTTTACGCATCTGATAAACACTTTTACCTTCCAAAACGCTATCCGGGCGGGCAAAATAAATATATTCAAAAATACAAAATTTTGAGGGCGCAGCTCTAAAAGGTTCGATACTTTTAATGCCCAAATTATCAATAATTACCAATTCCCCATGCTTAATATCGCGCACAAACTCAGCGCCAATAATATCAAAAGCACAAGTTTCACTTGCAACAACATAAGCCTCACCTAATTTTCCAAGCACTAAAGGGCGAACTCCATAAGGATCGCGAATGGCGATAATGCCGTCTTTATGCAGAATAACTAATGAATAAGCACCTTCAATTTGGGAAATAGCATCAACAATTTTGTCAATCAAAGTGTTTTTCTGACTCAGCGCAATTAAATGAATAATCACTTCGGTATCCATTGATGATTGAAAAATTGAACCACGCTCAATCAAGGATTTTCTAAGCACCGCCGCGTTAGTCAAATTGCCATTATGAGCAATCGCCAAACAGCCAAAACTAAACTCAGCAAAAATCGGTTGATAATTGCGGGCAGTTTTTTTACCCGCCGTAGAATAGCGCACATGCCCAATGGCAATATCGCCCTGCAATTTATTAACAATTTCCGACGAATTAAAATTATCACCCACCAACCCATCCGCAAAATGCATCGCAAAATTACCATTATGACAAGCCACCACCCCCGCCGCTTCTTGCCCGCGATGCTGCAAAGCATGCAACCCCAACGCCGTATTCACCGCCGCATCTTTACTATTAAAAATGCCAAAAACACCACATTCTTCTTTTAATTTATCGTCAAAGGGAATCATTTTAGTTTTGCTTAGAATTGATATTTAATGTTGGCAAGATGGGCAATAAAAGCTTGATCTGCCATTTTGTTTAATTTTTTTAATTTTACCAGAGCAAACAAGGCAGCTGCAATTATCGCGTCCGTAGACTTTGAAATCAAACTGAAAACCACCAACATCGCCGTTGGATTTTACATAGTCGCGCAGTGTTGATCCGCCTAGTTTGATGGCTTTTTGGAGAATTTTTTTAATGTTGTTAATTAGAGTTTCTAGCTCTTTTAAACTCAAATTTCCGGCTTCTCTTAAAGGTGAAATTTTGGATTCGAATAAAGATTCATTAATATAAATATTGCCAACACCAACCACAATTGCGTTATCCATCATTACAGTTTTGATATTGATTTTTTTGCCTTTTAATTTCGCTTGCAAATATTTGCCGTTAAAATCTTTTGTTAAAGGTTCAAAGCCAAGATTTTTAATCATTGAATGCAAATTAATTTTTTTCTCATCCACCAAATCTACCAAACCAAATCGTCTTGGATCATTATAAATCAGGCATGAATCATCGCTGAACTGCATTACAAAATGATCATGCTTTTCTAATTTTTTTGGCAGTTTTTCTAAATAAAGTAATTTGCCACTCATTCCCAAATGCACTAATAAAATTTTTTGAGTAGTGATTTTAATCAGAATATATCTAGCTCTTCTGGCAACCGAAATAATTTTCTGATCTTTTAATTCAGAAAAATTTTTGGGAAATGGCAGACGCAAATTTTTATCAGAAGTTTGAATTGCAGCAATTTTTTTGCCGATAATATTTTGCTCAATACCACGACAAATGGTTTCAACCTCAGGAAGTTCGGGCATAATCTTGTTGGATTTTGATTTTTATTTGGATTAGATTAGCCGCAATTTACAATAATTTTTAATTAAAACTATGAAAAAATTTATCGTTTTTGGTCTAGGAATTTCAGGAAATGCGGCGGTAAAATTTCTTTTGGAACAAGGCGCTGAAGTTGTGGTTGGCGATGATAATCAAAGTTCTTTGGAAAGTCTCAATAAATATTTGCAAGAACATCAAGATCTAAAATCTAATTTAAAAATTATTAAAAATATCCAAGCAATTGATTGGCAAAATGCTCAATCTTTGGTGCTTGCCGCTGGCATTCCTTTAAAATATCCAACTCCTCATAAAATTGTTTTAGAAGCTAATAAAAACAATTGTCCAATTATTTGTGATGTTGAAATTTTATATTTATTTAACAAAGCTGCTCAATTTATCGGCATCACCGGAACCAACGGCAAATCAACTACCACCGCACTCAGCGGACATATTTTTGCATCAGCAAAAAAACCTCACGCTGTTGGCGGCAATATTGGCATTGGCGCACTGGCTTTGCCCAAACTAAACGCAGGTGAAAATTATATTATTGAAATGTCGTCTTATCAGTTGGATTTGATTGATAAAACTCGATTTCATATTGCCAATATTTTAAACATAACCCCAGATCATTTGGATCGCCATAAAGATATGAATGGTTATATTGCTGCAAAAAAACGAATTTTTTTGAATCAAACTAAAGATGATTTTGCTGTGATTGGCATTGATAATGAACATTCTAAAGCAGTTTATGAAGATTTAAAAAATGATTCTAATTACAAATCAACTTTAATTCCCATCTCAACAACACAGATCATAAAAGGTGGAATTGCGATGATTGGCAATATTATTTACAACAATATTGGAGCTAATAAATCAGCTATTGACTTAGGCGCCAGAACCTTTTTGAAGGGTGAACATAACGCTCAAAATATTGCTTTTGCTTTTGCTAATTGTTTTTTATCGGGAATTTCTGAAGAACAAATCATCGCCGCAATCAAAACTTTTCAAGGTTTGAGGCACAGAATGCAGCTAGTTAAAACTATCAACAACATCAACTTTATCAACGACAGCAAAGCCACCAACGCCGATTCCACCGAAAACGCTCTTAAACCTTATCAAAATATTTATTGGATTTTAGGCGGCAAAGCTAAAGATGGCGGCATTGCCAGCCTTGAACAATATTTTTCAAAAATCAAATATGCCTTTTTAATCGGCGCCGCCAGCGACGAATTTGCCAAAACTTTAGAAAATAAAGTTGAATATTTTAAATGTGACAATTTAAAAAATGCCTTTGCAATGGCTTATGATTTGGCTTTAAAAGATCAATCCGCAGAAAAAAATATCCTTCTTTCCCCCGCTTGCGCTTCTTTTGATCAGTGGAAAAATTTTGAAGTAAGAGGAGATTTTTTTATAAAGCTGGTTGAAGATTTAAAATAAATAATTGACTACAAAGTATTGTTTGTATTACATTGTGCACATTATCAATTTTAATTTTATTTTATTATGTCAGTTTTAACTTTTAGAATCCCCGCAGATCTTGAAAAAGTGCTAGAAAAATTTTGCGAAGAAGAAGATCGCACCAAATCTTGGTTGATCAAAAAAGCTTTACAAGAAAAGCTTGAAGATTGGCAAGATTACCGCTCTGGCATTAAAGCTTTAAAAGAACATAAAAAAAGTGGCAGCAAAACTTATAGTCTTGAAGAAATCGCCAAAGAGCTTGGAATTAGACTTGAATAGTAACAATTAACACAATCACCAAATGTGGGAAATAAGCCTTAGTGAAAAATCAAAAAAAATTATCAGCAAACTTGATAATCAGACACAAAGTAAAATATTAAATTTTCTTAATAAGGAAAATTTAAAAAAATCACCTAAATTATTTGGCAAAGCTCTAACCTCTAATTTAAAAGGTTTATGGCGTTATCGAGTTGGCGATTATAGAATTATTTGTGATTTACAAGAAAAAGAATTAGTGGTTTTAGTTATTGAAATTAATCATCGTAGCAAAATTTATAAATAATTATGAGCAAAAACAAAAATCAAATCGCAATTATAATGGGCAGCAAGTCGGATTTCACAACGATGAAATTTGCTTGCGATATTTTGGATGAATTTAAAATTGCTTATGAAACCAAAATTGTTTCAGCGCACCGAACTCCGCAAAGGCTTTATGATTTTGCCCATAACGCTAAAGAAAACGGGATTAAAGTAATAATTGCTGGCGCTGGTGGTGCGGCGCATTTGCCGGGAATGGCGGCGGCGATGACTGAACTTCCGGTTTTGGGCGTTCCTGTTGAGAGCAAAACTTTGAAAGGTTTAGATAGCTTGTTATCAATTGCCCAAATGCCTTTTGGAATTCCGGTTGGAACTTTAGCAATTGGCTCTGCCGGTGCTAAAAATGCGGCGCTTTTGGCAATAGCAATTTTGGCTTTGAATGATGAAAAATTAGCTAAAAAATTAGTCGATTTTCGAAACACTCAGACCAAATCAGTTGGGCTAAATCCTTAAAATGACAAATGACGCAGCCGCCAATTATTTTGGCGGTGAGTAATTTGCACAATTCGTTCAGTAAAAAAATAAATTTATTGTGAAACACAAAATACTCATCATTGCCGGCTCAGATTCTTGCGGTGGCGCTGGCGTGCAAGCTGACATTAAAACTGCCACTGCGCTTCAAACTTACTGCGCTTCTGCAATCACTTGTCTTACCGCTCAAAATAGCCAAAAAGTTTATGACATTTTCTATCCGCCGGTTGATTTTTTAAGCAAACAAATTGAAGTTGTTTTGGATGATATAAAAATTGATGCGATCAAAATTGGTATGCTTGGCAATGCCCAAATCACTGAAACGGTTGCAGAAATTTTAAAACAAAAAGCTAAAAAAATTCCAATCATAACCGATCCGGTAATGGTTGCCACCAGCGGCGATTTGCTCTTGAAAACCAATGCTATCAAGGTTTTGAAAGAACAATTAATTGCCAATTCATATTTAGTTACACCCAATATTTTTGAGGCAGAAATTTTGGCGGAGATGAAAATAAAAAATTTAGATGATGTAAAAATTGCCGCAAAAAAAATTAAAAAAATTGGGGTTAAAAATGTTTTAATCAAAGGCGGGCATTTAAACTGCGGCGATAAAATTTTTAACTATTTACTCCAAGAAAATGGCGCAGAAAAATTCTTCAGTAATAAAAAATTACCTTTCAAAAATGTTCACGGAACCGGCTGCACATTAGCCACTGCAATTACTTGTTTTGTGAGTCAAAATTTAAACTTGGAAAGTGCAGTTAAAAAAGCCAATTTGTTTGTTTATAAAACAATAAAAAATAGTCAAAAAATTGGCTTTGGAAGCAGAATTTTAAAGCATTATTAAAAAATCAATTTTGCTGCCAAATTGTTTTTGACAAATACAAAAAAATAATTAGTTTTTGCTGCAGTTATTTTTTCTTATTTCATTAAATTTTTCCTACAAAGACATGAACAAAAAAACTTTTATTTCCTCAGTTATTCTTGGCGTCACTTCAATTGCAATTGCATCCACTCCAGCTTTAGCCGATAACGCTAAAATGGAAAAATGTTATGGCGTTGTTAAAGCCGGAAAAAATGATTGTGCTACAAAAAAAGGCACTCACTCTTGCGCTGGATCCGCCAAAATTGACGGCGCTAAAGACGAATGGGTTCTTCTTCCAAAAGGCACTTGCGAAAGAATTGTTAATGGCAGCTTGTCTTAAACTTACCACTTTTTAACTTTATTAACTTTAATTTTTTATATTATGAAAAAAACTTTTTTAAAATCCGTTGCTACTGGTGTTGTTGGCTTAACTCTTGTTGCCAGCTGCTCTATGTTCAACAAAGAAACTGCTCACAAATGTTCTTCTAATACTTGCAAAGCTAAAAAAGAAGCTAATCAAACTTCGGCTACTAAAGCAGAAGCTCACAAATGTAATTCTAAAAAAGCTGCTAACAAAAAAGCAAAAGCTACTCCGGCTGACAAAAAAGCAACTGAAACAAAATAGTTTCAAGTGTTCAATCTTAACAAGCCAACTTCAGCAAACGCTGTTGGAGTTGGTTTAAGGCATATACATCACCAATACATTCTTGAAAAAAAACCACCAGTTCCTTGGCTTGAAGTTCATAGTGAAAATTTTTTCTCATCTGGCGGCGCTGCCATAAATTTTATCAAAAAAGTTCGTCAACATTATCCTTTAAGTCTTCACGGCGTTGGTCTTTCACTGGGATCAGCAACCAAAATTCACAAAAAACATTTACAGAATCTAAAAAAATTAATTGCCATTACCGAGCCGTTTTTGGTGTCCGATCATATTTCGTGGAGTAATGTTGAAGATAGAGTTTTAAATGATTTGCTACCAATTCCCTATACCAAAGAATCATTAAAAATTCTCTGCGGAAATATTTCTCAAACTCAAGATTTTTTAAAAAGAGAAATTTTAGTTGAAAATCCTTCAACTTATTTAAGCTTTATAAATTCTCAAATTGCCGAGGATGAATTTATCAATCAAACCGCTAAAATTACCGGCTGCAAGATCTTGTTAGATATTAACAATATTTATGTTAGCTCTACAAATAATGGTTTTGATGCTAAAAAATATTTGCAAAATATTGATGCAAAAATTGTTGGCGAAATGCATTTGGCTGGGCATTCGGTGCGCAAATTTGGCAAACAAAAAATGTTGGTCGATACTCATGATAATTTTGTTTGTGATGCAGTTTGGGATTTATATAAAATTGCCGTTAGCAAGTTTAAAACCTCACCAACTCTAATTGAATGGGATCAAGATATTCCGGAATTTTCGGTTTTGATGGCTGAGGCGAAGAAGGCTGAAAAAATTATCAAACACCAATTATGAAGCTCAAAGAATTACAAAAACAATTTGCCAATCAAATCTACAATCCGCAACAAAATAAAATTTTAGGCGAAATTAAAAATTATAAAGTTGCCGTTAAAGATCGTGTACAAATTTATCGCAATAATGTTTTTGGCAATTTTGATTCGGTTTTGGAAATGCTTTATCCAGCCACAAAAAAAATGGTTGGTGATAAATATTTTGGTTATTTATGCACTAAGTTTCATCGGCAATATTTTTCTCAAAGTGGTAATTTGGATGAATATGGAAAATATTTTTATAAGCTAATTAATGATTTAAAAAGCGAGCACCAACTCTTTTATTTAAAGGATTTAGCTCGTCTTGAATGGCAATATCATTTTGCTTATTTTGCTCAAGATGTTGCTGATTTTGCTTTGGAGAAATTTCAGAAATTAAAAGAAAAAGATTTGTTTAAAGTTAAATTTAAACTGCATCCATCCTGTTATTTATTGGCTTGCAATTATTCAATTTATAATATTTGGAAATCTTCTGATGCAAAAATTCACTTGAAAAAAAATTGGATTTTAGTTGAAAGAGCAAAGTGGCAAACCAATATATCAGAGCTTTCGCAGGCTGAGTTTTTGTTTTTAAAACAAATTAAAAAAGGCGAAAATCTTTACCAAATTTATCAAAATTTAAACAAAAAATATCCGAATTTTGATATTGGATCTTTGATGAATAAATATATTTCCAACGGCGTGATTGCTAGCTATGAACTGTGAATTCGATATTATAAAAAAATATTTTTTACCTCTAACCAAAGGCTGCAAAGCATCAAATGCCCTGCAAGATGATGTTGCGCTAATTTCTCTTTCTCCCAAAAAAGAATTAGTGATTAGTAAAGATTTGATGGCGGAAGATATTCATTTTAAAAAATCTGACGGCGCTTATAACATTGCCAGCAAACTTCTTAAAACCAACCTTTCCGACCTTGCCGCATCTGGCGCCAAGCCATTATATTATCTGCTGGGTTTTTCGCAAAATATTGATTTGGATGAAAATTTTGTTAAAGAATTTTGCCGCGCTTTAAAAGATGTCAGCGATGAATTTGGTATTGTTTTAATTGGTGGCGACAGCATTAGAACTGAAAACAAATTATGTTTTAGCCTAACAATTTTTGGCGAAGTTGCTAAAGGAAAATCTTTGAAACGCAGTAAAGCAAAAGCTGGAGATTTGGTTTTTGTTTCTGGAAATATTGGTGATGCGTTTTTGGGTCTGCAATTATTGCAAGAAAAAATTATCTGCCCAAATAAAACTCATTATAAATATTTAACTAATCGTCACTTGCAACCAAGCCCAAGAATCAGGCTTGGAATCGAACTTATCAAACAAAATTGCCAATCAGCAATTGATATTTCCGACGGATTTTTGGCGGATTTAAAACATATTTGCCAAGCTGCAAATCTTGATGCAATTATCAATCAAAGCGCAATTCCATTATCAGCGGCAGCACGATCTTGTCTTGGTAAAAATATTAGCTTGAATCAGCTTTTATCTGGCGGCGATGATTATGAATTGATTTTTTGTGTGAACAAAAAAGATCGGCAAAAGATTGTGAATTTAGCTAAAAAAATTGGCGTGAAACTTACTTGCGTTGGTTATTTACAAAAACCTCAAGATAAACCAAAAGTTTGTCTTTTAGATAAAAATGGTGGAGAGGTGAAGATTTTACAATATGGTTGGCAACATTACTAAACCTTGATAACCAAAGCTCCGGTGGTTTTTCTACTTTCTAAATCCAAATGCGCTTTTGGAATATCGTTAAATTGATAAGTCGTAATATTGGGTTTTAAAATTCCACGCTCAACTGCGTTGAACACTTCATTGGCGGATAAAACCAATTCAATTCTTTTAGCTTTATAAAGCGCCAAAGTTGGGCGGGTGATGTAAAGAGAATTTAGCAATAAAGCATTTAAATCAATTGGCGGAGTGGCGCCACTGGCTTCGCCGTAGCTAACACACATTCCCATTGGCCACAAACAATCAATTGATTTTAAAATTGTATCTTTGCCAACGCCATCATAAACAATGCCAACGCCCTCGCCTTTGGTGATCGCATCTAACTCAACTAAAAAATCTTTGCTGCTATAATTAATGACATGATCACAGCCAAAAGATTTAGCAATTGCTATTTTAGCATCGCTGCCAACTGTTCCGATTACTTCAATTCCTAAATGTTTTGCCCACTGACACAAAAAATGCCCAACTCCGCCAGCTGCCGAATGAATTAAAATTCTTTTCACCCGCCCAGCCAAATAAACTCTGAATAATAAAGTATGCGCCATCATTCCTTTTAAAAGTGATCCGGCAACTTGTTCGTCGGTTAAACCTTGTGGAGGCACAACTAAATAATTTTGTTTCACTGCCCTTCTCTCTGAGTAGGCGCCAATTGCTCCGGTGGCATAAGCAACGCGCTCACCAACTTTATAATCAGTTACATCTTTGCCTACTTCCTCAATAATTCCGCAAGCTTCAAGCCCAAGAATGGCAGGGGTTTGGCTTAATTTATAAGCGCCATTTCTAAAGCAAATATCAAAATGATTAATGCCAATCGCGGTATGCCTAATTACAACTTGATCTCTCTGGGGTTTTGGATCTTCGATAGTTTTTAATTCTAAATTATTGTGTGATCCAGGTTTGCTGATTAAAAATGCTTTCATAACTAAATTTTTTGTTTTTAATTGAATAATTATTGAATTTTCAATTTTTAAAGATCACAGAATTTATGCAACACAATTCTTTATTTGTTTTTGATATTGAAACCATTCCCGATATTGACGCCGCAAAAAATTTGCTTGATTTAGAAGGCAAAAACAAGGCCCAGTGTCGCCAAGCTTTGATTGATTATCATTTAAAAATCACTGATGGCAAAAATAGTTTTTTGCGCCAACCTTTTCAAAAAGTGGTGGCGATTAGCTTTTTGCAAGCCGATATAATTCGTGATGGCGATGGAACGGAAAGATATGTTTTAAATGAAATTAGAAGTGGCGGAAATATTGATTCAAATGAAGAAGAATTAGTGAAAGGATTTTTTTCTTATATGAAAAAACAACCACCCAGAATTGTTAGTTTTAACGGCAAAAATTTTGATTTGCCGGTTCTAAAATATCGCGCCATCAAATATGGAATCACCGCCGCTTGGCTTTATAAAATGGGTGATAAATGGAATAATTATAATCAAAAATATTCTCTAGATTGGCATTGTGATTTAGTTGATGCCTTCTCAGATTTTGGCGCTTCGGCGCGAGTAAAAATGAATGAACTTTGCGCCGTTTTTGGTTTACCCGGAAAACTTGGGATCGATGGCTCAATGGTTTGCGATTATTACGATGCCGGCAAATTAAAAGAAATTCGCGATTATTGCGAAACCGATGTTGCCAACACCTATTTGCTTTATCTACATTATCAGCACCATATCGGCACTTTAAGCACCGAAAATTTTATGCAAGCACAAGAAGATTTAGCAAATTATCTTGCCAGCGAAGGCGAGGAGCGCCCGCATTTGCAAGAGTTTTTAGATGGTTGGTTAAAATCAAATTCAAAAAATAAATAAAAACGGCAATTCAGATATGTGGTAACTATCCGAATTGCCCTTCCCGCCAGAATTTTTCGTGGTGAGGTAATGGTGTTCTTAATTACATCAAACGTAATGCATCAATTGACAAATTTTTTGATCTTGTTTTTTTAATTACCCTCGGTTGAAACCGACGGTAATTAAAAAAATAAAATCAAGAAAAACAAATTGTCACTTTTGTTCCTTTATTTTTCTCAGACTCAATTGTCATTTGCGCTCTCAGTAATTCACATAATTGTTTAACAATTGGCATTCCAAGACCGTGAGAATCAATTGGTTTATTTAGATTTGATTTATCAATATTTTTTCCATAGCCGTTCAACGCCATTTGGATTTCTTGTTTGGTCATACCAATGCCAGAATCTTTGATAATGATTTGAATTTGAGAATTGTAATTTTGACTAATTGTGATTTCTACTTTATTGCCTTTGGGGCTATATTTAACGGCGTTGGTGATCAGGTTGATAAGGATTTGTTTGAGTCTTAGAATGTCAGTTTTTAATTTAGGAAGATTTTCTGCGATGTTCACTTCAAAAGTAATTTGATGATCGGATATAAAGCTTTGATTGAATGCTAATAATTCTTTGACTAATTCACCCACATCACACTCCTCTAATTTTCCTAAGCTAAATTTTCCTGATTGCATTTGAGAGTTGTTGAGTAGGTCTTCGACATAACAAAGAGCTTCATTGGAATAAGGAGCAATCATTTCCATACATTCGGAGATTTCTTTGAGATTGGCATCGGGTTTGATGCCGATGGCTTCTTGTTTTTTTATGTAGGTGATAAGATTTTCTAGGGCGATATTGGCTAGACCGGAGATGCCGCCTATGTAGTTGCGTAGGTCGTGGGTGATTTGAGGAAGTAACAATTGGTTATTGTGAGTCATAATGAAACATTATTGAATTATTATTTAAATGGATTGAAACAAATTATTGAAATAGAAACTGAAATCAAATTAGTTATAATCGTTTAAACGAATACTAATATTACATTAACTCATATGCAATTACCCAAACAATTTTACTATAAACACAATCGCCTCCAGCAGCTAAAAGGCTTCTATCACACCGTCCAAACCGGCAGCATATCTAAAGCCGCACAAAAAATCGGCTTAACTCAATCAGCAATCACATTACAAATTCAATCTTTAGAACGAGATTTAAACACCAAACTTTTTGAGAGAGATAAAAAGAAAATCAAAATTACTGAAGAAGGGAAGATGCTTTATATGTGTTCAATTCCTTATATTCAGGGGATTGACGACTTATTTAAAAGTTTTATTGATCACGCAGAAAGAAAAAAATCAACCACTATAAACTTGGCTGCAAATCATGTTAGTATTTCTTATATATTGCCTAAATATATAGAAAAATTTAAAACTATTCACAGTGAAGTAAAATTTAAAATTCGTAATCTAACTAAAGATGATGCAATCAAAAGGCTGATTGATGATGAGATTGATTTTTTTATTTATCCGATAGGAAAATCGGATCTGCCTGCGGAGCTAGAATTTATTCCAATTGTTACTTATCAGCCAATTTTATTAATAAAAAAAAATCATCCTCTGGCAAGCAAACAGCACATAGTTTTGTCTGATGTCAAAAAATATGAGCTGGTTAGAATTGATCCTAAATTTATTACTTTGCCAGCCTTTGAAGAAATTATTAAATCACATAATCTTAGAACCAGCATAGAATTTGAAATGTCTGATTGGGAAATTTTAAAGAGATTTGTTAGTAATAATATTGGTGTAGCGATGATTTCAAATATTGTTCTTGAAGGCGAAAAGAATGGTGATTTAGTGGGAAGAGTATTAACCAATTATTTTCCAGAAATGATTTATGGAATTTTATTTAAAAAAGGTAAAATTTTCAGTGGTTTAACAAAGGATTTTGTTAAAATGCTGCAAACAGAAAAATTATTAGAAGCTCAAAAAATAAAATTAGAAAATGCGTAGTAGTAATATATTATTAAAAGAAATTCTTAATAGGTTTGGTCCTGGATTATATCACATACAACAAAGGGACTTTGCAAATAAGGTACGAAACTTAATAACTCCCCCAGAAGTTTATTATTCAATATTAAGATCGGATATTTCAGGTGGTGAGATGGATATGTTTTATGCATTGCCAAGCACTTTGGAGGGGAAGGAATCCAGATCTACTGTTTTAGATTTGAAAAATCCAGAAGTGCTTCAAGTGTCTTCTCCGGACATAGGATTGCCCGATGATAAAATCGGCAGTATTATAATTGCGGCGGGAGAAAAAACTGAGGTTCATTATGGCGATTATGGCGTTATGCCATCTTCTACCAAAACACCAATGGAACTCTTAAAAAAAACAATCACTATTCCCAAAGGATCTTTTGGAGTATTAAAATTGGGAGAGTTGATTCCTTTTACCATAAACTCAACTAATCCAGATCGAGTTGTAGCAATCAGAACAATGGAATTAAGCAAAGTATGCAATCATGAGGAAAATATACAAAGATACTCAATTAGTACAATTTGTAAATTAACTCCTAAACAAGCAAAACAATTATCTTTAGCAATACAAACACAAATTTTTCACGATCCCCACAGTCAGAACTTTTATGAAGAAGTGACATCTGTAATTCAAAAACCAACAACTCAAATTCGCAGTAGTGGTACATTAATGAATTTTGCCGCTGAAGACCCGGATAAAACAACGGATATGCATTATCATCCCGGTGATAGAATTTTAATTATAGTTACCACAAACAAAAAAGCGGGAGCGACTTTGAATTTTTGTGGAGTTGCAGAAGTTCCAGAGCAAAGACAGGATTCTGAAGTAAAAATAGATTTTCCAGAAAATTCAGTATTACTACTATCTTTTCCAAATAAAACTCATCACAAATTTCACGGTATGGAATTTGATTGTTTAAGCATTCATCCATTAGAGGGAATGGGCTTTATACAAGCAATACAATCTAACGCAAAATTAGATAAAGGATTTTTGGAAACTGCTACAGAATTTTCAAAACGTTTATTAATAGTAGATAAAAATAATGGTGAATGGCTGTCCCCAGATAAAAACAAAGAATCATCAAAAAATAGATCCACAGATTATCTATCTCACTAACTTTATTATGACCAATGCCTACAGTTGAAATAGTCGGCTATATCGCCGCAATATTAAGCGCTATTTGTTTTGTTCCTCAGGCAATCAGGGTTATTCAAACCAAAGACACTCACGCAATTTCTTTTTGGATGTATTTGTTGTCAATGTTGAGTGTAATTTGCTGGCTGATTTATGGGTTGATGCTCAGCAGTTTGCCGATTATTTTGAAGAATATTTTAGTGATTATTTTATCTGGAATAATTCTGGCTTTAAAAACTCGGGATTTGTTGAGAAGAAAATAGAATTGAGTTGGTTTTGATAGATTAAAATACCGGGCGCCACCACCACGCAAACCCGGCGTGTTGTGTTTATTTACCGTAAAGGCTATTGTATTCACACAACGCCCGACTAAATTATTATCTAATAAAATATTTTTCTGGCAAGAATTTTTTACAAATATAACAAGATTTTATAAATGATCATTGGAATTGGAATTGATATTGTTGAGATTGGTAGAATTGGTGAGTCTTTGCAGTGTTTTGGAGATAGATTTGAGAAGCGAGTTTTTACTTCTGGAGAAATTTTAATTGCTAATTCAAAAGGAAATTTGGCAAAGGGAAATTTGGCGATTAAAACTAGTTATTATGCCAAAAGATTTGCTGCCAAAGAAGCCTTCTCCAAAGCAATTGGGCTGGGCATTGGGCGCGGGATAAATTTTACTGATATTGAAATTATTAACGATGCAAGCGGCAAACCAAAAATAAAATTAACCACCATCGCTAAACAATTTTTACAAAAACATTTGAATCAAAATAATTTTAAAATTGATTTATCAATGAGCGACACCAAAGATATTGCTCAGGCAATTGTAATTATTTCTAATGGTTTTTAATCGCATCCACCGCCAGCTGATCGGCAATGTCGTTATATTTATTGCCGCTATGTCCTTTCACCCATTTCCAAATAATTTGATGCTCGGCAACCAATGAATCAAGCTCTTTCCACAGTTGATCATTTTTTACCGGTTGTTTTTTGGCGGTTTTCCAGCCGTTCTTTTTCCAGTTCAAAATCCATTTTGTAATTCCGTCTTGAACATATTTGCTGTCGGTGTGAATAATAATTTGTAATGATTTTTTAACGATCTTCAAGGCTTCAATCACCGCCATTAATTCCATCTGATTGTTGGTAGTCTCCGGCTGAAATCCGGAAATTTCTTTCTTATGTTCACGATAAAGCAAAACCGCGCCCCAACCGCCTTTTCCGGGGTTTCCTGAGCAAGCGCCGTCGGTGTAAATTTCAATTATATCGCTCATAATGTTTGTGCTAAAGGATGATATTTATAAACCAAATCTTTGAGTTTGGAATCGAGAATGTGAGTATAAATTTGGGTAGTGGAAATATCGCTATGTCCTAATAATTCTTGCAAAATTCTTAAATCAACGCCCTGATTTAAAAGGTGCGAAGCAAATGAATGGCGAATTATATGCGGCGAAACTTTTCTTTCGTCAATGCCAACTTGTCTGGCTAATTCTTTGAGCATTTGATGAAATCTTTGCCTGGTCAAATGCTCGTCTATTCCCTTGCGATTCATAGCTTTGCTGATTTGGTCAACATCTTTATTAATTCTAATTTTACCACAAAATAACCATTTAGAATTTTGATGACCCATCTCTTCTCTGATTTTTAAATATTTTTCTAAAATCTTCAGCGAGGTTTTATTCAAAGGCGCAATGCGCTCTTTATTGCCTTTGCCGCTGACAATTAAATAATTTTTAAAAACAATTTTTCCATCATTAAAATTTTTTCCAATCGCCGAAATTGGCAAACACACTAATTCTGAAACCCGCAAACCTGCCGCATAAAGAATTTCCAACATACAAGAAAGGCGAATGCCAAAATGAGTGTTATCTTTTTGCACCGAATCAAGCAGCAAAAAAACTTCTTTTTCGCTCAAATATTTAGGAAGTTTGGGATTATTTTTAACCTGATCAATATTGACAGTTGGGTTTTCTTTTTTAATTCCTTCATCTGCTAAAAATTTGAAAAAACTTTTAGTAGTAGAAATTTTGCGATTCAAGCTAGAAGGTTTTATGCCCTGTTTATATAGCTCTGAAAGATATGATTTAAAAATAGTTTCGTCAACTTGAAGAAAATTTTTGCGCTGAGTGATCAAAAATTTTAGAAATAATTCCAGATCATTGCGATAAGAAGAGATGGTGTTTTTGGACAAACCATTTTCACTAATTAGAACCTCTAAAAATGATTTAATTAGCGTTTGATTTTCATTTATTATTACGCTCATCTGGTAAGCAAATATTGATTTTGTCCTTGATGTTGACTTTAACCGTAACATCTCTTTGCGGAATTTTTATATCGTTTTTTCTAATCATCGCCAAAAACATCACCGAAAAAAACAAAAAAGCACTCCAGAACAAAAAACGCCCAGACAAATGCCTGGTTAGCATTACAAATTTGCTTTCTTTTTTATGGTAAAATTTTGGAAGTTTCATTACTGTTGCCCTGATGTTTATCTTGGTTTTTAAAAGGCAGGAACTTATCCGCATAATATATTTTTTACAAGGCAAAAAATGGGCAAAAAAACTCGACAATTTTTGTATTTATTTTTTCTATTAACTCTCCTTATCCCAGCCAAATCAAATGCTGCTGGCGTTTCATTAATTCGTGATGCTGAGATTGAAGATTTTTTATATGATCTAACCAAACCAATTTTTAAAGCCGCTAATTTAAAGCCAGAAAATATCAAAATTTATATTGTGGGCGACAGCACTTTAAACGCTTTTGTGGCGGGCGGGCAAAATGTTTTTATTAACACTGGATTGATAACTAAATATTCCGATCCCAATGTTTTAATCGGCGTTATAGCTCACGAAACCGGACACATTGCCGCCGGACATTTGGCGCGCAGCAGCGAAGATATGACCAATGCTGGCAACGCAATGCTCTTAAGCTATATCGCCGGAATTGCCGCCGCCGCAACCGCACATCCCGATGCTGGCATGGCAATAATTATGGGCGGCAGCCAAATTGCTCAGCGCAGCGCTTTAAAATTTACCAGAACCCAAGAAGAAGCGGCTGATTCTCTGGCTTTAAAATATCTCAGCATAACCCACAATTCTGCCGATGGACTTTTGGAGCTATTAGAATTTTTTGGCGCCGAAGAAAGAGAATATAAAAACCAAATCGATGAATACGCCCTCACCCATCCGGTGAGCAAAAAGCGGATTAATTTTATTAAAGCGAATTCTAAAAACTTTTCTAAGGGCGAAGATCCGGCGCTTAAAAAAAGATTGGAGCGCATTATCGTTAAGCTAAACGCATTTTTGGATGATCCGGATCAAACCCTGAAAACTTATAACAAAGATGATCAAAACAGCAAATATGCCAGCGCGATTGCTTATTATAAAAAAGGCAAAACCAAACAAGCCATTGCAACGGTCGATAATTTGATCGCCCTTAATTCAAAAGATGGCTATTTATATGATTTGAAAGGACAAATTTTATCAGAAAGTGGGGATCAGAAAAACGCCATCATTGCTTATAACCAGGCAATCCAACTCAATAGCAATAATAATTTGGCGCGAATTTCTTTGGCAAGTGCAATTATAAATTTAGATTCCGGTGATAAAAAAATTACTGATTTTGCGATTGAAAATTTGTTGATTGCTTTAAAAAAAGAAAAATCTGATGGCAATATTTATAAACAACTCGCCAAAGCCTATGACCAAAACCACGATTTGGGCAGATCTTATCTAGCTTTAGCGCAGATGAGTTTGATGGAAGAGAGTTTGGAAAAAACTAAAAAATATATTAAGTTGGCGAGAGAAAATCTGAATAAAAATGATAAAATCAATTTGCTTTTACTTGATGATATTGAGCAATTTTCTAAGAAGTTGAAGGATAAAAAAACTTTAGATTCTTTATAATAAAATTTTTATCCATTCTTCTTCGTCCAACACTTTAATTCCAAGCTCGTTTGCCTTTTTCAATTTCGATCCGGCTTCTGCGCCAGCAACTAAAAAATCGGTTTTAGAAGAGATTGAACCTTGCACTTTCATTCCCAAGCTTTCAGCTTTAGCTTTTGCTTCAGCGCGGCTCATTGAGGTTAATGTGCCGGTAAAAATAATGGTTTTGCCAGCAAGTTTGGAATCGCTTTGTGGATTAATTTTAGCGTCGATAATTTCTAATTCTTTTTCCAAATTTTCCAAAACCAAAACATTTTTTGCTTCCGAAAAATATTCAATAATGCCCAAAGCCATTTTTTCACCAATGCCGTCAATGGCAGTGAAATCTTGCCATTCTTGACTCAAATCTAAATTCTCAGCATTAACAATTGCCAACATTTTTTCTTTAAAATTTTTAAAAGAGCTAAAATTATTGGCAATTAATTTGGCAGTATTTTCGCCAACATAACGAATTCCCAGCGCATAAATAAAACGATGCAGCTCAATTTTTCTTTTAAAATTAATCGCCGCAAAAAGATTTTTGGTTGACTTCTCGCCCCAACCTTCTTTTTTGATTAACGGGTTTGAGCTTGATTTTTCAGCATCTTCGAGCTTAAAAATATCAACAAAATTTTTGATTCTGCCTTCCTCAAAAAAATTATCGATTTGTTTTTTGCCGAGTCCTTCAATATCAAAAGCGTCTTTAGAAACAAAATGTTTGAGCGCTTCTTTGATTTGAGCATTGCAGCCAAATTTATTTGGACAGCGCAACACCACATCTTCTTCACTCTTCACCACCGCGCTGCCGCAAGAAGGGCACCTAGTTGGAAATTGATAAGGTTTGGAATCTTGTGGTCTTTTAGAAAGATCAACTTCTAATACTTGCGGAATCACATCGCCAGCTCTTTGAATTAAAACCAAATCATTTTCTCTAATATCTTTAGCAGCAATTTCATCTTGATTATGCAAAGTTGCCCGCGAAACTAAAACGCCGCCGATATTGACGGGAACTAATTCAGCAACTGGAGTGAGCGCGCCGGTTCTGCCCACTTGAATGATAATTTTTTCAATAACAGTTTTAGATTTTTGCGCCGCAAATTTGTGAGCAATCGCCCATCTTGGGCTTTTGGAGATAAAACCTAAGCGGTTTTGCAGAGCAAATTCATTAACTTTATAAACCATTCCGTCCAAATCATATTGTAAAGAATAGCGAATATCGGCAATTTCTTGGTATAGTTTTAAAACTTCATCAAGGCTGCGGCACAACTTGGAATGTGGCTCAACGCTAAAGCCAAAAGATTTTAAATGATTAAATAATTGTTCTTGGCTGTTGCAAATAAAATCATCGCTGACCTCGCCAATTCCATAAGCAAAATAACTCAATTTTCTTGCCGCAGTAATTTTGCTATCAAGTTGCCGCAAAGAGCCAGCAGCGGCATTGCGCGGGTTGGCAAAAATTTTGCCGCCAATTTCTTGTTGTCTTAAATTGAGCTGGGCAAAATCTTGTTTGGTCATATAAACTTCGCCGCGCACTTCGAGAATTTTGGGCGGATTTTGACTTTGTAAAATTTGCGGAAAGTTTGAAACGGTGGCAATATTGTGAGTTATATCTTCACCAATTTCACCATCGCCTCTGGTTGCGGCTTGCACAAATTTGCCATTTTCATACCTAGCCGAAAATGATAGTCCGTCAATTTTTGGTTCACAAAATAAAGCAATAAAATCAACCTTTGGCGCAGCAAAATCAAACAGACTTTCGCTAACTTTATTGGTGGGAATATTGCCCAAAAACCGATTTATTCTTTCCATAAAATCAGCAATATCTTCCGCTTCAAAACCATTAGCGAGCGAAAGCATTGGCTTTTTGTGAACAACTTTAGCAAATTCATCCAAAGGCTGGGCGCCAACTTTGCTGAATAAATCATCAATAATTTTATACTCGGGATTTTCATCTTCGAGCTTAGTCAATTCTTGTTTGAGCGCGTCATATTCAGCATCACTGATAGTTGGGTTGTCGTTAGTGTGATAAGCAATATCGTGCTTGGCAATCTGGGCGCGCAATTGCTTAATTTGTTTTTCAATCATACCAATCTGTTGTCGTTAATTTTGTCTAAATTGTTAATAATTTTTTCTAGATTTAACTGTTTAATATAAGATTCATTTAAAGCGGAGATAATTATTTTTTTGTCTTCCAAGCCAACAAACAAAAGCCCTGGCATTAAATTGATGGTGGAAATTAGCAAAATTAATTCGCTGTTATTTAATTTAGTAACTGGCAAAAAATGAATTTTTGGATCGATCTTGGAGCTAAGAATTGCAACTCGATAAATGGTTAAAAGCGCTTGCGAAAATGACGAAAAAATTAAGCCGATAAAATGTTTATAAAAACCAAAATGCAAAAATGTAAAATGGCTATATTTATTGATAATTTTTATCTTCCACGCCATCAGGCTGATAATTGTTGCTGAAGCCAAACCAAAAAAAACATAAAACCAGGAAAAACTGCCATTGGAATAAGCAAATAAAAGCCAGAAGAAAAATAATGTTAAAAATAAATTGAAGATATTGATCATATGAAATAGGTTGTTTTAAAGCTTATCCGGGCGTTTATTTTACAATCCAATTTTATAATGTAATGCACAAAATTCTAATTGTTCAAGCACCGTTTTACCAACATATTTCTGCAATGCTGCTTGAAGGAGCGATTGGGGAAGCTAAGAAAAATAATTTGAATTATGAAATTATTGATGTGCTCGGCGCCTTTGAAATTCCTGCCGCCATTGCCTTTGCTTCTAAAACCAATAAATATCAAGGTTTCGTGGCTTTAGGCTGCGTGATTCGCGGCGAGACTACTCATTACGATTATGTTTGCATCGAGAGTGCCCGAGGTTTGAATGAGCTTGGCTATAAAAATGGTTTAGCAATTGGTTATGGAATTATCACTTGCGAAAATGAAGCGCAAGCCATTGCAAGAGCAGATGTATCTCAAAAAAATAAAGGCGGTTTTGCGGTTTTGGCTTGTTTGAAAATGATGGAAATTAAAAATAAATTTAGCCGATAAATGACTATATTCATCAATATCACAATCTTGCTTGGCTTAACTTTGGTGATCGCAAAATTCATCACCACTAATAATTCTTATCAAAAAATTGTCGGTTTTTATTTTACCTTTAACGGATTAATTATTCTGATTTTAACCAACTCAATTAATAAATTTCAGTCAGCGATTGATATTGCTTTTTTATTGTTTCTATTGGAGTTGGCGGCAATTTTATTTTTACTCTTGAACAAAAAAACCTACAATTAATGGATATTATTGCAAATATTTTATCTGCTATTGGCTCTTTAATTATCTTGCTCTGCGCCTTTGGATTTATGCGCAGTAAGGATGTTTTTTTATCAGTTAAATTAGTTTTTATTGCCAATATTTATGGCTTATCAATATTATTGATCGGATTATTTTTAGAAACGCCAACCATAATTTTAGGAATAAAAACCATAATTCTACTGACTCTAAATATCATTATCACCATCATCATCAACCATTTGATTGTCAAAAAATCGGCGATTGAAAATAAAATTATTAAGTAATATGACCCAAAAAGAATCCACAGAAACATCCAGCCAAATTCAAGATAAATTTGTTAAAAATACTATTTATATTGTTTTGGGAATTTTGTTGTTAATTTTTCTTGTCATTCAGCCTTACAACATATTCTGCCGCCTCAAAAACACTTGCAGCCCGATCACATTTTCTTCTTTTTCTTTTCATAAAAATGGCAATCAAAAAACGGTAATTAATTTTGTTGCTAACATTCCTGATCAACTCAAACAAAATATTGAATTTTATCCCGATCAAGAACGAGAATCTGTTCTCAATGGCAAAAATATTACTAATTTTTATATGGCAAAAAACCTGACTGCACAAAATATAATTGTTGCAGCGCATTTTGATGTGGAACCTAAAGAGGTGGAAAAATATTTAGAAAGAATTGAATGTATTTGTTTTCAAAATCAACCTTTAAAAGTTGGCGGGCAAGCTTCAATGCCGCTGGATTTTCGCATCAATCCTAAAATTGAAGAAGATCCTCAATTTAAAAATCTCAAAGAAATAACTATCAGCTATAAAGCTTATTTGGTTGAATAATGCCATTTGGTTTCGCCGCCGGCAATATCTTCGAGAGTAATATTTTTCGCTAATAATTCCGCTCTAATTTGATCAGCTTTTGCCCAATCTTTTTCCGCTTTGGCAGTTTTTCTTTGTTGGATTTTTTCTAAAACATAATTCTCATCAATATCATTTTGAGCAGCTTTTTTAAAATAGTTAGCGTCAAAAAGACCAAGAAAATCAAGGCATTGAATCAAATTGTCAGTGAGATTTTGTTTTTCCACATCATCTTTAGAATTTTTAATGAGCTTAGCAATTTCATGCAAAACGCTAAAAGCTAATGGCGTGTTCAGATCGTCGCTTAAATCTTCAATAATTTTATTTAAGTAAGGATTATTTGCGTCAGTATTGGTTGGAATTTTATGATCGGCAATAATTTGGTAAAATTTTTCAATTGATTTTTCGGCGTCAAATAAAGCTTTATCGTTAAAATCTAACGGTTTGCGATAATGAGTTGCCAGCAATAAATATCTGATTGCCATTGCCGGAATATTTTTATCGAGCAAATCTTTGATGGTGAAAAAATTATGCAAAGACTTGCTCATTTTTTCACCATTGACTGTCAAAAAACCATTATGAACCCAATATTTGGCGTAGATAGAATTTGGATTGGCACATTTGCTTTGAGCAATTTCATTTTCATGATGAGGAAATTGTAGGTCAGCGCCGCCGCCGTGAATATCAAAATTTTCTCCTAAATATTTATTACTCATTGCCGAGCATTCAATATGCCAACCCGGGCGACCATTGCCCCACGGGCTTGCAAAGACTGAAGAAATATCGTCGTTTTGATCGGCTGGTTTCCACAAAACAAAATCGAGCGGATCTTTTTTATATTTAGCAATTTCAATTCGTGAACCGGAAATCATCTCATCTAGCAAGCGATTGGAAAGTTCGCCATAATTTTTATAACTTTTAACATCGAATAAAATGTGGCTTTGACTTTCATAAGCGTGACCATTTTTTAGTAATTTTTCAATCATCACAATCATTTCACTAATATGCTCGGTGGCTTTTGGTTCAAAGCTTGGTGGCAAAACATTTAAGGCGGAAATATCTTGGTAGAAAAGTTTTAAAACCTCTGCAGTTAAATTTTGAATTGAAGTTTTTTTATTCAAAGCAGCAGCATTAATTTTATCATCAACATCGGTGATATTGCGGATATAGGTTACTTGAGGAAATAACCTAGAAAATAAACGAAACCACAAATCATAAATTACGATGCTGCGAGCATTGCCAATATGGGGGCGATCATAAACTGTGGGGCCGCAAACATAAATTTTAACATTACTAGCATCAATTGGAGTGAATGTTTCTTTGGCTTTGTTGAGGCTGTTGAATAGTTTTATCATTCGGATTTATTGTTTTGCCAAAGTTTTCATAATTTTACGGGTGATATAATTTTCTCCTTTATAACCCGTAAATCTAAATTCAATTTCACCGCCGCGATCAATTAAAACCGTGAGCGGAATAATTTTGTTATATCTGATATTTTTTTGTCTAAGTAAATCTTCCAACCCATCATTATAAACTAAATATTCGGGAGCAAAATAAGTATTTTTATAATTCTCCAAATAGTTGATTAAATTTTTAGCATCGATGTTTTTATCAATGGCAACAGCAATAACTTTTAAATCAGTTTGCTGAAATTTTCTTGCCACTTCGTTGATGATTGGAAATTGCTGTTTGCAAACCCCGCACCAGGTAGTGTAAATATAAAGTAAAATTGGTTTGCCAAAGTTAGCGTCAATTTGAGTGATGATATCACTAGGAGCAATTGCCAGAGGCGCGCTATAAGTTTTATTTTCTGACTCAGGAATGGGCAAATTGTTAGTAGAATTTTGCACAAAACGCCCCCAGATAATTGTTGATAAGATGGCAACCACAATTAAAATAGTAGCGATCATTTTGGCTCTCTTAAAATTTTTAATTTTGTTTAAATTCACTAGATTATTTTGCACAGTTTAGTGATGTTTCTTTGTTTAAAAATAAGTCGCCCATACTAAGTATATTGCTTTTGTTTATCAATAAAAACCTCCCTAAAAACAATGCAGAAAAAACATAAAAAGCCTCACGAAAAAAAAGGGTTTAGTTTAATTGAACTCTCCATCGTTATTCTAATCGTCTCAATTTTAATTACCGGCTCTTTGGGAATTTCTAAAACCGCGATCAATAATTCCAAAGCTAAGATTACTAAAGATCGGATGAGCACGGTTTATCAAGCTCTGTCTAATTTTTTAGCAACCAATAGAAGATTGCCTTGTCCGGCTATAATAACTATAGCGAAAGGCAGCACTTCAGGAACGACGACGACACCAAATAATATGACTTATGGTCAAGAAACTGGCGCGGTGACAACCGCCACTGTTGGCACCGGAGTTTGCAATTACAGCTATGTTTCATCTACCAACGCCCCAAATTTAGTTTATGGAGCAGTGCCGATCATTGCGCTGGGCTTAGATCCAGATATAGCAGAAGATGGTTGGGGAACAAAATTCACTTATGTTGTTGATAAAAGATTTACCAAACAAAGTGTTGGCATAAGTGCTAGTGATGGTTTTGAAATTACTCCAGGAGTTCCAAACGACATTCAGACCAGCTCAACTGATCTTTCCGGAATTGATGTGCAGGGTCCATCAGGAACATTATTGCTATCCAACAGAAATGGAGTTTTATTATTACTAAGTCATGGCGCTAATAAATTTAATGGTTTTAATGCCACCGGAACCGGACAAAACGGCACTGGCGTTACTGATGAAAATGAAAATAGCTGCAATACTTGCTCTGTTTCCGGACTTACTAGCTTTAACAGAATATTTCTTGCCAATTCAACAGATCCAAATTTTGATGACATTTCTTTATTCAAAACCAAAACCCAATTGGTTAGAGATGCTGGCTTGCAATTTTTGATGTGCAGCTCTACTGAAGCAACTGCAACCGGGCCTATTTCATGGGCAAATAATGGCTCTTATAGCTGCTCTGTTTGCGCCACTGGCGGAGGAACAATTAGAACTTGTGGCACTTATGGAAGTTGGGGCGCCTCTTCAACTTCCAGCTGTTCAACCAATAGCACTGTTTGTCCGGTGAGCAGAAATACCTTAGAGCTCATCAGCACTCAAACATTAGTAGCAAACTCCACAACGGTTACCTTCAGTAGCATTCCTAACACATTTACTCATCTAAGAATTATTGGCTATGGAAGAATGTCCAGCGGTGGAACGGCGGCACTGCGTCTTAATGGCGATGCTACCGCCGCCAATTATATCTCGCAATTTATCAGAGCATTTAACACAAGCGCAGCTGCCGGCTATAGCGCAGCTGGAACTTATACCTCAATTCCTATTTCCGATTGGACAAATGTGGCAAGTTATGCGAGTATGTTTGAAGTTGTAATACCACTCTATAATGGAACATCTCTTTACAAAGCAATCACATCAGTATCCGGCAGCTCCAACTCCACTGGAGCTGGAAGTATTACTGAAACTTGGAGCGGAACTTGGAAAAATACCGCAGCAATAACTAGCGTTACATTAGTTGAACTTAGCGGTGGAAGTTTTGCCACCGGATCAGTATTTTCTCTTTATGGAATGTATTAGTTGCAACTAATTTTTGATTTATTCGCCCCAACTGTAAAACCACAAAAAGATAATTTCTCCGCTCTAATATTGCCTTTGCTCATCAACAAAACCTCCTAAAAACAATGCAGAAAAAACATAAAAACACCCACGAAAAAAAAGGGTTTAGTTTGATTGAACTTTCCATCGTTATCCTAATCGTCTCAATTTTAATTACCGGCTCTTTAGGAATTTCTAAAACCGCAACTAATAATGCCAAAGCCAAAATTACCAAAGAGCGGATGAATATTGTTTATCAAGCTCTAACTAATTTTTTAGCAACCAATAGAAGACTGCCTTGTCCGGCTGTAATAACCATCGCAAAAGGCAACAACTCAGGAACAGCAACAACACCAAATAATATGAATTATGGTCAAGAATCCGGCACAGCTGGCGGAGTTGTTGGAACAGGAGCTTGTGCTCAGGCTTTTAATTCAAGCGATGCATCAAACTTAAATTTAGCCTATGGAATGGTGCCAATCATTGCGCTGGGCTTAGATCCGGATATGGCGGAAGATGGTTGGGGAACAAAATTCACTTATGTTGTTGATAAAAGATTTACCAAACAAAGTGTTGGAATAGGCGCTAGTGATGGTTTTGAAATTACTCAAGGCGTGCCCAATGGCACTCAAACCAGCTCAACTGATCTTGGTGGTATTGATATTCGAGATGCTTCATCAACATCTTTATTATCAAATAGAAATGGCATTGTGCTTTTGCTAAGCCATGGCGCCAATAAATTTAACGGCCATAATGCTACTGGCACTGTTCAAAATGGCACCTCCGGTAGTGGTGATGAAGATAGTAATACCTGCGTTCCTTGCGTTATCACCGGCAGTGGTTTTGATAGAGTGTTTATTGCCAATTCAACAAATGCAAATTTTGACGACATTACTTTATTTAAAACCAAAACCCAGTTGGTTAGAGATGCCGGTTTGCAATTCTTGATGTGCAGCGCTTCTGAGGCAACGGCAGCCGGACCTATTTCGTGGGCAAATAACGGTTCTTATGGCTGCTCTGTTTGTGCCACTGGCGGAGGAACGATTAGAGCTTGCGGCATCTATGGAAGTTGGGGTGCTTCATCTATTTCCACCTGCACAACCAATAGCACTGTTTGTCCGGTAAGCAGAAATACCTTAGATCTCATCAGCACTCAAACATTGGTGGGAAACTCCTCAACGGTTACCTTCAGTAGCATTCCCAGCACATTTACTCACCTAAGAATTGTTGGCTATGGAAGAATGTCCAGCGGTGGAACGGCGGCGCTGCGTTTTAATGGTGATTCCACCTCTGGCAATTATATCTCGCAATATATCAGAGTAACTAACGTAACCGCCTCTGCCGGCTATGGAACCAATACCTTCATTCCTATTTCCGATTGGACAAATGTGGCAAGTTATGCGAGTATGTTTGAAGTTGTAATACCGCTCTATAACGGAACATCTCTTTACAAAGCAGTCAAATCAACATCCGGCAGCTCCAACTCCACCGGGGCTGGAAGTATTACTGAAACTTGGAGCGGAACTTGGAAAAGTACTGCAGCGATAACTAGTATAACATTAGTTGAGTTTAGCGGCGGAAGTTTTGCCGCCGGATCAGTATTTTCTCTTTATGGAATGTATTAATCTAAAGCGCCTATCTTCCCACCATTCTATCCACCGCCGCAGTTGGCAATAAAATATAATATCTTCCTTTATAATTCATCTTCGCCGCTAAATCTTCAGCATTTTTTCCGCGCCCAAAAAATACATCACCACGCACCGCGCCTTTAATTGCCGAACCAGTATCCTGAGCAATCACTAATTTTTGATAAGGGCTAGAAGCATTAATATCCAGCCACAATGGAAAACCCAGCGGCATAATTTCACTATCTACCGCCAAAGATCTTTCCGCCATCAAAGGCGCGCCCTGCGATCCAAAAACATCGTCGCTGTTGGAAATTTTAAAGAAGACATAAGATTGATTTACATTCATCACCTGTCTTGCCCCAACAGAATTACTTTTTAACCAATTTTTGATCGAGAAATAAGTTGGGCTTTGCGATCCCAAAATATTTTTTTCAATAATATATTTGCCAATTGAAGAATATGGTAAATTATTTTTTCCAGCAAAACTGAGCCGAACAATCACACCATTTTCCAAAACAACTCTGCCGCTGCCTTGCACTTGCATAAAAAATAAATCCACCGGATTGTCCACATAAAGCAATTCCAAATCTTTATTTGCCAAAGCGCCTTCTTCAATTTCTTCTCTGTTTAAATCTAAATCAGCAGCATTTTTTGGCTTGGCATAAATTGGATATTGATAAATTTCAGTTTTAACTTTGCTGCCTTTAAGCTCAGGAACATAATAGCCGGTGAACAAACCTTTATTGTTGCCACTACGATTTGAAACTTCAAACGGCACAAACCAATTTTCAAAAAAGTTGCGCGCTTGCTGGTTATTCATTCCTTTAATCACCTCAGCAATATCACAAACATCATGAAAATCCGCCACATTTATATTGCCAATTTGCCCGCCAATTTGTTTGTCTTCCGGCATTTTGGCAAATTGACGACAAGAATTAGCCAACGAAATTACCGCCCGATTTTGTTGATCTTTTTTCCATCCGGGTAAATCTTCAAAACTCACTTGTTTTAATTTTAAATCACCTCTGCCTTTGATAATTAAACTAGTGAAAGAGCAAGAGCTGAATAGAAAAATTAGCGTTAGAATTGAGAGTTTTTTAATCATTGATTTGCGACATTAAAATTGTTAGAGCATTTTGAACGGTTAAAATTCTATTCTCGGCTCTATTGCCCGAAAAATTAAATTTTTTAATGATCAATTTTTGATTCAAATTATTAAAGCTAGAAATATAAACTAAGCCAACTGGCTTTTGGGTGTCGTCAGATTTTTCTCCGGCAATTCCAGTTGCGGCAATACTTAAATTTGCAGCAGAATTTTTAAGCGCGCCAATTGCCATTTCCTTTGCAACCTGCTCGCTGACTGCTCCAAACTGATTTAAAATTTTTGCATCAACACCAAGATTTTGCTCTTTTGCCAAGTTAGAATAAACCACAAAACCGCGTTCAAAAATTTTTGATGAGCCGGAAATTTCAGTGATCAAAGATGAAATAAGCCCGCCAGTGCAAGATTCAGCGCTGACAATTTTGATGTTGGATTTTACCGCCAAATCCACAAGTTTCTGGGCTTGATCAAGCAGTTCTTGGCTAAAGTTCATTGGCGATTATTGACTTATTAGTGGTTCTTAAATAGATTTTTATTTCCGCCCAAAACTTACAAACATTCAATCAATAAATAAACTAAAAATTATGGATATTATTCCTTTCGATCAGCGCGACGGCTATATTTGGTATAATGGCGAATTTGTTCCTTGGAAAGATGCTAAAGTTCACGTGCTTAATCACGGTTTGCATTATGCTTCTTGCGTGTTTGAAGGTGAAAGAATTTATAACGGCAAAATTTTCAAATGCACCGATCACAGCGCTCGTTTGCATAGATCTGCTGATATGCTTGGCTTCAAAGTTCCTTATTCAGTTGAGCAGTTAGATACGGCAAAAAAAGAAACTGCAAAAAAACAAAATATTGTTGATGGTTATATGCGTTGCTTTGCGTGGCGCGGTTCTGAAAAAATGGCAATCTCAGCGCAAGGAAATAAAATTCACACCGCAATTGCCTGCTGGCCTTGGCCTCCTTATTATTCTGACGAAGCGCGCAAAGTTGGTTTGAAATTAACTTTCGCCAAATACAAACGCCCTTCCCCAGAAAGCGCACCAACCGCTTCCAAAGCTGCCGGACTTTATATGATTTGCACTATCAGCAAACACGAAGCTGAAAACGCTGGCTATAACGACGCATTGATGCTCGATTATCGCGGCTATTTGGCCGAAGCAACTGGCGCCAATTTATTTTTGGTGATGAAAAATGGTGAATTGCACACGCCAAAACCAGATTGTTTTTTGAATGGTTTAACCAGACAAACCGTTATCGAATTAGCTAAAGAAATGGGAATTAAAGTCGTTGAAAGACACATTATGCCCGAAGAATTAGCCGATGCTAAAGACGCATTTCTAACTGGCAGCGCTGCCGAATTAACTAGAATTGGCGCCGTTGCTGATCAATATTTTTATCCAGAAGCCAGCCAAATGACTTTAGATTTGATGCAGGCTTATCATGATTTGGTTAGGAAATAATATAATAGTCGTAAGTCGTAAGTCGTAAGTTGTAAGTCGTAAAATGTTGAAATATAAAAATACTTCTCTTCTTTTAATTATACTTTTTTTTGCTTTATTTTTTTGGTGGGTTTCTTTTGCTACCAAAAATCAAAATCAAGAATCAAACCCCCCACTTACGACTTACGACTCACGACTTACGACTATTATCTCTGGCCTCGCCCGAGTCATCGACGGCGACACTATCGAAATCAACAAAAACCGCATTCGCTTAATCTTAATTGACGCGCCAGAAACTAAACAAAAATGTTTGGATAAAAATTATTTTGAATATTTATGCGGCGAAGTTTCTACTGCTTTTTTGAAGAATTTAATCAGCAATAAAAATGTCCAGTGCAGCTATGAAGAAAAAGATATTTACCAACGCTTTTTAGGCAATTGCAAACTCGGTGAAATTAACATCAATTATGAAATGGTAAAAAACGGAATGGCGATTATTTATAATTTAAAAGATGCTGATGACGAATTAAAAAATTTAGAAATTGAGGCAAAAAATAAAAAATTAGGAGTTTGGCAAGGCGCCTTTGAGGAGCCAAAACAATATCGCAAGAAAAACCGCCATAAACAATATCAGAAATAACTCCCAAATACTCTTAAAGCGATCAACTTATTATTCCCAACAAAGCTAATAATTTCAAAACAAAGCTTGATAAATTTGAAAATTCATAACAATAAATCTTGAAGTTTTGATTATTAAAAATAATCTTCAAAAATCATTTCAAGTTAATTCACCACTAACCAAAAATCAGTGCAGACAAAAAATAAATTAAAAAATTACCAAAACCATTCAACCACTAAAAGCTCCGTCAACAATGGCTCTTGGGCAGTTTATAACGATTACTACAATACTAACTAATTAACAAAACAAGGATAAAAATATGAAAGATAATTTTTTTGCAAAAGCGTGGAGAGGTGAGGAGAAGTTTTGGAAGGTGTTTTTGGTGGGGGTTATTTCAATTTGTTCCATGCTATTTCTTGCATCTACATTAGATAACATGTCGTCAATGTTATTGTTTTCATTGGTAACGGCATTTTTTTTGGCACTAACAAACAAATGTAAGAAAAATATCAAATTACAAAAAGATGAACTCCTTTTGTTTTACGTGGCAAAAATTTTGACCTTCTTATTACTTATCATCTACTTTTTGATCACAGTATTTTCTATGTCTGCCTTTTTACTTACTTGGGCCGCATGTAACGTTCACAACGGAGAATTGTGTAAAAGTTTTTTTTAATTTATTAACCAATAAACAATTAAACCTATGACTATTTCATCTCGCGATTATGCAATATTTAGCAAATTTGTATACCATAATTCAACAGTATTTCTTCCTTCTGGTTGGGAAATATATAGAACATCTGATTCAGAAAATACCAATGTTGATGGCTATTCTGGGCAAGCTTACATTAATCGTTCTACGGGTGAAATAGTGATTGCTCATAGAGGAACTGAAGGATTTTTATCCACAGATCTATTCGTAGCCGATCTCCAACTCGCCCTCGACCAAATCCCCACCCAATACACTAACGACCTAACTCAATTCGTCTCACAAGTAAAAGCCCAAATGACTCTAGAAGGTTTGAATTTGAACAACATCAGCTACACCGGTCATTCTTTAGGTGGAGTTCTCGCTCAACTCAGTGCCATTGAAGATTTTAAAAATGGTAGCACAGGAGCAAAAGCAGTTGTGTTTGATAGCCCCGGAGTAACTTTGGGAATGGCAAATGAGATTTTAAATTATAGTTTGAATCCCAATTTAGCATCACGTATCAACATATCTAATTATATGACCTCACCAAATTTGGTGAACACAACAAATCCTCACGATTTTGGAATTAATTATAGAATTTATCCTGACTTTGATCCCGGAACAACTGGAGCAGCAACTTCTCCGGCCAGTTATCTAATCAATTATACTTTGAAGCAACATGATATGCTTGGCATCCTGAGTCAATTCAATCCGACCACTGGCGAACCAAAAATCTATTCAACAGCATCCTCTTGGCCAAGTAGCGGTTATGATTATTTTAAATCCTACGACCAAAATCCTCATTACTGGGATTTATATTTTATCAAAGAAAACTTTACCGATGCACAAAAAATAAACTATATAAACCAGAATCTAGGCGGATCACACGACCTAAACCAAACTGGTGCAACAATAAACGGAGACAACACCAGCAACTATATTTGGGGAGCAACCAACGCCCAAGATACGATACACGGTAATGGCAATAATGATGTGATATTTGGTGAAGGTGGGAACGATAAACTTTATGGTGATGATGGAAATGATACATTAGATGGTGGCACCGGAGCTGACACTTATATTTTTTCCGGAAATTTTGGGCGGGATGTTATTAATGATGATGGGCTGGGAAATAAGCAAGGTCAGAATGATGTTATTCGGATTAATGGTAAGGTTATCAGCGGTCTGGCACAGTTAATTATTGATCATACCAATAGCGGCAATCCTAATGGTGATAAAATTTATCAGATGATGATCGAAGGCAGTCAGTATCAACTTCATTTGACCGGTAATCGGCTCACTATTGTTTCTGGTAAAGCTGGTGATTCTAGTTCTGATTTGGTGGTGATTAATGATTTTAACAATGGTGATTATGGCATCGGATTATTGACTTCTTTACCAGCCCGCAATCAGGTTAATACTTATAATCAAGGCTATCAATATAACGAATCAATAACTCATTTAAGCAATGGAGGATTTGTAATTAACTGGATTAGTGAAGGCAATGCCTCAGGATCTTATTTGCAAAGATTTGACGCTAACGGCAATAAATTGGGCTCAGAAATTTTTGTGAGCAATAATAGCAGTAATGATTATTTGCCGATCACTGATTTACCCAATGGTGGTTTTGTAATGTCCTGGACTGGAGATTATAATCAGCGCACTGCAATTTTTATGCAAAGATTTGATGTTAATGGCAATAAGTTGGGAGCGGAAACTCTGGTTAATACCAATATTACTAATTTTCATTACCACCCATCAATTACAACATTGAGCAGTGGTAATTTTGTGATTAGCTGGGATAACAATTCCGGAGTTTTTATGCAAAGATTTGACGCTAGCGGTAATAAATTGGGCTCAGAAACACAGATTAGTTCTGGCTTAATCAAGCCCGCAATTACTGCTTTAAATAATGGTGGCTTTGTTGTTGCTTGGCAGAATTATCAAAATTCTGCTCATAATAACACAATTTTTATGCAAAGATTTGATGCTAATGGCAATAAAATTGGCACTGAAATTGCATTTAATAATAACGATAGTGACAGCAAAACCAATCCTGCGCTAGCACCACTTAATAACGGCGGCTTCGTTCTTTTATGGAATGATGGTGGCAATTTAGGTGATCCAAATCATGTTGGAATTATGATGCAAAGATTTGATCCTAACGGCAATCGAGTTGGATCGGAAGTTGTGGTCGGTAGATTTCTTGAAAATTCAATTCCATCAACAGTTACATCCCTAAAAAATGGTAATTTTGTAGTTAGCTGGAATGATAGTAGCTACAATGTTTATACCCAAAGATTTGATATTAATGGCAATAAATTAGGAGTGGTTAATGTGATTGATAGCAATAGTCAGTTTGCCGCAGTAGAAGCTCTTAATGATGGTGGTTTTGTAGTAAGCTGGACTAATAGTGGCAAAGATGGCGATGGCTACGGAGTTTTTATGCAGAAATTTGATGCTCAGGGCGAAAAAGTTGTTGATTTTGCTCAAAACATTAAAGGTAATTCAGTTGCTACATTATTGCCTAATCTTTCTTCCCAATTAACCACACAAATTAACCAAACCACCTACAATAAAACAGAAGGCTCTAACTTCAGCGAAATTATCACTCCTCAAAATACCGGTAACAATTTCATTGATGCCCAAGGTGGTGATGACAAAATCACTACTCTGGGCGGCAATGATGTAATTAGTGCTGGTGCGGGTAACGACATTATTAAATCCGGCGGTGGCAATGATATAATTATTGGCGGCGCGGGTGCTGATCAATTTATTATTACTGCCGCAAATAACAGCCGAACCACAATTACTGATTTTGAATTTAGCAACCCTAATGAAAAAATTGATCTTTCTGCTTTGACTAATATTCGTAATTTTTCCAGCCTCAATATTACCAACGCTGCCGGTCATTCTGTGATCAATTTAGCAAATGGGCAAATTATCGACATTATCAACCCCAATCAAACCCAGCTAAGCGCCAGCAATTTTACTTTTGCACCATCAATTAACCACAACCCAACTGCTAATTTAGTTGTTAGCGCTACCAATGAAGATACTGCTAAAATCATTGACGTTCTGGCGGCGGCTGCCGATATTGATGTTGGTGATGTGCTGTCAATCGGCTCAATCACTAGCCCTGCTCACGGCACGGCCAGAATTATCACTAACCCCCAAACTAATCGCCAAACTATCAGCTATACTCCTGGCGCTAATTACAATGGTAGCGACAGTTTTAATTATACCATTATTGATGGCAATGGCGGCAGCATTACCAAAACCATCAATATTAATGTGGTGCCCATTAACGACGCGCCAATAGTGGCAATTCAGCTTGATAATCAAACTGCTCAAGCGGGAAATAATTTTAACTTCAAACTGCCAAATAACATTTTTAGTGATGTTGATTCAACCTTGCGTTACAGCGCCAAACTCGCCAATGGCGCTGCTTTGCCTGCTTGGCTCAGCTTCAATGCCAGCAACCAAACTTTCACCGGCACCCCACCAGCCGCAACATCCAGCCATCTGGATATCACCATTATTGCCAGCGATGGCAGCTTATCGGCAGCACAAAATTTTAGTTTGAATATTGTCAGTAATGTTATTAACGGCACTGCTGGAAACGATAATATTTTTGGCACTTTGGGCAGCGATATTATCAACGGTAATGCTGGCAATGATACAATAATTGGCGGAATTGGCGCTGATAAAATTGATGGCGGAGCTGGAATTGACACGGCATCTTATGTCGATTCTCTGAGAGCAATAAATATCAATCTCGCCACTAATATCAATAAAGGCGGAGCGGCGGCGGGTGATGTGTTGCTCAATATTGAAAATATCACTGGCTCTAATTTTGACGATACCCTAGTTGGCGATAATAAAAACAATGTTCTGTCTGGCGGTAAAGGTAATGATACAATAATTGGTGGAATTGGCGCTGATAAAATTGATGGCGGCGCTGGAATTGACGCGGCATCTTATACCGATTCTACATCGGCTGTTGTAGTGAATCTGAAAACCAATCTCAATATTGGCGGCGCAGCAGCTGGTGATATTTTGCTGAACATTGAAAATATTATCGGCTCTAACTTCAACGATAATTTAGCAGGCGATGCCAATAATAATATGATTAACGGCGGTTTGGGCGCAGATCAAATCACTGGTAATCAAGGTCAAGATTTTCTGATTGGTGGCGCTGGCGCAGATATTTTTAATTTTAATTCTTTCTCAGATTCCACCATTAATGCCCGTGATTTGATTGCTGATTTTCAGCGCGGACAAGACAAAATCAATCTTCACAATCTTAATTTAGCCCACCATCATATCAGCTTTGACGCCAATCCAAATGACAATGTGATTGAACAAGGTTTAAGTTATCATTTTGATCAAAACCAAAATACCGTGATTGAATATCACGACGGCAATGATAGCCATAATTTGGTAATTAATTTGATCGGAAAAATTAATTTTAGTGATGGGGATTTTGGGTTTTAAAATCCATTTATAAAACCAACCCGAGAATACCAAACCTCTATTCTTTTGTCATTTAAGCAGGCAGGATCCCCACAAACAATATTACCAAAAATAATGTTCTGTTTTAAAGCCAGAATGTTACTTTGAGCCAAGACTTCGCTGAGCTCTTCCATCTTCTTGACCAGCTTCTTTTAAACTAGCAGCCGAAGCAGATCTTTTTAAATCAACCCGAGGAGATCTTGATGGTGATCTTGGTTCGCTTGCTTCTTCATCTGAAATTTCTTGATGTTCCGATAACATTTCTTTTGATTGATCATTGGGATTTTCTTGATGATTATCTTCATTTATCAATTCTTGAGTTCTGGCATTTATTAATTCTTGAACTCTAACATTTATCCTTCCCAGTAAATTCTCAGAATTAACGCTTAATTGTTCTCTGCCTAAACGATTATTGATTAGCCTTATTAAATCCAAAGGTAGTTTTGATAATGGATGATCTTCTCGCGATGATTGCAAAGCAATATTAAGCATCGATTTTGATTCTTGAATATGCCGAAAAACTTGTCTGGTATCTCGCATTGGATAAGAACGATCTTCCTCTTCTATTACTTCTTGTTCTGCCATTTCATCTCCAATACCATCTTCCTCCAGCAATGTGTTTATTATTATGCCCGATTCCAGATTAAACAGAACAGACGCAGCTATTTCTATCAACGCTTCATCATCCATTTCCAAATCTTCTAAACCAAGCTCAGTAAGCCCTTTATTTACTCTTATAGCCTGAGCAAGTGCAAATAACCCCTCATTATCAATTTCGTTTCCAGAAAGATTTAGGCGAGTAAGAGTTGTATTTGTTTTTAAAGCATTAGCAATTGCCAACAATCCAACATTACTAATTTCAGTTCCGGAAAGATCAAGAGTAGTCAAAGTTGTGTTCGCTTCTAAAGCGCCAGCAAGAGCCAAGGCTCCTGCATCACTAAGCCTGTTATCAGACAAATTAAGATGAGTAAGCGAAGTATTTGTTGTTAAGACTTGAGCAAGATCTAAAAATCCTGCCTCACTAATTTGATTCAAAGCAAGATCAAGGTAAGTCAGTGTTGTATTTGTGTTTAAACTATCAACAAGCGCCCGTAATCCTGGATTATTAGGTTTGCTACGCGATAAATAAAGATGGGTGAGTGTGCGATTTGCGCTTAAAGCTCGAGAAATAGCTATAAATCCTTCATCGCCAATGTGGCTTGAACTTAAGTCGAGGCTAGTAAGTTTTGCATTTTTTTCTAAAGAATCAGCAAGAGCAGAAACTCCTCGATTACTAATTGCTCTGTTCGAACTCAGATTAAGACTAGCAAGTGCTGAATTTACTTCTAAAGCATTGGCAATTGCCAGCACTCCTTCATCATCAATTTCACTATGACTCAGATCAAGGTGGGAAAGCTTTGCACCTGTTTTTAAAGCATCGGCCAGAACCAAGGGTAATCTTCTATTTACCGCACTTCCGCTCAAACTAAAATTAGCAAGTGTTGTGTTGGCTGCCAAACTACTGACAAATAATTCTGCCGCCTCATCACTAATTCTACCCCGCTTTATATCAAGATCGGTAAGTGTTCTATTTTCTTCTAAAAAATGAGCAATTGCCGTCATCGTTTCATCACCAATGCTAGCGCTACCCAACTTAAGGCTGGTAATCGCTGTATTCTCATTTTCTCTTAAAGCCTCAACAATTTGCGCCATCTGTCTATCATGAGGGATAAAATATTGATTATTTTGAGGCACAGAAAATAGACGCAGGCTGGTAAGTGTTTTGTTTGTGCGTAATAATTCAGCAAGATCCGGCGCAATAATATTCGGATGAGCTTCTGGAATATAAGCTTCGGCTGGCAAGTTATCCAAAATATTTTCCAAGGAAAGAGAGGTGAGTGTTGGGTTATTTGCAAAAATTGTAGCCAACATTGGCAATATTCTAGTAACAGCAACATCACCATCGATAGTAAGAGAAGTTAGCGTTCTGTTGTTGGTTAAAACATCAACCAGCACTTGCATTTTTGCCTCAGCAAATTCTTCACCATCAATCGTGCCTAAAATAATTCCCGTAGGATTCAAAGAGGTAAATTCTGGATTATCTCGTAATATATTGAACATTCTTTCACGGCATTGATCTCTTGTTGCATCGTTTAAATTAATGAAAATTTCATATATTAGATAATTAATTTCTTCAGGATTGATTCTGTTGCTTGTTCTCATATTTTTTGTTTTGATTAAGTTGATATAATGGCGAACCTGAATGATGTTTGGCTTGAAACATCAAATATAACTAAAAAATTATCGACCCACATCTTTTTCTTCCTCAATTATTTTCTGCAAATCATTAAACCGCTCAAAATATCTAATTATCCATATCAAACACCCGAACTTTTTGTTCAATATAATCATAAATTTCCAACCTTGTGCTGCTAAACAAATAATCCACCTCCCTCACCTCAGCATTGCGATCTTCATCATTATTCCAATCATAAAATTTAATCGTTTCACCTTCGCGAACTAAATTGCCAGAACTAATCTCAATCTCCGATCCTCCGGAGTGATCATAGCCCGTCCAAGCAAAGCAATCGGCAGCATTAATCAGAAAAAATGCTGTTATCAAAATAATATTTTTTGGGAAATGGGTTGACATTTTGGTGATTTGTGAATTAAATGACCGCTCTTCAAATTTAGTAAAAACAATTCAATTTTTTCTACTTAATTTAACTAAACACTTTTCAAATTTTTTTTCAAGTTTTTCGGGGCATAGCGCAGCCTGGCTAGCGCATCTGGTTTGGGACCAGAGGGTCGGGAGTTCGAATCTCTCTGCCCCGACCATCTAAATAAATCTTCTGCAAATTCTAAATTATAATTTTTTGAATTTATTCGAGTTGTTGTAAGAACCAACTTGGTTCATTTGTGAAAGATATTGCGCATTTGATCTCTCATTTTACCCAACACGCCTGCGTTAACTGCCTCCTTAATTTCTGCGTTTGGCTGGGGTTCAGTTATATTTATTTTTGGACGTATTTTTCCTAGCAAATCTATAACCCTTGGTAAGTTGTCGCCAGTCACATCAATACCATTTATTCTTGAGCCATTTGGTATATTAAATGTAGCTAATTTTGGACTGGATCCAAAATGAACTTCGTCAAGATCTACCGGCCCTCCTGATATTGTAACAGTCGTTAATCGCTCACATGATGGCAGATTAATACTTCTAAGGCTTCTAGTTCCCGATATTGTGACGGTCTTTAATTGATTACATCCAACGGTATTAATCGATTCAAGATTTTTTGCTGATAGTTTGAGAGTTTGCAATTGTTGACACCCTGCAATGTCAACAGATTTAACACTTGGACATTGATTAAGAATTTCTTGAATATTTTTTAATTGAGTACATCTTCCAAAATTAACATTAGTAGCCTTTTCCATTCTTGGTAATCTAGGGCTGACTAGTTGGCTGCAACCAAAAAAATTAACAGATGTAGCATTCGGACAATTCTCTAGAATTAATCCAACGTCTTGATCTGATAAGCTATCACATCTCCCACAATTAATGTGAGTAACTTTCTCCATTCTTGGTAATCTAAGATTTGTTAGTTGTTTACAGCCAGCAAAATTAATAGATGTAACATTTGGACAATTCTGCAGAATCAATTCAATGTCGAATTGTGACAATTGATAACAATTAGCAAAACTAATATGGGTCACATTTTGTATTACTGGTAATGTGAGCTTTGTTAATCTGATACACCCACCCAAATCAATAGATACAACGTTTGAACATTTTTCTATAATCTCCTGAATATTTAATTTATGACACCCACCCAAATCAAGATGTGTAATTTCTTCCACCTGTGATGGCAGAGTTAATTTTACTAGCTCTTCACACTTGCTCACATTAATAGATTTAAGATTTTTTAGTTTTGATAAGTCAAGATCTGTTAATTGACTACAACCGCTCAAATTAATAGATGTGACATTGGGACATTTTTCTAAAATTGCTTGAATATCTAACTGACTACACCCACTCAAATCAAGATGTCTAAGATTTTCCAGCTTTGTTGGCAGAGTTAGATTTGCTAGCTGTCTACACCCGCTCAAATTAATAGATTCAAGATTTTTTAGATTTGATAAATCAAGAGTTGTTAATTTATCACACCCTGTGAAATTAAGGCGTCTAACCTTCTCTTTCTCTGGCAATACTAGCTCTACTATTTGAGTACAATGGGCAAAATTGATATCAACAACATTTGGACATAAATGATTTACAATTTCTTGAATATTTTTTACTTGACTACAAGATGTAAAATTAAGATGGGTTACATTCTCTAACCTTGATAAATCAAGGTCTGTCAATCTTGCAAATCCTGCAAAGTCAACTGATTGAAGAGCGGTGCATTGCGTAAGAACTTCTGCAATAGTTTTTGGATCTAGTTTTTGACAATAGCTAATGTTGAGAAGCTGTATATTTTCAAACCCCAGACTTGCTATAATATGTCTGAATTGATCATTATTTATCCATGAAGGCAGTGATATTCTAACAGCGGGTTGATGAGTTGATTGAGCAAAGATTTTGACAATAAATTTTGTAAATTTCTCAAAATCTTTTTCGGCTATTTGAGCTATATTCTTTAAATCTAACTCTTCTTTTTGCCTCAAATAATCTAGAAAAAGTTTTCTATATTTTTTATCTACCAAAGACAGGTTTTCTCGATCTTTTATACTTCTTAATTCACCAAATATTGAAGCTTTAAGCTCGTCAGGAATATCACTAAAACTAATTTTAGCCTCAGTTCTAGTGGTTTTCATATTGCAATTTTGATTATAAAATTTTTAAGAGAAGTTACTCCATCTTACTATACTGCTCGTTATCCTGAAAAATCATATTTTTGACAAATTCAGAATTAATATCGCGGAAGGCTTCTAATGCAGTGTCAATTTCGCTGTTTTTAACGCCGATGGCGGAAAGTGCGGCTTTGCCTAGTTGCAGACCAGTTTCAAGATTTTTGGAGACAACCAAACTTGCACCAACTCTTCTAAATCTTTCGGCATTATTGAGAGTTTCAGTTTTAGTTATAACTGTCACTTGCGGAAAATTTTCGTGGATAAATCTGGTGATTTTTATACAAGCAAATTCATCTTCCATTGCCACAATCACCGCTTCAGCTCTGGAAAGTCCGATATATTTTAGAATATCAACATTCATCGCATCGCCGTAATAAATGTTATAACCATTAGCTTTTTCAATACGCACTACGCGGTGATTGCTGTCCAAAATTATATAGTTGATATCGCGCTTGCGCAAAAGATGTCCAACAATTCTGCCCACTCTGCCAAAGCCAATCACCACAATATGTTTAGAAATATCACCAATTTCTCTTTTGATTTTATTGTCGCGCAGCACATCTTTGATATAAAGTTGACCTTTAATTTTTCTGCCTAAAGTGCCAAGCAACGGCGTGACCGCCATGCTCAAAGTTACAACTGTCATTAATAGTTGCGATAATTCCGGGCTCATAACTTTGTGTTGTACTGCCATAATAAAAACGATGAAGGCAAATTCGCTGCCTTGCGAAAGCAATAATCCGGCGTGAACTGATGGGGCTAAAGGAAATTTAAAGAGGCGACACAAAACCACAATAACTAAAGCTTTGCAAGTGATTAAACCAATAGCAATGACGGTAATTAGCGGCAGGTTTTCAACTAATGTATCAAAATTAAAAGACATTCCGATGGTGATAAAAAATAATCCCATTAGCAAAGATTCTAGCGACATTATTTCGCTTTCAACCCGATATTTAAATTCAGTTTCTGCCACCATCAAACCCGCCACAAAAGCGCCAAAGGCAAAGGATAATCCTAATTTATAAGTGACAAAAGCTGAGCCCAAAACCACGATAAGAGTGACGCTTAAAAACAAAACATCACTTTTAGAAGCGACCACCACACGAAATATTGGGCGCAGCAAAAAGCGACCAATGACTAAAATAATTGCCATGGCAATTGCCGCATCAACAATGGCGCCGCCCATTGCTTTAGCAACATTAATGTTGGGGTTAGATAAGAGTGGTAATAAAACTAAAATTGGAATCACCGCTAAATCTTGGAGCAGCAAAACTGAGAATGATAAGCGCCCAACTCTGGTTGATTGTTCGGCATTTTCTTCAATAACCTGCATTACAATTGCGGTTGAAGAAAGCGATAAAACTATACCGATCAGAACTGATAATTTGGTGTTTAATCCCAGCTTATAACAAATTGCACCAATCACAATTGAGGTAAGAATTACTTGCAAACTACCAAAACCAAGAACATATTTTTTCATCGAAATCAACTTATCTAAAGTCAATTCTAAACCAATTGCGAACAGTAAAAACACCACACCAAATTCAGCAATTGAGCTGGTAGTTTCATTGACTTGCAAAATCGCAAAACCATTTGGACCAATCGCCGCACCCACTACCAAATATCCAAGTGCCGGGCTTAAACCTAATTGTTTGAAGATAATGACAATAGCAACCGACGCGAAGAGCAAAATCAATATGTCTCTTAGATAACCAATATCGTGCATTTTGAGGTATTTATTTATGAATTAAGGCAGGCAAATAAAGAGGCTATTAGACTTGCAATATTCTTTTAAATCAAGTAAGTTTTCGCGCCATTTTTAATAATTTATTTAGCTTAAAATATGTCAATAATGTCTGATCGTTGGATCGAAGAAATGTCTCTAAAACATCAAATGATTTCTCCTTTTGTCGGCAAACAAACTAAGCAAGATGAGCATGGTCAAAAATTAATTTCTTATGGCAATTCTTCTTATGGATATGATGCGCGAGTTTCGGATGAATTTAAAATTTTCACCAACATAGATTCAGCAATTGTTGATCCAAAAAACTTTTCCGAGAATAGTTTTGTCGATCGCAAAACTGATGTTTGCATAATTCCACCGAACAGCTTTGCGCTGGCTAGAACTGTGGAATATTTTAAAATCCCTGAAGATGTTTTAGTAATTTGCGTTGGCAAATCAACTTATGCAAGATGCGGAATTATTGTCAATGTCACACCGCTAGAACCAGGCTGGGAAGGTCATGTGACTTTAGAATTTTCCAACACCACTCCACTGCCCGCCAAAATCTACGCTTTTGAAGGCGCTTGCCAATTTTTATTTTTGAAAGGAAATGAAAAATGCCAAACTTCTTATCTAAGCCGCAGCGGCAAATATATGGGGCAAACTGGCGTTACTTTGCCAAAGGTCTAATTTTTATTTTTGACATTTAAAATCATTAATTATAACTAACAAAGCTTCATATGAAATTTAAATTTCATTATGAGTATTGTTAATAATTAATTAGTGAGAATTCCATGGTCAATAACATCAAAGTAATAGTTGGATTAGGAAACGAAAGAGCAGCTCTAAAAGCAAGTCGTCATAATGTTGGGTTTCGTGCAGTTGAAAAATTATGGGAAGAAACCAAAGATCAAAATGGTAATCGAGTTTTTGGTGAGTGGCAAAGAAGAGAAAATACAAGCTTTCAAAATTATGCTTTTGCTGAAGGAAAAATAGATGGCGTTAAATATATTTTACTCAAACCTTTAGCTTTAGATCCTAATGATTTGGAATATAAATTTGATGCCGATGGAAAAGTTTTAGTTGATGATCAAAACAATCCTATCAAAAACCCCAGCTATGGATTTGGTGATATTAACCATGCTGGCATTGGCTTCAATCAATTTTTACAAGATCGCGCCAAAGCTGGTGAGTCAATCAAACTTAGAAATGTTTTTGTTATTGGCGATGAAGTTGCTGCACTAAAAACTCCAATTACCGTTAAACAATCAAGCCCTGCCGAACTTCTTAAATCACATCACAATGGTCTTAAAAATATTGGCGAAGTTTTGGGTGAGGAAGCTAGTGGCTTTTTGCAACAAATTCAAATTCCAGTTGGCAGAAATGATCCCAATAAAAGCAAAAACACCAATCAATCTGCACAAGTATCTTTAACGCAATTTGTGCTTCAAACTCCGGAAGCTGCTACTCAAGAATTAGAAGATAAAACTACAAAATTATTAGTTGAAGAATTAACCAAAATTACTTCAGGAGCGATTAAAGATATTTCTCATCATTTAGCAGAAGATGAAAAAAGAAGAAGCGCGGTTCAAGCCCAAAAAGATAAACTTGTTGCCGCTTTAGAAAAAAGCAAAATTACTGATCTTGATCAAGCAATAAATTCCTTTCAGCAAAAATATTCTCTAGCAGAAAATATTTCTATCGAAGCAATTGATGCAATTGCCAAAAATTTAGTCAAAGACAAGACCGATCCTGATAAACAAGCTGATTTAAAAATTGCTAATATTTTAATATCACAATTAAGAATTGCTCAATGTGATGAATATTTGCACAGCGGTAAAATGAGTGATTATGTCAGAAAATTTGTTTTAAAAATTCCGGATCAAACTCCATCTCAAAGCGATGCTCTAACTTTATCTGAACAGCTCAAAGATCTTTCTGCTTGTGGTGAAGAAGAGATTAATAATTTTTTTGCAAAGAATATTGATATTATAAATTTTGATTTTATCGAATTAGCCATATCGGCGGTTGACGATATGACATTGGATTTGTTGATAGAATTTCTAAAACAAAATCAACGCGGCAATTTGTTGTTAGGGGAAAATCAAAATGGCGACACTCTTTTACATCTAGCTTTAAAGCGTGATAAACCACAATTGGCAATTGAGCTGTTATTAGAAGAAGGCTTAAACCCTGATTCTAAAAATAATGCCGGCACAACCGCAATTCATCTCGCTTTAGAAATGGAAAAAGCTGGATTAAATTCTTTTTATTCTTTGTTGAAAAAAAGCCACCTGAATCCTGATGATGAGAATGAAAAAAAGCTGATTGCCGAATATCAAGAATTATCCGAATCAAAGCAATCCAGCTATATTTTAACCCAGCAAGATTATCCATCTGAAGCGCAAAAAGATCGACTTTTACCTCACCAATTAATCAAACATCATTATCGTGAAAAGCTAAAAATTTTTACTCCTTATGCCGATGCTGTGTGGTTGAGAAGCCCAGCGCAAGCTTTAGAAGGTTTTGGCGCTTCAGTCAAAGTTCCTGATTATAACATTGGTGATAATCAATTATTTTCAGATACGAGTGCCATAAAAGAATTGGCGGCACAAATTAGAGAATCAATTATCAACAGTAATGGCGTGGTGATTTTAGGTAATTACGGCAATATTGATCCTAAATGGTGCACTGATAATCAAAATATTGATTTGCAAAATCTCGGACAAAGAAGAGCTTTTGTGGAAATGATTGCCTTTGCAACTGCTATAGAGCTTGGCAAACCAATTTGGGCAATATGCGGCGGCACTCAAGTGGCATTAACAGCGCTGGGTGGCAAAATGGTTGCGTTAAAAACTCCTCAAGATTTGCGAGGTAAAAATGATACAATGGATATATTGGCAGGAAGTCAGTTAGATCCAGCTTGTTATGATCACAGCCAAATTTATCCAACTCAAAATATCGAAACATTCAGCGCTCATTATCAAGGCTTGCAAGTTCAATGCCCTGATCCAAAATTGCCAATCGACCAACGTTTTCAAGGTCTGCCAGCTGGCATTGAAGTGATTGCAACTTCGGCAACCAACCCAGAAATTCCTAAGGTTTATGCCTATAAAATTGATGGAGAATTAGCAGCAATTTTAGCTCAAAATCATTTGGAAGGATGTCATTTAGGCACTAATCCTTATCACCAAACCGTAATTGAACATTCATTTATCGATAGATGTCGCGCCGATCAACAAGGTCTTGGAAGTAAAAATCCTGACCGCTTAAAGACTGCTCAAACTTTACTTGATTTTATTGGTGGAAAAGTTGGATTGGATTTATTACCATCTAAATCAATTTCTCCTCGAGATGGATCGCAAAAAAATAAACATCAATTAGAACAACTTAACAATAATGAAAAAACTGATTCTCCAAGGCGGTAATAAATTAAACGGCACGGTGCAAATTGCTGGCGCAAAAAACGCTGCTTTACCTTTAATGGTTGCTTCAATTTTAACTGCCGAGAAACTCACTTTGAGCAATGTTCCACAAGTTGCCGATATTTCCACAATGGCAAATTTACTCTCTAATTTGGGAGTTGATTTTAATATGGACGGCATGGATGAAGAGAGTGGGCATTTAGGAAAAGTGATAACTTTTGACGCTTCTCATCTGGATAATCCCGTTGCGCCTTATGATTTAGTTCGCAAAATGCGCGCCTCAATTTTAATTTTAGGCCCGCTTTTGGCGCGCTTTGGCAAAGCTAAAGTTTCACTTCCCGGCGGTTGTGCGATTGGAACTCGCCCGGTTGATTTGCATCTTAAAGCATTAGAAAAAATGGGTGCCAAAATTGAATTAGTTGGCGGATATGTTGAAGCTTTTGTTGACGGGAAATTAAAAGGCGCCGAGATTCATTTTGAAAAACCATCAGTTGGTGCCACTGAAAATATTTTGATGGCGGCAAGTTTGGCTGAGGGCAAAACTGAAATTCACAACGCAGCGCGCGAACCCGAAATTGTTGATTTAGCCAAATGTTTAAAAGCAATGGGCGCCAATATTAGCGGCGAAGGCACTTCGGTTATAACCATTATCGGTGTTGATAAATTACATAGCGCCAAACACAAAATTGTTGCTGATCGTATTGAAGCTGGAACTTATATCGCCGCCGCCGCAATCACTAATGGTTGTTTAAAACTTTCCGGTTTTAATGTTGAATTATTAGCTGGCTTTCAAGACAAATTAGAAAATGCTGGAATTGCTATTAAAGTTTTAAATGATGATCAAATTGAAGTAAGTCGCAGCGGCGAATATCTAACCGCCACCGATATTTCCACCCATCCGCACCCAGGTTTTCCAACTGATATGCAAGCACAATTTATGTCATTAATGTGCGTTGCCCAAGGCACTTCGACAATCTCAGAAAATATTTTTGAGAATCGTTTTATGCATGTTTTAGAATTAGTAAGAATGGGCGCCAATATTGAAGCGCATGGCAATGTTGCGGTGGTAAAAGGTGTGAAAGAATTATACGGCGCCGAAGTTATGGCAACCGATCTACGCGCTTCGGTTTCCATGGTTCTAGCCGGTTTAGTTGCCAAAGGCAAAACCACAATTAATCGCTTATATCATTTAGAAAGAGGCTACGAAAGGCTCGCGGAAAAACTAATTGCTTGCGGCGCGGATATTAAAATACTTTATTGATCTGGTTTAATGTCTTTACATTTCAGAATCGCCGCTTATAGTGTCGCCAATTCAAATTCTGATGCACCGGCTTTTCAAGCAACCAATCTCAAAATCGCTGTTTACAATAGAACTTAAATTATTTCCTACTTCCCTTAACTAAAAAATTTCAAAATGCCTAATCTAGATAAATTCCGCGCCCTTGGTCTTTCTGACCAAATGATTGACGCTCTGCGCAAAAAAGGTTTCGAAGAACCTACGCCAATTCAAGCCTTAACAATTCCATTTTTACTCAGCGGCACTAAAGACGTTGTTGGACAAGCTCAAACCGGAACCGGCAAAACCGGTGCTTTTGGCATTCCACTCATTGAAAATATCGTTCCTGATTCTGGATATGTTCAAGCTTTAATTATGGCTCCAACCAGAGAATTAGCGGTGCAAGTTACTGAAGAAATTAGTTCACTTTCACCAGATCACAAAATTAGAGTTGTTGCCATTTATGGCGGACAACCAATTGATCGCCAGATTGATCGTTTGAAACGCGGCGTTGATATTGTCGTTGGAACTCCAGGCAGAATTATGGATCACTTGGATCGTAAAACTTTAAATCTTTCTAAAGTTCAATATGTAGTTTTGGATGAAGCCGACGAAATGCTAAATATGGGCTTCGTTGAAGATATTGAAACCATCTTAAAATCAACTCCTAAAGAAAAAAGAATGTTGCTTTTCTCAGCAACAATGCCTGACAACATTATGCGTTTGGCAAAAAGTTATATGAGAGATTTTGAAGTGGTCGCCGCTAAAAGAGACGCCATTACTCAAAACAATATTCAACAAATTTATTTTGAAGTTGCGCAAGCTGATAAGTTTGAAGCGCTTTACCGCATCATTGATGTTGAAGAACATTTTTATGGGGTGATTTTTTGCAGAACCAAATTGGATGCTGACGAAATTTCCAGTAAATTAATTAATCGTGGCTGCAGAGCAGAAGCCTTACACGGCGATGTTTCTCAAGGTCAACGCGAAAGAATTCTAAAAAAATTCAAAGATAAAAAAATCACCATTCTAGTTGCAACCGACGTTGCCGCTCGTGGTATTGACGTTGATAATTTAACTCACGTGATCAACTATTCTATTCCACAAGATCCTGAATCTTATGTGCATAGAATCGGTAGAACCGGACGCGCTGGCAAATCAGGAACTGCCATCACCTTGATTACTCCTTCAGAATATCGCAAATTAGTGAGCATTCAAAGAGTTGCTAACGCCAAGATTGAAAAACAAAGCGTTCCTAATGTTCAGGCAGTTATCGACAGCAAAAAAGAAAGAATCAAAAACTCAATTGCTAAAATTGTTGCTTCAGGAGATTTTGAAGATTTCAAAGAAATTGCTAAAGAAATTCTTGCTGAAAATAATCCCGAAGAAGTGGTAGCGGCGATTTTGAAAAATACTTTCAAAGACGAATTAAACGAAAAAAGCTACAACAAAATCGGCGATGGTTCAAATCGCAAAAATCGTGATTTCCACGAATATGATGACCGCGGCGCCAGCGGCTATTCTCATGGCGGACAAAAAAGTTATGTCGATCGTAAAGGAACTGCGCGCTTGTTTGTTGCTAAAGGTCGCGCTGACGGAATGGATCCTGCTAAACTTGCTAGTTTTATCTCGCAAGAAACCGGCGTTCCTTCCAGCAAAATTGATGATATTAAAGTTTTAGATACTTTCTCTTTCATCGCAGTTGCCTTTGAAGATGCTGAAAATATCTTACGCTCTTTCCAACAAAATTCGAGCGGCAGATCAATTGTTTCTAGAGCGAAAGATAAACAAGAAAGCAGCGGCGGACGCAGCTTTGAACCTCGCGGTGATCGCGGCGGCGATAGAGATAGAGCGCCAAGAGCTGGTGGTAGAGATTGGAAAAATAAAGAAGGATCTTCAGGTAGAAAGAAGTGGTAAAAAAGATTACCCGTCATCCCTTAAGTCACATTGTCATCCTGTCACATTGTCATCCTGAGCGTAGCGAAGGATCTCTTGAATCAAGCTGCGAATAAAGACCGCACTTGGATCATAAGATCCTTCGCTACGCTCAGGATGACAAGCGTCATTAACGAAACAATTTCAAATATTCCCCATAACCCTCTTTCTCCAAATTCTCTTTGGGAACAAATCGCAAAGCAGCCGAATTAATACAATATCTTTTTCCACCTCGAGCAATTGGTCCATCATCAAATAAATGACCCAAATGCGAATCAGCATTTTTAGATTTCACTTCCATGCGCGTCATCCCAAAAGAATAATCGCCTTTTTCAATAATGTTTTCAGAAATTGGCTTAGTAAAACTAGGCCAGCCAGTGCCAGAATCATATTTATCAGTTGAAGAAAATAAAGGCTCACCCGAAACTGCATCAACATAAATTCCATCTTTTTTATTATTCCAATATTCATTTTTAAAAGCGGGTTCAGTGCCGCCTTTAATGACATATTTTTGAAACTCGGTTAAATTAGGATTTTCTTTTTTCATAGTATAAGCAAAAATATTTTTACTGACTACCAGCGCAGACAAAGAGAAGATAAAAAATACAATAGAAGTTTTTTTCATTACTTAAATTTGTTAAAATGATAATTAAAAATTACCGCAAATTAACCTCTTCCTGTTGATGTTGAATTATTCGCTGATCCTACAGAAGCTCTAGACTTGTATCTATCAGAGAATAACTGCTTTGCTTCTGGATGAGTTGCGCGAATTTCTCTAAGATTTCTATCCAATTCAGTATCTAATTGTCTTTCTTTTTGTTGCTCATCAAGCTTATCTAAAAAAAATTGACCAGATAAAGTTTCTAGACTCTTTCTTATATCTCGCACTTCTTGCGGATCTTGTTTTCGTTCTGCCGGATATTTTGGCTTTGGTTTAGTTGTTTGTTTTGCTTCAGCTTTAGTAGAGCTCAACTTAACATCATGAGTTGGAACATCAGGAAAATCATATTTTGGTTTTGGCAATGAAGGAGCCGCGGTTTTAGGTTTTGGTCTTTTTTGTTCCAACTCTTCTTTTCTTTTTTCAGTTCTTTTAACAAAACCACCAAGCAAACTTTGCATCTCTTCGGCTTGTTCCACTATTTTATCAACTTGCTCATTTTTTTCCGGAGTGATTATTACTGAACCTTGTTTTTTAGAAAAAATATCAGTAATTGCGCTAACAAATCTATTAAATAACTTTTGCAAAAAACTATTTTTCTGTTCTTTTGGTTGCGAGCTTTGTTTCATAAATAATTTATAAATTTTGTTAATATTAGTTGAAGAAATCTAAGTGATCAGCGAAAAAACCATCACATAATTAATCTGCACATCATTAGTTTTTTTCCATTCATCTTTCAATATATTATAAGAAAATCCAGATAATTCTAAAAGTTGCAAATTATTTTCTTCAGCAATTTTATTGATTTGCGATGGTTTTAAAAATTTTTTCCAATCATGCGTTCCGCGCGGCAACCAACGCAAAACATATTCCGCGCCGATAATGGCATTAAGATAAGATTTGGCAGTGCGATTTAATGTGGCAACAAATAGCAGGCCATTTGGCTTCAGACAATTTTTTGCTGCTGCTAAAAACTTTTCAACATCAGCAACATGTTCAACAACTTCCATCGCCAAAACCACATCAAACTTTTCATCAGTTTTAGCCAATTCTTCAACATCTTGGTTGCGATAATCAATTTCTAAACCACTTTTTTCGGCATGAATTTTTGCCACGGCAATATTTTTTTCGCCAGCATCAATACCAACAACATCAGCACCAAGGCGCTTGAAAGGCTCACAAAGCAAACCGCCGCCGCAGCCAACATCAAGAATTTTTAGATTTTTTAAAGGAGTTGCAAAAGAAGGATCAAGAGCAAAATGATTAATTAATTTTTCTCTAATGTAAGTAATTCGACAAGGATTAAATTTATGTAAAGGCTTGAATTTGCCAGTTGCTGACCACCATTCATCGGCCATTTTGGTGAATTTTTCTATTTCGTTTAGATCAATTGTATTCATAATTTGAACATTTCTTGTAAAGTGTCTAGCGACAATCTTGCGGCTTGGCTACTAATTTTCCCTAATTTTTTAACCAGTCTTTTTTTATCCACCGCTCTAATTTGATCGAGAGCTACCTGACCTTTTTTACCTTCAAAACTAATTGCTATTCTGGTCTTCCATTTTCTAATAGTAGTGGTCATCGGAGCAATAATTACGGTATCTAAATTATCATTCATCTCATCCGGACTTATCAATAAAGCTGGTCGAATTTTTTTAATTTCGCTGCCAATTGTAGGATCAAGATTGACTAGATAAATATCAAATCTCTTCATAATTTTTTACCATTTCCACTCAAGATTATCAAAATCATTAGCGACAAAATCGATTTTGGATTTTTTATTTTTTTTAAAACCGTCAACCCAGCCTTCTCTAACCTTTTTAACTGGCTCAAGAATGATTTTGTCTTTGGTTTTAGTGATATTAATTAGATCATTAAAATCAAATTCTGCCAGCAAAGCTTGCGGGATTCTAATGCCTTTAGAATTGCCAATGGAAATTATTTTGGTGAACATATTTTTATAATTTTATTTTAAAAAAGTAATTACAATGTAGCTACTTTATTATAAATTATCAAACATAACTTTCATAACTTTCTTTTTTATTAATCCAATCTTCTTCCACTTTAACAAATAAAAACAAATGAACTTTGGTTCCTAAAATTTCACCAATATCTTTGCGTGACTCTTCGCCGATTTGCTTAATCATTGATCCGCCCTTACCCAGCACAATCATTTTTTGGCTTTCTTTTAGAACCACAATGGTTTGTTTAATTTTAACTTGTCCATTGTTTAAATCTTCCCAAGAATCGGTTTTAACATAAAGCGAATAAGGCAAATCTTGGCTGAGTTTTAAAAATAATTTTTCACGAGTAATTTCGGCAGCAACAAATTTCATTGGTGCGTCAGTAATTTCGTCGTCATTAAATTGCCACGGCGCAAATTCGGCAATTTCAATTAAATGTTTTTTCAACGGCGCCACTCCATCGCCGGTTGTGGCGGAGATTAAAAATATTTGTTCAAAACCACGATTTGCCAACTCAGCAATTATTCCTAAAACTTTTTCTTTTTGAATTGAGTCAACTTTGTTAATGACAATGATTGGTTTGATTTTATGAAATTCTAAATCTTTGAGAATTTGTTCGTTGTTATCGCCCAAACCCTTATTGGCATCAATCAACAAACAAACAAAATCTGCCTCTTTAATCGCTTGCCAAGCGGCTCTAACAATTGCGCGTTCCAATGGTCTTGTGGTTTTAGGAATAAAAACTCCGGGAGTATCGAGAAAAACAATTTGGGTTTCGCCCTCCACCATTATTGCTTTGATAGTGTTTCTGGTCGTTTGAACTTTGGGCGAAACGATGGAGATTTTTTGTCCAACTAAAAAATTAGCTAAAGTTGATTTGCCCGCATTTGGCGCGCCAATTAAGGCAATTTGAGCGAATTTTTTTGAGGTTTTTGTCATAAATAATTAAATTTCTCCTTGTAGTTCTTGAGCAATTAAAAACGCTAATTCTAAGCTTTGCGAAGAATTTAATCTTGGATCGCAATGAGTGTGGTAGCGGTTTTGCAAATCAAGTTCAGATATTTCTTGATTGCCCCCCAAACATTCAGTCACATCTTGCCCAGTCATTTCAAAATGGATTCCGCCGGCGTAAGTTCCAATTGATTTGTGAATTTGTAAGAACGATTTTATTTCGGATAAAATGTCGTCAAATTTTCTTGTTTTATAACCAGTTGAAGATTTTACCGTGTTGCCATGCATTGGATCGCAAGACCAAATCACTTGTCTGCCTTCACTTTTAACTTTTTCAACCAATTTCGGCAACAAGCTTTCAACCTTAGAAGCGCCCATTCTGGCAATTAAAGTGATTTTTCCAGCTTCATTTTTTGGATTTAAAATATCGAGCAATTTGATTAAATCATATTCAGAAATTGAAGGTCCAACTTTGAAAGCAACCGGATTTTCAATGCCGCGCATAAATTCAACATGAGCGTCATTAACGCCTCTGGTTCTATCTCCAATCCACAATAGATGCGCCGATAAATCATAATATTTATCAGAGCCAGCTAAATTGCGGGTGAATTGTTGTTCATAGTTTAATAGCAACGCTTCATGAGAAGTGTAAAATTTGGCGCTGTTTAATTGCAAAAATTCTTTCGAGTTTAAACCGCAAGATTCAATAAAAGAAAGCGCTTGATTAACGCTGCTGATAATTTCTTCAATATTACCTTTGTGAGTTAAGCTCGAAGCAAATTCTTCATTCCAACTATTAACATTTTTCAGCGAAGCATAGCCACCAAGAGCCAGCGAGCGAATATAATTCAGAGTTGCCGCCGAATGAAAATAAGATTTGATCAATCTTTGCGGATCGCATCTTCTTGACGCTTCATTAAATTCAATGCCGTTAATAATATCGCCTCTGTAGCTTGGCAGCGAAACGCCGTTGATAGTTTCAAAATCATCTGATCTTGGTTTGGCATATTGCCCAGCAATGCGCCCAACCTTAACTACCGGCTTTTTCAGCCCATACATCAAAGCAATTGTCATTTGCAAAATAGTGCGAAAATAGCCTTTGATATTAGCGTGATTAAATTCCGCAAAGCTTTCGGCGCAGTCGCCGCCTTGCAGCAAAAAGGCTTCGCCTTTGGCAACTTTTGCCAAATCCGCTTTGAGCTCATCAACTTCGTCGAACGAAACTAGATCAGGAAATTGCCTTAATTCATTTTCAACTTTTTTTAACTCAGCCTTATCGTTATAGATGGGCTGTTGCTTGATTGGCAGGTTTTGCCAAGAATTGATTGACCAGTTTTTATGCATAATTTCTTAAAAACAATTTGAAAAAAATAGGTCGTCCATTATTCTGCAGGCTTGGCTCAATGTCAAATGCTTAATTTCTCAATGAAACATCCAATCATACAATGACTAAAAAAATCGCGTTTCAAGGCGCAGCCGGCGCTAATTCTGATTTGGCTTGCCGCCAGTTTTATCCTGACTTTACAACTGTTCCGCACAGCTCTTTTTTTGATGTTTTTAAAGCAGTAGAAAATGGCGAGGTTGATTATGGCATGATTCCGCTGGAAAACTCATATGCTGGGCGGGTTTCGGAGATTCACAATCTTTTGCAAGATGGCAATATTTCAATTATCGCTGAACATTTTGTGCAAATTGAACATCATCTTGCCGCTGGTAAAGGCACCAAGCTGGAAGACATCACCGAAATTTATTCTCATCCCCAAGCTTTGATGCAATGCCGTAAAAATTTGAGCGCGCTGCATATCAAACAAATTGAATGTTCAAACACCGCCGAAGCGGCAAGATTTATTGCTAGTCAAAATAGCAAAAATAAAGCGGCGCTTTGTTCAAAACTGGCGGTAGAATTAAATGGTTTAGAAATTATCAAAAGCAATATGCAAGATAGCGGCGATGAAAATTTCACCGTCTTTATTGTTATTTCCAAACAAGCCATTGACCCAGATCCTGCCAAAGGCAAGGTTATCACCACAATGCTTTTCACAGTTAGAAATATTCCCGGTGCAGTTTATAAAGCTCTGGGCGGCTTTGCGACTAACGGAGTTAATTTGCTCAAATGGGAAAGCTATATTCCCAGCGGCAAATCTTCCCAAGCAAAATTTTTTATTTCAATCGAAGGTCACCCTTCTGAGCATAATGTTGGCTTGGCTTTAGAAGAGGTTGGCTTTTTTTCCAAATCCGTAAAATTGCTCGGCGTTTATTATGCCGATAAAGCGCGGTATCAATAAAATAGTCGTAAGTCGTAAGTCATAAGTCGTAAGTAAAAAAAACCCAACACTTATGACTTACGACTTATGACTTATGACTTATGACTTATGACTTATGACTTATGACTTATGACTTA
>JAZKFV010000012.1:0-57475 GCA_040386195.1 Pseudomonadota bacterium | reverse complement strand
GACTTATGACTTATGACTTATGACTTATGACTTATGACTTATGACTTATGACTTACGACTTATGACTTATGACTTATGACTTATGACTTACGACTTACGACTTACGACTTACGACTTACGACTTACGACTAAATTATATATGAGAATTATAACCGGCAAACATCGCGGCAGAAAATTATTGGAATGTAAGGATTTTAGAAGCTTGCGTCCAACTTCAGATAAAAATCGGGAGAATTTATTTAATGTTTTATTTTCTTCTGAAAAAATTCGTCATACTGATTTTGAAGTTGAAAATTGTAATTTCTTGGATGTCTTTTGCGGCAGTGGCGCTGTGGCTTTGGAGGCAATTTCTCGCGGAGTAAAATCTGCGAGTTTAATTGATAATAATCGTGATCATTTAGATCTTGCCAAGGCTAATGCTCAATTGCTCAAAGAAAATAATTTAGAATTTTTTTGCTTTGACGCCACCAAACCAATCTTCAAAAATCGTCAACAATATAATCTAATTTTCATCGACCCACCTTACTATAAAAACCTCGCCGCAACTGCGGCAATAAACCTTTTAGAAGCTGGCTGGATTGCTGATAATGCTTTGATAATTATTGAACATTTTTTGGATGAGAATCTGAAAGCTTTGGCAGGAAAATTGGAGCTTTTGGAACAAAGAAAATATAAGGAAACGATTTTTAGTTTTTATAAAAAATAAACCTAAAAAAATAAAACTTGCTTTTAGTAGTTAGATTCTAATAATCAGCCCTCTTCTCATCTATATATCGCGGGGTGGAGCAGCCCGGTAGCTCGTCAGGCTCATAACCTGAAGGCCGTCAGTTCAAATCTGGCCCCCGCAACCAATTCCATTTCTAAAGACTTCCAAAAAACTTCAATATAGCCTTTAAAATCAAGACTTCTCGGCGGATGTGTAATTTATCTTCAAATTCCTTTATTACCGTAAGATATGCTTGCCAATCAAACGAATATTATTTGCAGATACGCCATATTCATTGGCCAAAACTTCCCAACTTGCCAATGCTGTCTGGGTTTGATCTATAATCTCAGTAATACGCACTTTAGATAATTTGGTCTCATATCCCAATTTAATCAGATGATCAATGCCAGGATTTCGTCCTTCACCCATAACCATAGTGCTTTGTTCGCCGCGCGGGCCAGATGAAAAAGTTAAATCATAAGCTGGTGATAGTTTCCATTCGCCTTTTTCATCCATTAGGAAGCTGAAATTTTTGGAATGATCATCGCGGTTATGTGCAAGAACATTAAACACTGCCAGTTGATATAGCCTTTCAATTTCGCGCGCATCACGAGTCAGAGCACTTGTTAGAGCAATCAAATCCTCATAATCGAGCGATGGAATTCTGAAATCAGAATGCAATAAACCGCAGGCTGTGTGCATATGAAAACGCTCTTTGCCATTTCGATCAAAACGCTTAACTGCAAAATAACCCGCATTTTTTTGAGCTGAAAATAAGTGAACATCGGGCATAAAAATCCCAGCTTTTTTAGCCATTAAAGCGTAAACATATTCAATTGCACCAGCATCTGCGCTATCTTGTGCGTTACCAAATTTGACGATCCAAGGCGTATATCCATCAGGTAATTCATGTATGCCATGAATAATATTTTTCCGATCATTATTCAGACCTATCAGAACTTTTGGACGTGCGCCAGCTGATGAGCCATTTAAAGCCAGAAGGTCTTGTAGAACTTCATCAGATGTTCCATTCAAAACTTCTCGCGCTTGTTCTGCTAGCTTGTCCAAGTTAATACTATTGCTGTTTTCTTGAGTGCTGCGATCTGGCTCATAAACAAGTGCGCCAAGACCATTCAAACCAACATGTGCCAAGCGATCTAATGGCGTAATGTCGGAAGGCAAAATACCAAGCGAGCGAGCAAAACGATCAAAGAGTAGTCGTCCCCACCCATCAGGAAGGCTATCGTTAAATATTCCGGGAAGCCCTTCAAACAAATTGTAATCAAAACTGCTTACTCCAGATTTCAACTGTAGGCGCAATGGCGATATATTTAGATTCGCTTCAATGAAGGTGCTGTGATATTCAAAATAGATTTTGCGATCTCGTATTGCTAGGCGACCAACTGGAATGGTCGAATAACCAAAATTCAGCCCAACTTTTACCTCATTTACAGATTCATAATTATTCATTTTCGGCTTCCTCTTTTTCGTATAATTTTATTAGCTTCCAGCACTTCATCAATGGAAGAGAAAGAAGTCTGTTCTGGCTGTATCGCTTTAACAAGATTTTCCAGACCACCTAAAACCATTTGTAATTTCAAAAATCCTTCTAGGGAAATTAATCCTTTTTGTTCAAATTTACGTAAAGTTGGCAATGGCACACCAGAGCGCTCTGCTAAACCTTGTTGAGTTAGCTGCAGCTTCAATCTTTGTAAGCGCGTATTCTCAGATAATTTCTTTTGGGTTTTTGATATAGTAACAAGTGATAACATAATATCATATAATATAGTTTTTTACTACTTAGTAATAATATAATATTAGTTAATAAGTGAACTTAAGTCAACCTATCTTTATTACGAACTATTTATTCTTTTATGTACAAAATGAATCACCAAAAACATAAGCCCAATAATATCAAGGGTTAACAAGGTTTTTTTAAATATAGCCCCCGCAACCAAATCACAAAAACAAAATTTTTTACCGGCTGACTTTTCTTTGATAGGAGTTATGCAGTTTTAGTCTGGATTGCCGCGCGGAGCTCGGGGTGACGGCGTTGGAAATTTAGAGTTAAATTACAAACATCGTCACCCCGAGCTCCGCGCGGCAATTCAGAACTTAACAATGAAATTTATTCAGCAAACAATTTAATATCCGCCAAATTCTGGATTGATTTTGAAGTCATATCTTTACAAGTTCTGCCCACCAATCCCGCTAAAACTTTTCCGGAGCCAATTTCGATAATCTCTTTGATGCCTTTGCTTTCTAGATAAAGCATAGTTTCGCGCCATCTAACTGAGCCGGTGATTTGTTTGGCTAGAAGTTCTTTGATTTCTTCTGGGTTAGAAACTTCTTTGGCGGTTACATTGGCAATTAGAGGAATTGTTGGCGTTTTGATTTCAGCTTTTGTCAAAGCAATTCGCATTTCATTTTCGGCTTCACTCATTAAAGCTGAATGAAAAGCGCCGCTGACGGGAAGTTCGATTGCGCGTTTGGCGCCTTTGGATTTAGCAATTTCTAAAGCGCGCAAAATAGCGGATTTAGAACCGCTGATAACGATTTGTCCAACTGAATTATCATTAGCAATTTGACAAACCTCGCCCTGCGCGGCTTCACTGGCAATTAAATTAGCTACATCAACTTCAACTCCCAAAATTGCCGCCATTGAGCCAACCGTTTTAGCGCCGCAATTTGCCATAGCGTTGCCACGAATTTGTAAAAGCTCAGTAGTAGTTTTTAAAGACATTGCGCCTGCCACACATAAAGCAGAATATTCACCAAGTGAATGACCAGCAACAAAACTGCATAAATCAACAATTTTTTTGCCAAATTCTTTTTCTAAAACTTCTACCAAAGCAATTGAAACCGCCATCAAAGCTGGTTGAGTATTTTGAGTTTTAGTTAATTCTTCACTTGGTCCTGCAAAAATTATTTGCGAAAGTTTAAAACCTAAAACCTCATCAACAGTTGCAAATACTTGTTTGGCTGAGGAAAAATTATCGAATAAATCTTTACCCATTCCCACAATTTGCGAACCTTGACCCGGAAAAACTATGGCAGTTGTGTTTTTATTATGAGGCATATTGGTTAATTCTTAGATTTTAAAATTTAGTTATAATTCCAGATGTTGTTCGCCAGCGAGTTTTTGAGATTCTCTTGGAGAAGGCATTGCAGGAGGGTTTTTCATTTCTTCTTTTATTTTTTTAAGTTTGGCTGATAGAGATTTTTTTATAGGAGGGTGTAATTCTTCCACCAAAACATCGAGGCAACCCCTCCCTTTTGATCGACAAAATTCTCTAGCACTTTTTTCTAAGCCAATTGCAACTATAGCAACATTTATATCTGCAACTTGCGAACAAGAACCTTCATCATCTTTTGCCGAAAAATTTAGCATTATAACCGGCTCTATTTTTGGCTCAGATATTTTAATACCCATTTCGGGCAATATTCGTTTCACAATTTTACAAAAATACTCGTCTGTTAATATTGCGTTTGAATCAAAAATACTAACCTGCCACAAGCCATCTTTTTTGGCTGGTGGAGAGAGTTTAAGAGCCACAGAATGACCACCTTGCGCCTCGTACTCTCCATTAAGTTTGAACACAATATCAGCTTTGTTGTTTAACGCTAATTCAAAATATTGCTTAAAATTTCTTTTGAACTGATCTTTATACGCAAATTCATAGTGTTGAGAATCAAAAAACGGTGCTACTAAAGTTTTTTTACCAGCAATATCAATCAAAAAAGGTTTATCTGAAGAGATGTCTGTTGAAATAGATAATCTAGGTTGACCATCCGCTCCCAATGAAAAAAATTTTACTTCTAAATTAGGCTTTTTAAATAAACCAGTTGAAATTAAAGATCCTATATAAAATGGAACCCTACCAGAATTAGGTGCTATATAATGATCTGGAAACTGCTCAATTTTAATTTCTGGATAAGCGGAAAGAACTTTTTTTATTAAATTATCATGACCAAGTATCAATAATTCGTTTAAGAATTTTGAAGCATCTTCTCCTAAAACTTTCTTTAATACTTCTATATGATTTGGAATTAAGGCTTCTAAGATTACTTCCATAACCTTAAAATTATTAAAATAAGAGGCTGTCATCAAAACACGGCCTTTTAATGTTAAGATTTTTTCTAAAAAATCAACATCATCCCCAATGGCATCTAATATAAATTTGATAACCTCGTGATCTTTAAGACAAATTATCACATTGCGTAGAATTGATGAAGTTGAATTTTCTGAACTTTCTAATATTTCTTTTAGAAAATCCATATCAACAGACTTGGCAGCATTTACAATTAACTTGGCACAATCAGAGCTGTAATAAGAAGCTATACGCAATGGGGATGCTTTTTTATCTGTGGTTTGTCTTAATATTTTCTTTGCAATTTCGGGATGTTTTTTTACAGCATCTAAAATTAACTTTACAATTTTATCATATTTATTATCTGAAGCCCAAAGCAATGGTGATGAACCTTTTTTGTCTTTTTGAAGCAGAATTATTTCTAGAAGTTTGGGATTATTCTTTACTGAATTTAGAATTTTTTCTACAACTTTATAGTGACCTTTAGCAGATGCATAGGATAAAACTGTGAATTCATATTGTAGATTTGTTCCCGTTAGCATTGCCGTAAGTATTTCATCTGAATCTTTTACTGCCTCTAGAATTTGTTCTGCAATTTCAACATGACCAAGGCCCACTGCGACAAATAGAGCGGATGATTGCTTTTTTTTGTCCAAAAAAAGCAAAATTTCTTTTACCACATTATATTTTGCTCCTGAAGATCCTTTTTTAATTTCATTTTTAATTGCCTCTAATTGAAGTGTAACTAATTTCAAATCACCTTTGGCACAGGCAAGAAAAAAACTTTCACCATTCAGTGTTACTACCTTCTGACCTGAAGCTTCAGCATTTGGCAATGAACCTAAAGTGGCTAAAGCCATAGCCGCGGCTCCCTTTCTGCTTTTAGAAACAGCCATCGGCACAAAAGGCGCGGCGGCGCTGGTCACTTTATTGGCAATTTCTAAAGCCCGGGCTAAGGCCTCAGAATAATCCGGTAAAAAATCATACGCATCTATTTCCGGTAAGACAAAATCAACACCTTCTTGCGCACCCATATGTCCGGTGCATAAAGCTAAAATTAGCACCAACATTGTTGCTCTAAATTCCCTAGAAGCTGATGATTGTGTTTGGTCGCGGATAATTTCTAATTGTCTTGGGGTTAGCTGATCTAAGATTAATTCTAAAGGTTCTTGATTGACATTGGGAATACGGGCAATTTCTTCGCGGATAAATTCTTTGTATTTTTTGTGGTCGAATTTTGCTTTTTCTAATTCTTTTCTGCGTAATTGTTTTGCTTCTTTAAAGAATGGAGGTTGAAAAGACTGAACACGAGATCTTTTTGCGGCAGGACTTTTTTGATCTTTCATGTGTTTAGAAATATTTGTTAATAATTTTTAAAACTTCATTTTTAATTTTTGGATTTTCTAAAGCAAATTACAATTCCCGATGTTGACCAGCAAGTTTTTGAGATTCTCTTGGAGAAGGCATTGCAGGAGGATTTTTCATTTCTTCTTTTATTGTTTGCAATTTGGCTGATAGAGATTTTTCTATAGGAGGGTGTAATTTTTTGACCAATTGAAATACACAATCGCGCCCTGCTGACTCGCAATATTTTTGCGCCTGCAGTGCTAAGCCGGATGCAATGAATGCGATATTCATATCCGCAATTTGCGAACAAAATCCGTCGGCAAGGCTGTTGGATACATTTGGTATTATAACTGGGTCTATTTTTGGTTTATATATTGCAATGCCCGCATGAAGTAAAATTTTTTCTATCTCGTCACAAAAATACTGATCTGTTACTCTTGGGTTTGAATCAATAATACGAACCTTCCACAGACCTTTTTCTGTTGGAGAAAGCTTTAGAACTACAGCATGACCACTACCCAACACAGCTCCGGTCACTTTTAATACGATGTCGGCTTTATTTTGTGACGCCACCTCTAAAGAGTGCTGAATGTCACTTTTAAATTGAGGAATCTTACCAGTCTTAACCTGATTGTTATAATGTTCTAAATCAATAAACGGCATTATTAATGTTTTTTTGCCACCCGCATCAACTAAAATAGGGTCATTCAAAAATGCGTCTTCCAACGCAACTGCTTTGAGTTGACCAGTCGCCTCCAATGAAGAAGTTTCTACTTTTAAATTAGAGTTTGGAGATAAAAAACCTGATGAAGCGAGGGATCTTAAATAGTGAGGAATCGTACCGGAGTGAGGGGTTGCATAATGATCCGGCAATCTATCAATTCTAACTTCTGGATAAAAAGGTAGCATCTTTTTTATCAAATGATTGTGTCCAAGTACCAGCAAGTCATTTAATATTACCGGGGCATCCTTTCCTAAAATTTTCTTTAATATTTCTGGGTGATTAGGAATTAATACATCCAATATTACTTCCATGATTTCAAGATCATTATCATGAACGGCCGCCACTAAAGCCGTAATTCTAAGGTTGTTATTCGGTTGTGTTAAGATTTTTTCTAAAAAATTGGCATCACTCTTAACGGCATCCAAAATTAATTTTACCAGTTCAGGATCTTTTTTTATAGCTGATGCACTATATAAAGCTGAATTACCAGTACTATTTTGGTCTTCTAATATTTCCTTTAAAAAATCCATATCAGATCTAAATATGTCTATGATCAATTTAGTTTGATCTCGATTCATTTCACAAAGCAATTGCATAACTGAATCTCCTCTTAGCTTTTCCCTTAATATTTCTTTTAATATTTCCGGGTATTCTTTTACAGCTTCCACAATCAACTTTATGATTTTGTGATGCATTTTATTACAAGCCCATAAAAAAGACGAGACCCCGCTTTGATCTTTTTGTGTCAATATTTCTTTTAAAAGCTCAGGATTGTCTTTTACTATGTCTAAAATTACTTTTACAACCTTATGATTTCCTTTGTTGCACGGATGAAGAAAAGTTGTAGAGCCAGCATATTCTCGCATTAAAATTTCTCTTAAAAAATCCTCCGAGTCTTTTACTGATTCTAAAATTGCTTTTACAACTTGTGGCTGATTTAAATTAGAAGCAAAAAATAAAGGAGATACTACGTTTCCTTTATCAACAGAAAGTAAAAATTCTTTTGCTTTTCGTTTAGAAGCTCTGTCCGATTCTTCGCCTAATTGAGTTTTTATTTCTTCTAATTTTGGTGTAACGAACCGCAATTCACCTTTGCCGCATGCATAAAAGAAATTCATAAATTCTGGACTTTCATTTACCTTATTCTTCGCAACTGCACCACTAACCGTTGGCAATGAACCTAAAGCCGCAGAAGTTGCGGCGGCAGCTCCAAAAGATCGAGCTGATCTTCTACTTTTAGAAACAGCCATCGGCACAAAAGGTGCGGCGGCGCTGGTGATTTGACCGGCTATTAATGAAGCTTTGGCTAAGGCTTCAGAATAATCAGGTAAAAAATCATATGCGGTTGTTTCCGGCAAGACAAAATCAACACCTTCTTGCGCGCCCATATGTCCGGTGCATAAAGCTAAAATTAGTACCATCATTGTTGCTCTAAATTCTGGAGAAGCTGATGATTTTGTTTGGGCGCGGATAATTTCTAATTGTGGTGGGGTTAGCTGATCTAAGATTAATTCTAAAGGTTCTTGATTGACATTAGGAATACGGGCAATTTCTTCGCGGATAAATTGTTTGTATTGTTTGTGGTCGAATTTTGCTTTTTTTAATGCGGTTCTGTGCTTTTGTTGTGCTTCTTTAGATATTTGATTTTTCATATGTTTATAAATATTTGTTAATAATTTTTAAAACTTCATTTTTAATTTTGGGATTTTCTAAAGCAAAAGCAATGTTGGCTTCTAAATATCCCAAAACATTTCCACAATCAAAACGAACCCCGTTATAGGTTTGGTAATAAAATGGAAAATCTTTCGCCATCAAACGCATTGCATCAGTTAATTGAATTTCGCCGCCGCTACCTTTTTGGCATTTGGCTAAATAATCAAAAATTTGCGGTTGTAAAATATAACGACCGTTAATTGCTAAATTGGATGGAGCTTGATCTGGAGCAGGTTTTTCGACCATATCAATAATTTTTTGGCTGTTCTTTTCAGCTTCAATAATGCCATATTTATAAACATCATTTTTATCAACTGGCGCAACTGAAATTACGCTGGAATTTGCCTCGTTTTGATTTTGTAAATCAATCATCGATTTTAGAAAATTGGTTTTATCCAAAATCATTTCATCAGCCAAAATCACCACGAATGGCTCATTGCCAATAAAATTTCTAGCGCACCAAACCGCGTGACCCAAACCCAAAGGTTGTTGTTGTCTCACAAAAGCAATTTGCCCAGCGCTGGGCAGCCAATCCATAACCTGTTTAAGTTCAGTTTCTTTACCCTTTTCATCTAACGCCGATTCTAATTCATAAGCGTGATCGAAGTGATTATTGATGGCGTTTTTATTTCTGCCGGTGACAAAAATAAATTCTTCAATGCCGGCGTTTCTTGCTTCTTCAAAAGCGTATTGAATCAGAGGTTTGTTGGCAATTGGCAACATTTCTTTGGGCATTGATTTGGTTGCCGGCAAAAATCTAGTGCCCAAACCACCAACTGGAAAAACTGCTTTTTTAATTTTTGTCATTGAGAAATTCTGGTTTTAATTTGCGATAAATTGTTGAGCGACCAACTTTAAGCTGCTTAGAAACTTCCGATAAATTGCCGTCAAAGCAACCCAAAAGCTTGGTGAATATTTCTGTTTCCAACTCTTCTAAATCTTTACATTTACCGTCCAAATGAAACAAATCAATGATGCCAACTTTTTTGCTAAAATCTTGCGGCTTCTTTCTATTGCTTTTGCTGAAGCTATCCGAATTAACAATTTGCGGGAAATGTTCTGGCTTTAAAATTTCTTCGTCGCAAAGCACAACTGCTCGAAAAATATAACTTCTCAATTGACGAATATTATCTTCCCAATCGAACTTGCAAAGCATTTGCATGGCATCGTCGTTTAAGCCTTTGATTTTTTTATTTTCGTTAACGCTAAAATCTCGGCAAAAATTTTCAGACAACATTCTAATATCGTCAATGCCGCGCTCAGACAAAGATGGCAACGAGATTAGAAAGACATTTAAGCAATAATAAAGATCTTCTCTAAATCTGCCGTGACGCACATAACTTTCTAAATCTTGATTGGTAGAAGAAATTATACGCACTCCGGCTTTGGTGGTTGATTTGCTGCCCATCTGTTCAACAGTTCCGTCCTGAATAAATCTGAGCAATTTAATTTGTATATCTGATCCTAAAGTATTGATATTGTCTAAAAATAAAGTGCCGCCGTCAGCCTCTCTGATTTTTCCTAAAGATCTCTCAGCGATACCAAGTTCCGGTGATTTTTCACAGCCAAATAGAATTAGATCAGCATTTGATTGCCTGATTGATTCACAATCAACGGCAATGAACGGCTTTCCTGATTTTGATCCGGCGCCGTGTATTGCTCTTGCTAGAAGTTCTTTTCCGGTTCCTGGTTCGCCCTCAATTAAAATTGGCACATTTGAACTGCTGGCTTTTTTTGCCAAATTGACGGTAGCGATAAAATTTGGGCTGGTGCCAATTAAATCTGAAAATGAAACTTGGTGATTGCTTTTGCGCTCTAAATTATAAACTTGTTGTTTAAGATTTTTCTTTTCAATCGCGCTGTTGATTGAGGTTACAACTCGGGCGAATAAATCTTTTTCACCTTTAATAATATAATCAATCGCGCCCAAATTAAGCGCTGAAATTGCTGAAGAAATTTCATTGCCGGCAGTTAAAACTATGACTTGCAAATCACCTTTAACATTGGCAATTTGTCTTAAAACCGACAAACCATCAACATCCGGCATTGATAAATCCAGCAACATAATTGCCACTTCGCTAGGACGAATGCCGTTAATTGGTTTTTTACCGACGAAAAAATCAACCACCTGTTTGCCGTTATTCATCGTGATAATATTATGATCCATATCGCCAATAAATCTTTCCAGCAATTTAACCTGCACCGGCTCATCATCAACAATTAGAATATTTCTATGCATATTTATTTAATTTAATTTGGAAGTTAATTTATCACGTCCAACTTGGTAAAGCTGGATGATTTTTGCCGCAGTTTCTTCAACCGATCTTTTGGTTACATCGATAATTGGACAATTTAATTTGGCAAATAATTTTCTTGATTCAGCAATTTCAATCTTCACCGCTTCAACATCAATGTAATCACTTTCAATATCTTTACCCAAAAGCGCCAAGCGGCTTTGGCGAATTTGAATTAATTTTTCCGGATTGATAGTTAAGCCCACAATCAACGGCTTTTTCAAATCGTAAATATTCTCTGGAATTGTTTTGATGTCAACAAAAGGAACATTGGCAGTTTTATAACCGCGGCACGATAAATATACGGAAGTGGGAGATTTGGAAGTGCGCGAAACGCCGATGATAATTATGTCAGCATCATATAAATCCCAACTTGATTGACCATCATCGTGATTAATTGTGTAGTTAATTGCCTCAACTCGGGAAAAATATTCACGATCCAAAAGATGTTGCCGACCAATGCTGTGGCTGATATCCAAGCCTAAATAGTTAGAAAATTCATTGATAATTCTTGATAAAACCGGAATGCAGGGAATTTGTAATTGATAACAATGATTCTTCAAAATCTCAATCAAATTATCTTCCATTATCGTGTAAAGAACGATGCCGGGGTTTTTAGTGATTGAATCTTTAACTTTTTCAATCTGGCTTTTGGTGCGAATCAATGGCCAAACAAAATCGTTAGATTCTACGCCTTCAAATTGCGACAAAACCGCCCGCGAAACCGAGCTTAAGGTTTCTCCGGTTGAATCAGAAATAAGATGCAGATTAATTCTTTTGGAAGACTGATTCATTTTATTTCGAACTCTTAAGTGGCGGTATAGATAAATCGGCGTTGACAATAATGGTGATTTTTGTGCCTTGGGCAATTCTAATTACTGGCTTGACATCAATAGCGTTGCCAACAACTTGTCCAACTGTATCAATCAAAGTTTTACTAACATCGGTAATAACTTGGGCTGAAGGTTGGCTGGTTGTTGTTGAAGTTCCGGTGCTGGGGCTGGTTGTTGTGGTTGTAGCTCCGCCACCACTCAATCTTTCCGCAGCGATTGCGCCGCCAATTGCTAAAACGCTAGTTAAAAGTGAGTTGGTTAAAACCGCACCATATTTATTATCAATATCACCTTCAATACCAGCGCGACCAAATTGATCAGCAGCAACAAAGCCAATCTTTAAATCAACACCATCTGGCCTAATTAATCTTGTCCAATTAATTTCTACTCTGCCCTGCCCGCGCACAATTGCGGTTGAATAATTTCCATATAATCTTGAGCCTTTTGGTATCAAAATATTATTGCCCGCCTCAGCATAAACATCCCGACTGATAATCCCTCTGATTGAGCCTGGAATTTCAGTGTTGATTGCCGTTTCTAAAACCGCAGTCATCATCTTGCCTTGAATAATTGTAGTGGAACGATCTTTAACAATAGTTGGAATAATAGTGTTTTTAGTTTCCTTCAAGCTATTAATCGCGTCTTTGTTCAGTGGAATAATGCCGCCAGCAAAACGATCATTTTCTAAAGAGCTGGTTACAGCTCCTCCGGCGGAACTTTCAACAATGATTGGCGCTCTTCTTGGATCAAGTGGCGGCTCTGGTTTTTTTTCAACTGGCGCTTGATTTATTGCTTGATTTGGTTGGTTTGGGTTGACAGGAGAAACGGCATTATCAAGTTTTTTATCATCTCTGGGTACATCCAAAAAACTTGGCAAAATTGTATTATTGAAACTCAAATCCTTAGGAATTTCCGGCAATTTTGGAATTTCCGGAAGTTTAGGTTTATCCAAAATATCTGGCTCTTCCGGCGATAAATCAACCACCTCTTCAACCGGCTCAGGAGCTGCTGGCGCACCAACTGCCGGAGTTTGGGAATTAATTATTGATTGATTAGCCGGCACCTCTTCTAAATTATCAGCTTTATTATTTTTGGCACCTTTGAAAAAAATAAAATAAACCACCGCCGTAATAAAAATTGCCACAACAATAATTGCAATAATTTTGCTACTTTTACTACTAGCAACTCCAGTATCACTGGCATCAACTTCCAACTCTTCATCAACCTGCCCATTATCAGCACCCGATTCTTTCAGCTCTTTTTCCTGATCTTTTTGATGTTGTTTGAATAGTTTGCTTTTCATGATAAAAAGTTAGAATTTGTCTCAATCATTTTAATGAGAACCGCATAGTTAATAATAAAAACTCAATAATAAATCAATCAATTAAACTAATTACGCTATGAACGACATAAAGATCAAAACGATATTTAACATAATTCAAAGTGATGGGGTTGGTGGAGGTATGGAAAATATTTTTTTGGAATATAGCAAAATTCTTGATCATCAGAAAAAAGTGCAAGATATTAATTTGATTTGCATTGTACCTCAAAAATTTTGTCATTTAAAAATTCTCCAACAGCAAAATATTCAGATAAAATTTCTTAATATAAGGGGTCATTTTGATATTTTTGCTGCGCTCAAATTATGGTGTTTAATAAAAAAATATAAGCCGGAGTTGATAATTACTCACAATGGTCGAACTTCCGCAACAGTTAATTTGTGTCAAAAATTTAGTAAAAAAACTTATCAAACTTTAGCAATAAATCATGGTGGAAATATTAAAAGAATATTGGGTTTTGATTATATAATTTGTGTTGCAAAGCATATTGAAAGAAAAATAATCAGCAGCAACTTTAAAGGTATAATTAAAACCATTTATAACGGCTATAAAATTTCTTCATTTACCAAAAACAATCAATCCAAAGATAATTTTGTTTTTGGAATTTTGTCGCGCTTATCTAAAGAAAAGAATATTGGAGCAGCAATTACGATGTTTAAAAAATTTAATGATGAAGTTGAAAAAAATTCACTATTAATTGTTGCTGGCGAAGGACAAGAAAAATTTGCTTTAGAAAAATTAGTTCAAGAACATAATTTACAAAATAATGTTAAATTTATCGGCTGGATAAAAAATCAGGCTGAATTTTTTAATCAAATTGATGTTTTTTTACAACCAGCTTTAAACGAGCCATTTGGAATGACAATTCTTGAAGCTTTTAACTATCAAACACCTGTAATTTCTTGTAATTCTTTTGGTCCACAAGAAATTATTATTGATGGTTACAATGGTTATTTATTTGAACCAACCAACATAGAATCCTTATTTTTAGCAATGAAAAAATCTTATTTAGAAAAAGAAAATTTTCCAATAATGACACAAAACGCCCACCAGGAATTAAGAGAAAAATTCAGCTATGAAATTATGGAAAAAAATTTGTTAGAATTTATTGAGACAATTATTAAATGAGGTTTGGTGGCAATCAATAATTGACTTACAACAAAGCTAAACTTATATTTCGAGTTATGAACATTTCCAAAAGAACATTTATTAAAACTACAATTTCAGCAACAGTTTTGAGCCTTGCCGGTCTTCTATCAGCCTGCAAAAACAATAATCTTTTTAATTACAAAATTAATTTCAATCAACCAATCAAAGGAGCAAATATGACTTTCGAACTTCCCGCTTTGCCTTATGCAAGAAATGCATTGGCGCCACATATTTCTGAAAATACTTTAAATTTTCACTATGGAAAACATCATCAGGCCTATGTGACTAATCTCAATAATTTAGTGAAAGACACTGATCTAGCTGGAAAGTCTTTGGAAGAAATTATCAAAATTTCTGCTGCTGATAAAACCAAAGCTGGAATCTTCAATAACGCAGCGCAAGTTTGGAATCACACTTTTTATTGGCATTCAATGAAAACAAATGGCGGCGGCAAACCAGCTGGTGAAATGCTTGCAAAAATTGAAGCTGATTTTGGTTCTTATGAAAATTTTGTTACTGAATTTAAAAACGCTGGAGCCACACAATTTGGTTCTGGTTGGGCTTGGTTGGTTTTGGAAAATGGCAAATTAAAAATTACCAAAACTGGCAATGCCGAAACCCCACTTACAACTTCTGCAACTCCACTTTTAACTATGGATGTTTGGGAACATGCATATTATCTAGATTTCCAAAATGCTCGCCCAACTTATATTGAAACTTTCTTGAATCATTTGGTGAACTGGGATTTTGCCGCACAAAACTTGAAAAATTAAGACCAAGTTCTTTGCTTTAGCGCCTGTTTTTTATTAAAAAAAATTCTAAACAGGCTCTTAAGCAAACACTACAAAATTAAATTTATTCAAAATTAATAATTGATGAGAACAGCATTTACTTCTCTTGCTTCCAATCTTTCCCGCCCCGCTGCGCGGCTCTCATCTTCTGCTCCTCGACAGTCATTTTTTTCTCGCAATTCTTCCACTATTTCTGTTTTTGGGCAGGGCATTAATATTATTCCTGATTTACGCGCAAAATCTTTTATGGTTTCTGGCAAAGCTTTGGACCAAAAAGCCGAAACCTTAAATGTTTTGAATGCTGTTCGTGAAGAAATGAAATCACAACTACAACAAAAACCCGATGAAAATTTTAGGATAATTCTTGTTGGTCATGGACATTATGGAGCTGTAACGATTGGTTCACAATTTTATCCTCCTGGTTTTATTGCTTATTTAAACCAAGATGAAGAATTGCAAAAAGTAAAAATGCGCTTTTTTATTGTGGCGTGCAAAATTGGCTATGGGGTTGGGGTTGCATCACAAACTAATACTATTAATCCAGATTTAGTGCAGCAATATCACGCGGTTTTAAATAAAAATACTGATGTGGTTTTGTGTGGAGATGAAAATGACAGCACTACCGATATGATGGAAATTTTTATCAGACATATCATTGAAGGTAAGAATTTTTCTGATTTTGAGCATATTGCTTTTTGCTTAAGAATGCCAATGCCATTTAAAGTTTTAATATCAGGAAAAACTGCGCCAGAAGTTTTTGAACATCAATTATTTGCGCCAAAATCTCCACAAGATTTAAACCATGAAAAATGTCGCCAACACGTAATATCGCAAGTTAAAAATTTTGCTGAGTTTTATAAAAATTACAATTTTGCAGATCAAAGAGAAATGCGAACAGAGCTTGAGCATTTCACTGAATATTCCAAAACTATCGATCTACAACAATATTTGCGATATAATTTTTTGCTTCATTTGTCCAATCACAACAGCCGAGTAATTTCAATCTATTATGAAAATGAGAATAAAGATCCACTCAGAGCATTATTAGATTCTGATAGTCAAATGTATTATCTCAAAGCAATGGTGAATGTTTTATTTAAACTATGCGACGAAGGAAAAATAGATGGAATTGAAAAAATGATGGAAGGCGGTTTAGGTGTTGATATTAGGAATTCTGAAGGTTTTAATATGTTATGGATGGCTTATCAAAAAGGTAATTTAGAATTATTTGATTTTTTACTATTAAATAATTCCAATCCACACCTTCCCCATATAATTTTATTTGAGGGTAAAGAAATGTTATACAATATCCTCGACAAATTTGTGCTTGATTTTAATGATGAAAAAGAGCCATTAAAAAGCGTTCATTTAAAAATGGTTGACTCAATCATTTGCTCTAATAAATTCACTTTGGATAGTGAATCATTTAGAAAAGGTTTTAAATCAATTGTTGGCAATTCACCTGAGCAAGAAAAATATCAAGATGCACTTGAATATGTTGCAAGCAGAATTGATTTTCTAAAACCAAAACCAAAAACTGTAGTTGCGGATTCTCGTTCTATGGTTGAAAATCACAACATTCAAAGATAATGTTAAGAACCTGTCCTAAATCTTTTTAATCACTAAATAAAATAGTAAAAATGAGAACCGCACAAATTCAAAGAGACACTAAAGAAACCAAAGTTTTCGCTAAAGTTAATTTGGACGGAACTGGAAAATACGATGTCAAAACCGGCATTGGCTTTTTGGATCATATGATTGAACAGCTTTCTAAACATAGCTTGATTGACATCGAGTTAAAAGTTGATGGCGATTTGCATATTGATTTTCATCACACCACTGAAGATTCCGCCATCGCGCTTGGCGAGGCTTTTAAACAGGCTTTGGGTGATAAAAAAGGCATTAACCGCTATGGATTTTTCTATATTCCAATGGACGAAACCTTAACTCGCGTAGTTATTGATTTATCCGGCAGAATTTATCCAGTTTGGAAAGTTGAATTCAAACGCGACAAAGTTGGTGAAATGGACACTGAATTATTCCGCGAATGGTTTTTAGCTTTCGCCGCCGCAATTGGATGCAATTTGCATGTTGAAAATTTCTACGGAATCAACAACCATCATATTGTTGAATCTTGTTTTAAAGGTCTTGCCAAAGCACTTCGCATTGCAACTACAATTGACGAAAGACAAAGCGGACAAGTAATTTCAACTAAGGGAGTTTTATAAAAATGAACCTTTTCCACAAAATTTCTCAAAATAAAAAAATCAACAAACCAGTTATTTATGGCTGTTCTGGCTTATATTTAACTGACGAAGAAAAATATTTTTTTGAAAATTCTGGATGTGTAGGTTTTATTTTATTCAAAAGAAATATTCGCGATAAAGAGCAAGTGAAAGCTTTGGTTGCTTCTTTAAAAGAATTGATGGGAAGTGAAGTTTTAATTTTGATTGACCAAGAAGGCGGTAGAGTTCAACGCTTGAAAGGCAATGATTGGAACGATTATCCGCCAGCAAAAAAATTCGCCGATTTATATTTGCAAAATAAAGATCATGCTAAAAAAGAATGTTATGAAAATTATAGCCAAATTTCCCGTGATTTAATTGAACTGGGAATTAATGTTAATTGTGTTCCGCTTCTTGATATTTTAACACCAAAAACTCACCAAATTATCGGCGATCGTGCTTTGGGAAGTTCTGCTAAACAAGTAATTGATTTAGCAAAACAAGTTTGTAATGCTTGTTTGGATCACAAAATTTATCCGGTAATCAAACACATTCCCGGCCACGGTCGTGGTCTTGCGGATAGTCATTTGGAATTGCCAATTGTTGATGCTTCACTTGCAGAGTTGGAGGAAACTGACTTTTTACCATTCGCTGAATTAAAAGACCAAAAGCTGGCAATGACTGCCCATATTCTTTACACCGCAATTGACGATAAATTGCCGGCAACAATTTCTAAAAAAGCTATCGATTTTATCCACAATCAAATTGGTTTTAAAAATATTTTAATGACTGATGACATTTCAATGAAAGCCCTCAAAGGCGATGTTGGCAGCAGATCCCAAGCGGCTTTGAAAGCTGGTTGTGATTTAATTTTGCATTGCAATGGGCAGATGGAAGAAATGGTGATGATCGATTCAGTTTTGCCAAATTTTGGCAATCATTTATTAAAAAAATTAAGCAACTAAATGACCAATTTTCTATATCAAAACGATCTTCCTTCCAACTTAAATCTTGGCGATTCAATCGCCATCGACACTGAAACCACCGGTCTTAATTTAAAACGCGATCGGCTTTGCGTCATTCAAATTTCTAGCGGTGATGGTGATGTTCATTTAGTTAGATTTGATAAAAATAATTACAACGCACCAAATCTTAAAAAATTATTATCCGATCCAAAAGTTCTAAAAATATTTCACTTCGCTCGTTTTGATTTGGCAGTTTTAAAATCACATTTAGGCGTAGAAATTCAAAATATTTATTGCACCAAAATCGCTTCCAAACTAGTGCGAACCTATTCCGACGCTCACGGTTTAAAAGCTATTTGCAAAGAATTAATTGGGGTTGAACTTTCCAAAGATCAGCAATCTAGTGATTGGGGAAATGAAAATATTTCCGAAGAACAAATAAAATACGCCGCTTCTGACGTTTTATATTTGCATCGTTTGAAAGAAAAATTAGATGAAATGTTAAAAAGAGAAGGAAGATTTGCCGTTGCCAATCAATGTTTCCAATTTTTACAAACCAGATCAACCCTTGATTTATCTGGATTTGAAGGCGATATTTTTTCTCATTAAATGCAATTAGAAACTCAAAAAATCATCAACATTATTTTGCAATATATACCAAATGTTGAAGCAATTTATGTTTTTGGATCAGCGGCTTTGAATCAGGAAAATAAAAATAGCGATGTTGATATCGCAATTTTGTTGCCGGTAATGCAAGCAAAAGAAATCGGCAATTTATATCTGACCGATTTACATTCCGATTTAATGTTATTGCTAAAAAAAGAAGTGGATTTAATCAATCTAAGAGCAGCTTCTACGGTTTTACAAAAAGAAATTATTAGTAAAGGTAAAGTAATTTTCTGCGCCAATTTGCACAGCAAAAATGAGTTTGAAATGTTGACGATATCTTTTTATCAGCGACTTAATTTTGAAAGAAAAGAAATTTTGGAGAAATTTTATGGTTGATGACATCATTGTGAATAAAATTTTTAGCATTCAAAAATGCTCCAAAAGAGCCAAAGAAGAATATCAAAATAATCAAGCCAGTTTTTCTAAAAATTTTTCAGCCCAAGATTCAGCAATTTTAAATATTTTAAGAGCTTGTGAACAAGCAATTGATTTGGCTAATCATTTGGTCAGAATAAATAATTTTGGCATTCCCAACAACTCTGCCGATGGCTTTAAAATGCTGGCTGAAAACGGGTTAATTGATTATGATTTATATAGAAAATTAGTGAAAATGACTGGCTTTAGAAACATTGCAATTCATCAATATCAAGAAATTAATTTGGAAATTGTTATATCGGTAATTAATAAAAATTTGAACGACCTATTGGAATTTGCCGATATAATCAAAAAAATTAAAATTCCTGATAATTCTTAAAAATCTTAAAAAACTCTTCCTTAATAATTTCGTCAATCTCTTCAAACGAAATTTTCTTTCCCAAATCCGCAATTGAAGTCACGCCAAAATCCTTCAAGCCGCAGGGCACAATGCCTTGGAAGCCTTCTAAATTCGGGTTGATATTGATGGCAATTCCGTGATAGCTGATCCATTTTTTAATTTTAATTCCCATTGCGGCGATTTTTTTTTCGCTTTTATCCTCACATTCCACCCAAATTCCAACTCGATTTTTTCTGATTTCACCTTTGATTTTGAGCCGCGCCAAAACTGCAATTACCCAATTTTCCAGCATCTCAACAAACTTGGCAACATCAGGCTGGTTTGGTGCGAAGACATTTTTTAAATTAAGCAGCACATAAATTATGCGCATTCCATCATCATGATAAGTGTGTTTGCCGCCGCGATTGGTTTGATAAACCGGAATATCATTTCTGAGCAAATCTTCAGCTCGGGCGCTCACGCCGGCAGTATAAATTGGTGGATGCGCAGTTAGCCAAATTAATTCTGATTTTTCACCGGCAGAAATCTCAGCAACATAATTTTCCATAAACCGCACGGCTTCTTGATAATCAACTGGCTGATTGCTGGTTTCAAATTTAATTCTGGGCTTTATATTGTTCATTTTTAACAAAACACATTGATTATGATTGGCAAACTCAAAGGCAAAATTGATTCTATTTTTGATGATAAATTAATTCTAGATGTAAATGGCGTTGGCTACAATGTTTATGCCTCTTCCAAAACTCTTAATGCTTTGCAAGAAAAAAAAGGGCAAGAAATGGTTTTGCTTATTGAAACCGTTGTGCGCGAAGATCACATTCATCTTTATGGCTTCGCCGCTGAAATAGAAAAAACCTGGTTTAATGAATTATGTAAAGTTAGTGGCGTGGGCAGCAAAGTTGGTTTGAAAATTTTAGGCACTTTATCAATTAACGATATTGTTTTGGCGCTTAATTCCGGCGATAAAGTTTTGTTTTCAAAAGTTCCTGGAATTGGGCCAAAGCTGGCTTTGCGGATTGTTTCGGAATTAAAAGATAGCGCTAAAAAAATTGCTGGAGATTTTGTAGTGGCGGGCAATAAAAGCGATAGAACTGCGGCGGATAACAATAGCAAGGTTCTGGCTGATGCAATTTCTGCTTTAGAAAATTTAGGCTATAAACGTATTGAAATTTATCCAATCATCAACGAACAATTCACTCAAAATCCAAATATCACTTTGGAAACTTTAATTACCCAATCTTTGCGTTTGATTTCCAAAAAATAAATTAAAAATCATAGCGAATTCTCACCACCAAATCCCGGCTCACTTCAGTTTTAGTAGTTTGAGTTTTGGCGGTTTTATTGAAGAAACGTTTTTTGTCATAATTGTGATAAAGTTCTAAAGATAAATCATTAGTCATTTTATAAGAAAGGCGAGTTTTTAACTCTTCAGAATAGCTATCTTGAACTTGAAATATAAAGGCTTTGACGGTTAATTTAAGTTTATCAGTCAGCCATAAATTTGCTTTTAAATTTGGGTTTAAAACAATTTGTGAATCAAAATTTTTAATCTCATCATAACCAATATTCATATCGGCTTCTAATATGCCGCCAAAGAACATTCTGCCCCAACCAATTGCGTTGGTTATATCATAATAATAATCAGAAAACTCATCATATTTACTGCGATTGTAATAATTAAAATAATTGCTGCTTTTGCTGATTAAAATTTTTGTTGAAATTTCACCATCGTAAAGCTCGCGGTTTTTTTCTAATGCATGAGTTGTGGAGCTGGTATATCTGGTGTGGTGAAGCAAATCTAACTCATTGATAAAGCGGCTGCCGTTATATTGATATGAGCCGGAAATTTTATATTCTTTGGAATTCTGATCGGAGGAATAATTGCCGCCAATTGCCAGATATTGAGAAAGTTTCTGGCTATTTCTAAAAGTGCTTTTTCTAGCGTCAGCAAAGGCTTGGTGAGAAAATAAAAACAGCAATAAAAACAGGTATCGAGTTAATTTTGTGGTCATTTGGGTTTAGTTTTGTGGTTAAAAAAACTATTTAGTATCAGCTTTGACTGCGTCTAATTGTTGCGCTGCTTCCACTGATTTACTTTCAAATTGTTGAATTTCGCCTTTTAATTGTTGTAATTTAGCTTGTTCTTCTGGGGTCAAATTGCTCTTACTTTCAAGCGCCACAGCTTCTGCAGTTAAACTTGCAACTTTACTTTTATATTCTGCTACTTTGCTTTGTAGATCTGGTTTTCTATCCTGAGCAGTTGCCGCTGGCGGAGCTTCAGGTGGATTGTTATTACCATTTGGTTGATCTGGAGCAGGCGGTTCAGGGTTTGGAGCGGCAGCAGGTGGAGCAGCGGCAACCGGAGCTTCAGGAACAGTGACAACCGGATTAGCCACAGCTGCTGGCGCTTCAGGAGCTGCAACACCACCAACGGCATTAGCGGCATTATGAACTGCCGGAGGATTTGCTGCTGGCTGATTGCCATTGATTGCATCTTCAATCATTTGCCGCAAATCATCATTTTTTTGCTTTCTTTCTTGATATTCTTGCGGAGTCATTTTGCCTTTTTCAAAAGCTTGCTGGTTTTTAAAATCTTCATTACCAAGCAAATCCATCGCCGCTTTTTTGTGGGCGTCAATTCGTTCTATTTGATTATCTTTCTGATCTTTTTTCAAACCATCACCTTCAAAGTATTTTTGAAGTGCATCTTTTTGCGCAACCCTTGCATCTTCGGCAACTTTTTTTCTATTAATCAAGCGGTTGAATCGACCCTGATTAATTTTTTTAACCGCCGCGCTTGTTAAATCATCTATCGCACCTAATGATTTACGTTCTTTCTCGCGCTCTTCATAGGAAAGTTTGGAGAGGAAATTTTTTCTAGTATCAGCCGGATTGTAAGCAGCCTTGCCTTGTATGCCTCGCGCACCTCTTTTAACGGCGTTAGCAAAATCTTTATACCATTTATTGCGCGATTTTTCAGCTTTTAATTGTCTGGTTACTTGCTCTTGTTGTAAATGTTGCAGATAACGATCTTGAGCTTGAGCATCTCCAGCAAAGGCTTTGGCAGCTTCTGATGAGGTTAAAGCTCCTTCTCTTCTAATTAAAGATTTGAAACTATCTTTTTCTAACAGATCAGTAAATTTTGATGGGTCAAGTGAAGAATTTAATTTTGCCCAAGCCTCAATTTTAGCTTTCACAGCATTGCGCATTTCATCACGATCAAGTGGAATATCTTTGGCGGCGCTATTTTTTTTGATTTTCTTAATTTCATCAACAATGGCTTTTTTGAGAGGTTCAACTACTAGTTTTTGATCCAATCTTTTTAAGAGCGCTTGATCATTAATGCCAGCCTTTCTGCCTTCTGCCATCACGCCTTCTCTGATTTTTTTATCAGCTTCAGGGCTGGTTTTGCCGGCTTTTGCTTTTTGAGCTTTAATTAAATTATCGATTTTGCGATCTTCCCAACGGCGCATTGGACCTCGAAATGGTATTGCCTCACGAGCGGCACTAACTGCCGAACTAATTCCGGTTTGTCTGCCCACAAAACCAGCAATAGTTTTTCCGGCAGAAATAGCTGCTGATTTTTTACTCCACGCCAATTTTGCTGCCGATGTTGCTCTGCCCAGCAAATCTCCCGCCAAACCAAAGGCGGATTTATTGGTATTTGAAACAAAGCTTGGGTCGTTATCGGCAGCTTGTCCGCCAACTGAAATCATATGACCAACAAAGCCGGGAATTTTTTCCATAATCATTTTAAGCAAAAACAACAAAGCGCCAATTTTTACGAACATTGTCAGCCAAGTGAACAAGCCGCGGCTGGTTTCGCTTCTCAGAAAATTAATATTAAACAAACCAAAATTAATATTGACGGTGCAAGCTCGGTAGGAAAGAAGTTCGGTAAAATCTTTGTCAATTAAAATAACGAAAAGATAGACGACTAGAAACAGACAGATAATTTGCATCGATTGCGAAGCCATATAGCTGAGCCATCTTTTGAAGATTGATTTGGTGGCGCCGAATAATAAAGTGACCATAAAAATTGGACCTAGGCACAACACAAAAATCAAACCTAATAATATTTTTATATAAACTAAAGCGGCAGTGAGCATCACATAAACAAAAGCGAAAATCAGAGCGTAAATTGCCAGCACATAAGGAATGCCGAACCATTCACCAAAAACTAAACTCAAAACTTTTTTAGCCGTTGCCGAGGATAAAAGTTTTTTGATGACAATATCAACATATGAGAATCGAGTGGCGTGGCTTAGAGATTGGGCGCGCTCCATCTGTGCGGTGACAATTAATGAAGATTGATCAACCACACTATCGGACGCGGTCATAAAGATTGAAATAATGGCGTCCATCCCGTCTTTAAAAAATCCAACTACTATTTGATTATAAAAATACCAGCTGGTTTGGGTGGTGAAAAATATTATCAGAGCAACCTGCACTATTCTGTTGACTAGCTCTTTTTTAGAAATTTGTAATGTTCCGGTTAAAACAGTAATACCAAAAAGGGTGATATACATTACTAAGCATAGCTGCACAATCACGATAAAGGCTGAGTCTTTGACAATTGAGTTATACATAAACTCTACCGCCCCGCCCTCTCTTTTTGAGCCGTCGGCAGATATTTTACCAAGCATGGCATCTTCAACAGTGCTCACAATATATTCAAGCAAGCCGCTATCATCTTGGCGTAAAAATCCGCTCATAAAATTGATGTCATAACCACCATAATTATCGCGATAATAACGATCATCAATGATAAATTTGACCATCTCGCCAGCTTTATAATATTCATCATCTTGAGGATCAGAGTCAGATCCGTTATTGTTCGATTTATCATCTTTTATAAAACCCTTATTGTTCGGACTTTTATAAACATATTTAGTCTGATCGCTGCCCGAATCATCAATGCACCTGCCCTGAGAATTTCTGGTAATATCGCAGATTTCTTGAGTTGGATACATATGATAAACTCTGATCGGCATCGTGTTACCATCTTTGCCAAACAAGCCAACATAAAGACCCAGACCTCTGGTATATCTACAAGGCTCTTGTTCATCAGGCAATTTGGCGGATTCGTCTTTGTTTTGGTAGTTAGTGGCGATAAAATAAGTTCCAAAATCGCTAATATTTCCATGGGCTTTAGTGCAGGAACATTTATTAGGATCTTCTTGTTTTTCAGGATCGCTACAATCAATATCTAAAGGATTGCCAAAGCTGTCTAATTCGGGAGCGGGGTTTTGACCAGGAGCACAAATACAATTATAATTATTAATACCAGCTTCTTCACCAGCTTTTTTAGCGCAAATATTACATTCCGGCAAAGCGTTTAACTCAGGTTCAGTATTGGCTTCGTCCCAAGCTGTCCAAGCGCCTCTAATTTCAAAAACCATCTGATTGCCATCGCTGGCAATTGCAGTATTATGCCAAGCAGCAACCTCACCGCCGGAAGTGTTATCATAATGACCACCAAAAATTCCATCACTAATTGGATTGGCGTCAACATAACGATTTTCTGAGTCAAATTGATAAGATTCAACACAGCCGCGATCACAGGAATTAAGAAAGAGGAGAAGAAAAAGGAAAGATAATATTGTTTGAAATTTTGATCTGAATTTTGGCATTTAGCTTATTTTCGAAAGATTAAAATCAAACTTAAGTAAGCTGAATGTAACATCTTACTTTGACAAAACAGAAAGTTGGTACCTACGGCCGGACTTGAACCGGCAAGGGCGTTAAAGCCCCACGGATTTTAAGTCCGTTATGTCTACCATTCCATCACGCAGGCTTAGATTTAGGTCGAGGAGGCTGAAAAGAAAAAGCAGTTTATTTTTTGAAAGCAAAATTGCAACAAAAACTTTGGCAAATTTAGAGCCTGTATTCAAACCTATTTAGTTTTAGATTTGGGCATATTTTTAGCGATTTTTTCAAATAATTTTCTGGAATATCGGGAATATTTTAGAAAATTATTTGAAAAAAAGAGCAAAAATAGGACTAAATATAAAACTAAATAGGTTTGAAGACAGGCTCTAGCTAAATTTCTGAGCTAATCACATTCAAAAAATCTTGCTCGCTGACATTTTTTTTAATCACTGACTGACCAATATTTTCCAACAAAACAAAAGTTAAATTTTTATTCTCAACTTTTTTGTCTTTATAAAGATGGCTAATCAAATGCTTAATATTCCAAGATTTTTGAATATTTTTTGGTGAAGTTGGCAAACCAATTTTTTGTAAATGATTAATAATTATCGGCAGAAAATCAGCATTTAATAATTTTAATTGCACCGACATTTTTGCTGCTAAAACCATACCAATCGCCACTGCTTCGCCATGAAAAAGAATATCAGAATAGTTAGTCTCAGTTTCAAAAATATGCCCAAAAGTGTGACCAAAATTTAGAATCGCTCGCAAATTATTTTCGCGCTCATCAAGCCCAACAATTTCAGATTTAATTTGACAAGAACGCACAATAATTTTCTGCAAAATTTCTTGATCGCGGTTTTTAATTTGAGTTAAATTTTGCTCCAAATAATCGAAGAAATTTTTATCTTTAATAAAACCATATTTTACAATTTCGGCGTAGCCCGAGATAAAATCGCGCTCGGGCAAAGTTTCTAGAAAATCTAAATCACAAAGAACTAGCTTGGGCTGATAAAAACTACCGATTAAATTTTTGCCAAATTTGCTGTTAATTGCCGTTTTGCCACCCACCGAACTATCAACCGCCGCCAACAAAGTGGTTGGCACTTGAATAAAATCAACACCACGCAGCAAAATGCTCGCCACAAATCCGCATAAATCACCAACCACACCGCCACCAAAAGCCACCAGCAAAGCATTGCGATCAATACCAATTTCTAAAACTTGCTCAAGAACATTTTCTAAATTACTAAAAGATTTTGCCTTTTCACCAGCTGGAACGATGATGTTTTTAACTTCCCCAGAAATTTTGTTTAATTGATTGTTGAGAGTTTGCAAATGCAAATTGGCAATATTTTGATCAGTCAAAACAATAATTTTGCTGTAAGATTTTATTTTATTGATTTGCGCGCCCAGCTCATTGATTGCTCCGCTGCCAATAACAATATTATAACTTTTTTCACCCAAACTCACCGTCACGATTTCTTTTTCAGGCTTTTTGCTGACAAAATTACCAATTTTTTTGATAATATTTTTAATCGCCAAATCATAATTTTCTTTACCAGTATCAATATGAATATCGGCTTGTTTGTAAGTTGGATAGCGCTTGATGATTAGATCGGACAACGCTGCTCTTTTATCAACATTGTGTAATAATGGGCGAGTATTTTTAGCGGCAATTCGATAAAGCAAAGTTTCCAAATCAGCATAAAGCCAAACTGAAACTGCGCGCTGCTTGATTAAATCACGAACTTCAGAATCCATAAAAGCGCCGCCACCTAAAGACAAAACGACTTGTTCATCACGATTTAAAATTCCTTTAACTGTATCTTTTTCAATTTGGCGAAAATATTTTTCACCTTTATTTTTAAAAATATCAGCAATTGATTGACCGGCGGCATCTTCAATTTCTTGATCAGAATCGATAAAATAAAAACCTAATTTATCAGCCAATTTACTACCAATCGTAGTTTTTCCAGCACCCATCATGCCGGTTAAAACGATAATCTTTTTATCCGCTAAATCTAACATTGCTTTGTCCTTGAAAAGATAAATTCGAAAACTATATTGTTGCCTCAAGCAAATAGCGAAAATGCTATTTTCTTTCCCCAGTAAATCAAGTTAATAAGAGGTCTTATGTCAAATAATTTTACTAGAACTAACCGCTCATCTTTTGCTTCCGCATCCAGCACTGTTTATGATGCCGGGCTTAGACAATATATGCTTAAAGTTTATAACAATATGGGCTTTGCTCTGGTCATCAGCGGCTTGGTTTCATTCTTCGTATCAAATTCTCCAGCCTTAATGCAAGCAATTTTTGGCACACCTTTACAATGGGTTGTCCTTCTTGCGCCAATTGGCTTCGTGTTTTTCTTCGGTGCTAAAATCAACAAAATTTCTGCCGCCTCGGCGCAAAATTATTTGTGGATTTTTGCTGGTTTAATGGGTCTATCTTTAGCGCCATTATTTATGATCTACACTGGCGCCTCAATCGCCAAATGCTTCTTCATCACCGCCTCTTTATTCGGCGCGATGAGTTTATATGGCTACACTACTAAAAAAGATTTAACCGGAATGGGTTCATTTTTAATGATGGGCTTGATCGGTATAATTCTTGCATCACTCGTCAACATCTTTTTAAAAAGCTCTGGTTTAGATTTTGCTGTGTCCATCATTTCAGTTATCATCTTCACCGGATTAACTGCTTATGACGCGCAAAGAATCAAATCAATGTATTATCAATTAGCCGACAGCGAGTCCATCTCCAAAGCCGCCACAATGGGCGCTTTGTCTTTATATATGGATTTCATCAACCTCTTCATCACTATGCTGAGATTCTTCGGCGATAGAAGATAATTATCTAATCGATAAAAAATAAAAAAGGCTGGAACCAAAAATTCCAGCCTTTTTTATTGCCTGATTATTACTGGATAATTCTATTTGTAGAAATTATGGTGACCATTATGAGCAATCCAGAATGTCAGACGGCAATAACAATCGACAATCCGAATTATCAACGAGTTTTTGATAAATTCGCCAATATAAGATCTAAGCTTGTTGTGACTTTAGGACATCATCAGCACAATCATCCATTATCAAAATTTCCTTCAGATGTATTATTGATGACATTCGATATGATGAACAATCAAAGGGAATATCAAGATGTAGATGAGGCTGTTGTTACCAGATTGACCGCAGAAATTGATGGACGACTTGCAAACGGAATTCTTCCCAAAACAGCAGCAAGCCCGAGCTCAGCAACACAAGTTTCCGGCGCAGCTAAAACATCAGAAAAATCAGCCTAGTTCGCTTTGAATTGTAAATTTAAACTTCAAGAAAAAGATTTCCAATAATCTTGATTTATCAAAGCGGGTAAGTGTGATTTGTGGTTGATGAAAATGACTTGAATCCTTTTTTATAAATAACCTTGATCTTACCAAAATAAAAAATACGATTGATATACAATCAGTTTGTTTTAATTATAGCATCGCCCTATGCAAAACCCAATATCTAGCTGGCCAATATTTAACTGGAACAAAGAGAAAAATAGAATCTTAAAAGAAGATAGAAACATTTCTTTCGAGGAAATTATTGATGCAATCAGTAATGGAAATTTGTTAGACATAATAATAAATCCAAGCAGGAACCATAAGGAGCAACGATGTTTTGTTGTGGGCATCAACGGCTATACTTATCTAGTGCCATATATAGAAAATGAAGACGAAATTTTTCTAAAAACAATCATTCCAAATAGAAAATACAAAAAATTATTAAATAAATAATTCCAAATTAATTATGCAAAAGAATAAGAAAATTTCTTCCAGAGAAGAGTCAAAACTTTTGAAAGACATAGAATCTGGCAAATACAAATCTCTGCCAAAAAAAGAATTCCTAAAAGAAAAAGCCCGATTTGAAAAAATCGCCGCCAATACTTTAAAAAGAAAATCAATCAACATCAGAGTTTTCGAAAGCGACATAGAAAAAATCAAATCCATCGCCTCCGGTGAAGGCATTCCTTATCAAACTTTTATTACTTCGATATTGCATAAAGTGGCGACAGGAAAGGTTTTGAGCTATGCGGCTTAGGAAATTCATTACAACCAAAACTCACCTATATAATTTCAAAATAATTTTTAATAACCAACAGGAGGCAATATGGCAAATTATGTTGACGGTTTTGTAATCACCATCCCCAAAAAAAATCTCAAAGCCTATTTTAAAATGGCCCAACAAGGCGGCGAAGTTTGGAAAGAACACGGCGCCCTACAATATTTCGAAACAGTAGGCGACGACCTAAACATCAACCCCGGTCTACCCTTCCCAAAACTCACCAAAGCCAAACCCAGCGAGACAATAATATTCTCCTGGATCACCTACAAATCCAAAGCCCACCGCAACGCCGTAAATAAAAAAGTAATGAAAGACCCCAGACTATCCCAAATGTGCGATCCAAAGAAAATGCCATTTAAGATGGAGAGAATGAGTTATGGTGGGTTTAAGGTGGTGGTGGAGTTTTAGATGGATTGGGGTGGTTGGTTTTGTAAACCATAATTTATTTCTTATGGTTAATGGAGCGAACCTGACCCCTTTGTCCAGAATTATGTTGCTTATCACTGTTTAATTAAAATTTAGGGGAAGAAATGAAAAATTTTTTTAGTATTTGTGTTATTTTTTTAATCTACCCAGCCACAGTCTTCGCCGCTATTCCCTTTGTCACTGATGATGCAGCAATTGCCAATCGTAATCAATTATTGATTGAAACATTTACTGAGACTTGGAAATTATCAAAAAAGAATGACTCGGAAGAGACTCGAATGTTTGGACAATATCTTGGAGTTGCTTATGGTGCGGCGAAAAATCTGGAAGTGACAATTGGTAGTCTTGCCGGATATGACACAAAGTTGAAATCTGCAGCTTACATGAATCCAGTTTTGCAAATGAAAACCATCGCTTTTAGCCCTAAAAAACCGGAAATCCCTACAATCGCATTTTCCGCCGCTTATGTTAATAATAATGGTCGCGGACAATATTATGATTCAGCAACCAGCTATTATTTGATGGGAATTGCTACGAGCAAATTTTTTGATGATGATTTAATAATACATATTAATTTGGGACCAAAAGCATCCTATAATATTGATGGTCAAAAATCTTACCATCGTATGCATCTTGGTGTTGCGCTTGATACTGCTTTTTTTCGCAAAGATGTGCGACTTTTTGCTGAAAGTTTTAACGGCGCACCAAATTCACCGCGAGACTCTCACGGATATTTTCACTCTTATCAAACCGGGTTTAAATTTATCGCACCAGATAATTGGGGGTTTCACATTCTCTACGGCAGTCAACCAACCTTCAACGGCTATGATCAAAATAATGCCATGACTTATCGCAGAACTGAGTGGATTCAGTTTGGCATAAGAAAGGCAATTGATGATTTTTTTTAATTACATAGACTCCCACCTCTTCAACCATTTTTATAGCCAAAATCATGATCAGAATTTTTCAACTTTCAGAATATTTTCAACAAAAAGTTAATTCACTAAAAGAGGCAACAAATCTTGAAAATGTTGTGTGGATTGATCTACAAAATCCAACAGAAGAACAGATAAAAGAGGTTGAAGAAAAATATAATATCAAATTCCCAACCCTTCAGCAACAAGAGGAAATTGAAAGCAGCTCGCGCTATCTTGAAGATTTTAATGCAGTTAAAATTAACTCCACTTTTTTAAACATCAAAGATGGCAAACTCGATGATAATGAAGTCTCTTTTATTATTACTAAAAAAATTCTGTTTAGCCTGCGCAACTTTGACAGCCAAGTTATTTCTGAAACTGTTAAAAAAATTAAAAACCAGCCAACTTATTTTGATACTCCAGCTAAAATCTTCATCGCTATTTCAGAAACTAGAATTGATCTTGATGCTGATTTAATTGAGTTAGTGTCAAAATATATTGTCGATATTGGCAAAAAAATTAGCTACAAAAAGAATGTTGATGAAGAGATAATTTTAAAAATCAGTGAGTGTCAGGAACTAACAATGTCATTGCGCGAGACCTTATTTGACAAGCAACGAGTGATTACATTATTCCAGCGCAACAGCGATTTAATGGAAGAAAATGAACAAAGATTACGGATTATTTTTAAAGATATTCATTCACTAATTGAATATGCGAATTTTAATTTTACCAGATTGGAGTATCTGCAAAATAACTTTCTAGCTTTGATTAATATTGAACAAAACAAGGTAATAAAAATTTTCACCGTCGCCTCACTGATCTTCATGCCACCAACATTAATTGCTAGTATTTATGGTATGAACTTCAACTTCATGCCAGAATTAAAATGGCTAATCGGCTATCCATTCGCCATCGGATTAATGCTATTTTCTTCGGTAATAACCGTGCTTATTTTTAAGAAAAAAGGTTGGCTATAAAAATAAAATCCCCAGCAGGTCGGCATTTGTCGATAAATTTATCTGTTTGGATAATGATTTGGTTACGGCTGGATGCTCAATTTCGATAATAAATTTGCTCAACCAAAAAGCAATATTCAGATTTCTATCGAGCAAAATTAAAGTTACAAAAAGTTCTAAAACTTTTTTGTAACTTTCAAAACTATAGAATTGGCGGCGAAGTTTTGGCGGTGTTCGAAGGTGTAATTGGTGTCGAAAAATAAATTTTCAGTTTCATAGATTTTAGCACCAAGTCCGATTTTTAAACTGCCGCGGGCGATGTTGGCGGATGTTGAATCGAATGTGGTTGATTGTCCGATGAAATTTGCGGAAGTTTGTTGTTTGGAGTGAGCAAAATCATAGCCGTAACTGCTGGTGAATTCTGGAAAAACTAAATGATCTTTTATTGTTAATTGTTTGCTTAAAGCAAAGCCGGCGCGCGTTTCGAAGAAATTTGTTGATTGCGATTTGACGTTTAAATTTAGAGTTCCGGCGCCATTTTCAGAATAATTTTGTGATGAATTTTGTGCTGCGGTAATCATTAAACTTGGAGTAAAAATAATATCATTTTCTAGTTTTTTATTTGCACCAATTTCTGATCTGGCGATGTAAGTTTGGCCGCTATATTTGGCGGAAGCGTTGGTTGTTGCAACAGGAATTGAGCGGTTTGAATCGTAATCATTCCACACAAAACCAACAAAATTATTTAAGAAAAATTTCTCAAAATTAATGCCGTTATAAACGTTGAATTGATAAGAATTAATTGTGGTTTGTTTTAAAGCGCTGCGTGATTTAGCGTTGGAATTGGCATAGCTGGCCGAAATTCCTAAGTAAGAATCGTTAGAAATTTCTTTATCAGCACCAAAGGCCAAGCCTTTTAAATTGGCGTTGTAACCTTCGGAAACAGAAGTGTTTCCTTGCGAAATGTTCGAACCAAAAGCTTGGCTCCAAAATGAATTTTTTGCCTTCGCATCAAATAATCCGTTTAAGTTATTTGAGTTTGATGCCACTTGAAATTTTTTCAAAAAAGCCAATTTGTTTAAAGATTGTAAACGGCTTGAAGCCACATCAAATGAGGCTTGCGCTGAATCAAAAGAAACGCGGTTATTGGCATTGTCAACTTGCGGAATTGTTGATTTTGCAGCGGCTTCTTTTGCGGAATTGCTTATCGAATTATCTTGTAAATAGGTTTTTAAAACTGCCAACTCGCCACTGGCAGCAGTGGAATTTATTATCGCATCGTAAGAATTTCTGGCATTGCCGGTGAAAGTGACGGACGGGGTGATGCCAGTATAAGTTACGTGAAGCATTAATTTATTTTCGTCAATTGAAGTGGTGAAAGTTGCGTCATTGTAAATATTAGTGCCGTTGCCATTGACATTAATATCAGAGTCGGCAATCACTTGGAGTGTTGAAGAGGCTGTGATGTCCGTCACATTAATCAGTGTAATATCTTTGCTCGCGGTGAATCCGGAAGTGGTTAAATTAAGTTTTATTCCCGGCTCTAAAAGAGCATAGCCGGTAACTTCTAAAATTGTGCTGCTGGAGCTTGAAACAGTCACAGATAATGTTGCAGTGCTGTCAATATAAAGCTGATTACTCACTGTAATTGCAGTGCTGGCTTGAGTGAAAATTGCATTAAAGGAGCCAAGAATTTGAAAATCGTAGGCATTAATATTGCCGTTGAAAGTCGTCTCTCCCACATTGGCATATACTGCACCGACAGTATTATTGCTGCCAATTGCGCCAACAGAAGTTGCTCCATAAATATAAACTTCACCTCCGCCGTCAATTGTGCCTTGCACCGAAGAGCCGCTATATAATTCCAAATAACCACTATTAAGAGTGATTGCCACATCTTCACTGCCCGCAGAAATTGTATTATGGGCAAGTAATGATCCACTTGAGCCAACTATAATCTGGTGACTATAAATTTTTTGATTGGCGGTTGCGCTGCCATTTGTGGCGACTTCCAAACTAGAATAAACTGATGAAGGGCTGCCAATATCACTGTTATAAGTGCCAGAGATGGCGGTAGCAAAGGCTGACTTTGCACAAAGAAATGTAATGATTAAGAAAACTTGTAATGCGCTGATTTTCATGAAGCTCTTAAAAAATATTTAAAAACGTGCAAGGGTTGGTATAAAGAAATTTTTAGCAAGAAATAACAGGCTAAAAAATTAAATTGGTTCTTTTAGAGACAAAAATTTGTGATAAGAAATTAAGTTTACGCAATGTTCCTAACAACAATTCTTCAACTTCGTTATCCCAGCGCAAGCTGGGATCTCAGGCAAGTAGGACTAGATCCCAGAGCGCTGGGATGGCGAAACCATTGATATTGATGGTATTTGTTGTAAGGGGATAATTGCCTTTTATTATATTCAAAGAATTGGGTTTTGATTTTGGTTAGTGGGTAACGTGACTTGACCATATTGATCTCATATCGTATCAAAGGTTGGTTTGTGGTTTGTAAAAGAATGTACAAGAAAGCTTGATTAACAAAGGAAATGACAGTAGAAAAAATAATGCAGAAATTTTATCTGATTTTATCGTCATTACCGTTATACATTAAAAACATAAATTTATAAAAAATGAGACCTATAGAACTTAGCCCAGAGCGCATAGCAGAGCTGAAAAATCAAATGGACGCAGCTCTTGAGGAACAAAACCTTGAGAAAATAATTGAACTGATCGATCAAGGTGCCAATCCAGATCAACAAAGAAACAGTGATGGGGTGTTTCCTATTTTTCTTGCCGCCCAATTTAAAAAACCCGATTTAGTAAAAAAACTAATTGAACAAGGAGCTAAAGTTGTTAGTCCAGACGGGATAGAATATTCCAGGCGAGATGATGGATTAACCCCTCTCATTCTTGTAGCTGGAGATGGTGATCTTGATGTGGCGCAGCTTTTGGTTGCAAAAGGAGCAAATATTAATCTCATCAGTTCACGCTGGAAACAAACTCCTCTTGCTAGTGCGGTAATGCAAGGTCGAATTGATATGGTAGCATATTTACTTGAGCAAAACGCAAATGTTGAGCAAGGTAGTAGCAGTGAAACAACTCCTCTCAAACTCACAGTCACCCCATTTCGTAATGATCAACCTTTAGAAACCAGAACAAAAATCGCCGCGCTTCTTCTTTTTTACGGCGCAAATGACGAAGCTGTCCTAGATCATCCAGTAATTCTGGCAGCAAAAGATCTGCTGCAAGATGCAATGAAATCAGTTCCAATAGATACAAATATATTAAACGCACTTAATTTTGGAACGCATCCAAGAGTTGGCGCAGAAAGTCCGGCTAAAATATTGCCATTAGATATTCGGCAATTGATAGGTATGTACGTTAAAGCAGACCTTGAAGCAGACAAAAAAGTTCCTTCATCTGGAGCTGGAAAAGCAATTATAAAAAAATTGACCGAAAACCATCACACTCAATCGTGACAATATGGCAAATTATGTTGACGGTTTTGTAATCACCATCCCCAAAAAAAATCTCAAAGCCTATTTTAAAATGGCCCAACAAGGCGGCGAAGTTTGGAAAGAACACGGCGCCCTACAATATTTCGAAACAGTAGGCGACGACCTAAACATCAACCCCGGTCTACCCTTCCCAAAACTCACCAAAGCCAAACCCAGCGAGACAATAATATTCTCCTGGATCACCTACAAATCCAAAGCCCACCGCAACGCCGTAAATAAAAAAGTAATGCAAGACCCCAGACTATCCCAAATGTGCGATCCAAAGAAAATGCCGTTTAAGATGGAGAGGATGAGTTATGGTGGGTTTAAGATTGTGGTGGAGTTTTAGAGGGGTTGGGGAGTTGGAATGAAAAGGGTGGAGGAAAATGGGACAGCCTCACTAGAAAATTAGTATACTGTCCCCGGATTACACCCGGATTACAAGTCTGTATTTTTTCATCTTTAAAATTGGTTTGTTATCTTAAGCTTAAAATATCACCAACAATCAAATAGGTGTACGCAGCAAAACTATAAGCATGCTCTCTTGTTAAATCGGCATGAGTACCTTTATTTGTTGCATCAAAAATTGTTTTTAGTTTTTTACCAAAATCATCTAATTGGCTAGATACTACCGAGGTATAAGTTTTAGATTTGCTATTATCTTCCACAAAGCAAGCCAAGCGGTTGATATAAGCATTGGAATCCAATTTTATTTCCAACCCATTCTTTTTTCTTGATTCTGACTGAGCGGGGAATAATTCATCAGCTAATTCTTGAAAAATTTTTCTGCATTCATGAACTGCATTTGCCCAATGCGATGGGTTGTCTGATGCTAAAAGTGGGTGTAGCGCCTCAAAACGTTTTTTAAGATGGCCGGCTTTATCGTGAATGACTCGATCATGCTGAAGGCATAAGTTATTAAATAAGACAAGATTTGATGAGGTAATATTGCCTGTATAGAGCTTGCGTCCATTTACTCTGCCGCCGTGAGCATTTCTGATTTTTGTATTTAAATCCTCGTTGATTGCAGCCTGTTTTTCTTCGACAATTTTTCTAATTCCGGCGCTGTTCATTTTTTTTATAACAACAGAGCTTTCAAAATCATTCCACGCTAGATCTTGAAATTTTTGTAATGCCTCTAAAGTCATTGTAATCAAGGCCTCAGAAATAATGCCTTCCTCATCCGCGTAGCGCAAAGTAAATTCTAAACAATCATCAACTGCGCTAATAAAATTTTTCTCAATCAACTCCATTTGCTGTTCCAAAGTGCCACCAGAAAATAATCTGCCAATCGCATTATTTTTGCTTATCAAAGCCGCAGTTTCTTTTGATAAAACGGAGCCGCATTTTTTAATAATTTGATCGATCTGCGAGGAAAAATTTTCTATTCTATAGTTATTCATGGTAATTAGTATTTGGCCTAACGCTCATTTCCTATCCCAACTTGATACAAACCTAAGGTTGGCATTGTAAATTCCTCAACCAACACAAGTGATTTTGAATGATAAATTAGTGTTTAAATTTCTGCCTAATAACTTTCTTACCAACTTTGACGCCAACCTCATCTTTCTCATCAATAAATTTAACCCCGCTATCTTCAAAGAATTTCATTAAAGCAATCATGGTGCTTTTATTGCTTTTAATTTCTTCATTAGGATTAGTTATTTCAATATTCTTGATTGTTGGTAAAGAAACTCCTGATTTTTCAGCAAGCTCTTCTTGGATTATTCCCAATGCCGTTCTTGCTAATTTTATATGTAAACTACAAATCATTTTAAATATACTTTTTAGATAAATAATATTCTTGACAACTATTATATACCTTATTAAGCTAGTTTTAGTTAGAAATTATCTTAATAAATTATAATCAACTTGCCAAAAGAGTCTTCAGAGTCAAACAAATAGCCATTTATTTTGCCTGCGCAAAGTTCGGTTGATTATGGTTATCCAGCCCTAAAAAAGCAACGATTAAGATATTTTTTAGCTAAAACAATGCTAATTCGTATAATTATAAAACTATGCCAGAAAAAAACCTCAATCCCAATTTAGAAAACGAAATAATCATCGGCTTTCATCTAATCAGAAAATCGGCTAATGCGCTGGTGGAAGATTTAAGATATTTTAACCAAATCCCCAAATATTTTTCTGCTGAACAAATCGCTAATATTCTAGGGCAGATTGAAGAGGTGGAGGAGAATATTAAAAATGTTCGGAAGATTTTTAATAAGAGGGTTTTGGGGTAGTTGGTAAGGTAAAGGGGTTCGTTCCACCAACCACAAACCCCACCAACTACCTAAACCTCCACCTAACAACCTTCTTCCCAACTTTCACCCCTAGCGAATCTTGATCGTCGATAAATTCTACGCCTTCATCTTCAAAAAATTTTAACAAAGCCATCACAACTATTTTGTTGTTTTTAAGTTCCTCATTTGGTTTGGATGATTCGATGTCTTTAATGGTTGGGGTGGAGATGCCGGATTGTTTGGCTAGTTCGGTTTGGGTGAGGTTTAGGGCGGTTCGGGCTAGGTGGATGTGGTGGTTGTAGATCATTTTGTTGGGGATGATAAATGGCTTTGTTTGATAAATTTATCTGTTTGGATAATGATTTGGTTAGGGCTTTATGTTTAGTTTGGATAATAAATTTGCTTGGTCAAAAAGCAATATTTTAAAAGCCAAAAAAAAGGTCAAGTCACGTTATCCACTAACCAAAGCAAATAGTTGGTTGATAACGTGACTTTTTCTTGACAATCAGCCACAATACGGCTATAATACGGCTATATAATTTATTTCAAAATCCCAATTTATCCCTCTATATGTGGCATCCTAAATACACCATCACCAACAAAATGCTCCACTGCCTTCGCCAGATTGGAGAGGCTATGGGCGTGGTTAAATCTATTAATATCAGTGGCGATAATTTGGTGGAATTAAAATATCAGGCGCGAGTTTTATCATCTTTTGCTTCAACCAGCATTGAAGGCAATCCATTGCCGCTTACTGATGTTAAAAGGTTGATTAAGCAATCTCCAAAAGTGATCAGAGATACTGAAAAAGAAATCATCAATTACAATAAAGCATTAGTTTATATTAACAAAAAAGTTAAAGCCGGACAATTTAAATTATCTCATAGTGAGATCACTCACATTCAAAGTTTGGTTGTTGATGGATTGATGGCAAATAGTGCGGATGTGGGAAAATACCGCAAGCGCGCGGTTGTAATTCGTGATCCAAGAAGTGCTAGTGATATCAGATTTATTCCGCCGGATTATAAAGATGTTAAACCCTTGATGGATAATTTAATTAACTTCATTAATCGCAATGTTGGCAAAATTGATGCAATTTTACTCGCTGGTTTATTTCACAAACAATATGTAATTATCCACCCTTTTATGGATGGCAACGGCCGCACAACCCGCCTAATTACCACTGCCTTGTTAGGAAGTTTAGGTTTTAATTTATTGGAAATTTTTAGTCTGGAAAATTATTACAACCAAAATGTCAGCAAATATTTTGATTATGTTGGTGCTGTTGGTGACTATTATGAAACCAAAAATGATTTAGATTTCACCAATTGGCTAGAATATTTCGCCGATGGCCTATTAGACGAATTAAAAAGAGTCCAAAAAACCCTCCCCAATTTTACAAAACCACCTCGATTAGAAAAACATCATCAAGATATTTTAAAATTTATTGAGAAATCTGGCAGCATCAGCCAAAAAGAATACACCAACATTTCCAACCGCAGCTTGGCGGCGAGGAAGCAAGATTTTAAGAAGTTGGTGGAGATTGGTCTAATTAGCGCGGAAGGGAAAGGTAAGGCGACTTATTATGTTAAGTTGTAGGGATGTTTAGGTTTGGTGCTGCGTTTTGTTTTAATGGTTGACAAAGCGAACCTAACCCCATTTTTTTCTTAAACAATAATAAAGATAAAGTGGTCAGAGATAAGGGTTAAGTGAAGGTTCTAAGTGAGTTATCGCTGGGATTTAACATACAACCCCTTTATGACCCATTTACTTTATTCAACATCCAAATTCTTTGAATAGAATAATTGATTGTAATTTTAATGCAGTAATTTTGGATAAAATTTGCAACAAAAAAGTTTGAATGATATGAATAAATACCGAAACGAAAACCACAATATTAAATAATTTATTACAGGAAAATATATGACAAAATTTAAAGTAGCGATTGTTGTTGGCAGTTTGCGCAAAGACTCAATAAATCTTAAACTTGGTAAGGCTTTGGCAAAAATTGGGCAAGATAAATTTGCGGCGAATTTTGTGCAAATAGGCGATTTGCCGTTGTTTAATCAGGATTTAGAAGCCAATGTTCCGGAGTCGGTCACGAGATTGAAAAATGATATTGAATCGGCAGATGCTGTTTTGTTTGTTACTCCCGAATATAATCGCAGCATGCCTGGGCCATTAAAAAATGCCATTGATTGGTGCAGCCGTCCTTACGGTAAAAATTCTTTTGCCAAAAAACCAGCAGCCATTTGTGGTGCATCTATCGGCGTTATCGGCACTGCTTGCGCCCAAAGTAGCCTTAAACCAACATTAAACTATCTCGATATCGCTTTAATGGGACAGCCAGAACTTTACCTGCATTTTACTGATGGTCTTATTGATGGCGAAGGAAATATTAGCAACGAAAACACAAAAAAATTCCTACAAAAATTTGTTGATGCATTTGCTCTGTGGATAGTTCAGCACGATAAATAAATGTTGGAGCTAAGATAAAAGGAAGGATATTTTGATGAGTGGAAAATAGTAGAAGAACCGTAAAAAACCGCTCTGATTTACTTACTTAATTTTGATCTCAAATGGATTGAGCCAATGTGTACGGTGTGGAACTTAGAAGATTATGGCTCCCCGGGAAGGATTCGAACCTCCGACCAAGTGATTAACAGTCACTTGCTCTACCGCTGAGCTACCGAGGAATATGAGAATAATACTCTAAAAACGGAAGCGGGTAATCTAAGGAAAGGGGAAATAAAAAGCAATAAGAAATTAATTCAAATTTTGGACAAATTTTAGAGCCTGTCTTCAAAATGATTTATAAAGTATTTAGGAAGATTGATAAAAAATAATTACCTAACAGTGTCTAAAGCTGTGTTGATTATTTTAATTTCCTAATTTAGTTTGACTTAGCAAATTATAACTGAGCTTTATCAATCCTTAATAACTGCAGAAATTATGACAAAATTCAATCCTGCCGCTCCTCGACCATCAACTCAAAGACAAAGACCATTACCAACTAATTCAAATCCTAAAAAACCGCCAGTATTAAAAAATCCGGATTTAAACGCACAATATGCTCTGGATTTAAAAAAACTTGGAGGCAATGCCAAGCCGGAGACATTTAAACATTTATCTGCAATGCTCGAAGGAGAGAATCCGGATTTGTCTGCTTGCGCTGAATATGTTGGTGCGCAATATGGTTTGCCGAGCCAGCAAGTTCAGGATATTAGGGAATTATGCAAAACCAATTCAAAATTAAGATTGAATAATTTACCTGGCTTTGTGATGTTTTTACTTCTTGCTTCGTCAATGCTTCAAAAAACCAATGCTGAAGATATTCAAGATCAAGCAGCGTCTAATTCTTTGGCTGGTAGAAAAAGTTCACCTGAACAATCCGGAGCTCTGCAACCAGAATTGCAGGCGGTTTCTAGCTCTGTTCGTTCTGAAAAAATTCCAGAAGCATCAGAATCAGAAAAAGCTGAAGCCAGAAAAAAACTTGATGATTTGATAGAGCCAAATGCCGGCTCTAATGCTTTTCTTGCGTTTCTTCCTTTAGTTACTAGTTGGTTGATACCGATAAATAAAGAAATGGCGTTCTATATAGCTCAATCGGTTATATCTTTATATGCACTTACTGATGGAAGTGATTTTGCAGAAATTGCAGCCACAATTCAGTCAAAAATTGCTGAACCAGTTCGGAAAAATTTTATTGATGGAATTCCAGAATTCACTGACGAAGACAAGGATTTGGCTCAGAGAGTTAAAGATAAAGCGCAAGATCTTATTGACTCAGGTTTGAATAAAAACCATGTGAGAGCCGCTTTGCTTATAATGCAAGTAATGTCGGAAAGCATTTTAGGAGAACACCAAAATGCTGTTGGTCATCTCAAAACTTTATTTGATCTGGGTAGAGAATTTTATACTAATGACTATAAGAATTTTGGTCTGCGCAAATTTGATTATTCCGAACATTTAGGATCGGTTATGCAAGAATTGATTGATAAATTAGACCCTGAGCTCAAACATAATATCACCAAATTAGTTGGAGAAAGTGGCACTAATTATCAATATAATGATACTACATATCCAACCTTCTTGGACGCGATTATGGCGCAGGCAGAAGATTTAAAAAATCATCCAATGCCTGAAAATCATCAAGACGCCTCACCCGAAATGAAGGAAAAATTATTAATTTTCTTTGCTGGCGTTACTTTATGTTCCGCTATAGTTGGCACTTGCATTTGCACTTGTCTAAATCTATCCACCACTGCTTTTGCCGCAAAATATGCTTATGATGAAACTGATCCATCCAGAAGCACATCTCCCCGAACATCATTGAATCTACAGGCGGCTAATCAAAATGAAGAAGCTATGTTGCAAGCCTTATAAAATATTATCATCTCAATTTGAAGCTGGAATTTTTACTCCAGCTTCACTCTCAAAACCAATTTAATTTATTTATGAACAAAAAGAAGTTTGCCTTTATAGCCTTGATAATATTGGTTTTGTGTTATGTTGGTTTGTGGTTTTTTCAAACAATGCAATATAAAAAACAGATTAAAAAATTTATTGAATCTAGAAATAAAATCATTCTCACAAATTCTGGCGCAGCAAATAATTCAAAGGCTTCAATTGGCGATATTAGTGTTAGCGTCTTGCCTTTTTATAATAAAATTACTATTAAAGATTTTAGACTCGATGTTGCCGATAACGCTTATTTAGTTATAAAAAATATTCAAATTAATTATCAAATTTTTTCCCATAATTTTTCTATCGAATCTCTACCACCAATTATGATGGTTAGTGGCAATAAAAATGTTGTCTCAACTATTGAATTTAATCCTGATTCCAAAATTAGTGGCGTGATTCAAAATCAAGATGTTGCGCAACTAAAATATATTGGCTCTGGTTATAAAATTCTTGATGCTCAAAAAAATGTTGAAATTGTTGTTGAGTCAAAAAATTTTCAAACCTTACTTCTCAACGATCAAAGCGATCAATCTGAGCTTAAAATTAGTAGTGATGAATTACGAATTTTGAACAATAAAAATAATATTTTATTCACTTGCGGGCCTTTGGCAGTTGCAGTTAAATCATTTTATAAAAATGAAACTGTTTTAGTTGCAGCAAAATTTGATGTGAAAATGAAAAATTTTGAATATCTCCAAAACGGCACTCTAAAAAACAACCAAACTAATAACGAAATTAAAAATAATCTTTCATTATCAGCGCTGATTAATTTTTCTGGGCAACAAGCCAACAAACCAGCTCAATCTCAGCGCTATAATCAGAAAATTCAAGCCACAAATCCTTATATTTGGAATATGGATTTGCAGAATTTCGATTTTTCTAATCGATCTTATCGAATTATTATCAATGGCAAATTGAGCAATCCTGGCGATGAAGAAGTTCCGTTCGGATTTATAAATCTTAAAATTACCAATCTTGGTAATTTAATAAAATATAGTTATGGCAATTTTAATAAATTATCCGGAATGGTGAACACATTGGAACCAGGCTCTATAAGTCAAGCGGCGGAATTGCAATTTATAAATCCATTAACTTTTGTGCTCAGAGAATTGGCAGCAAAAAACCCTTTGAGCCACAATAATATTTCAGTTTTTGAAATTACCCGCGCTAAAAGATCAGATATTTTTATTAACAAAACTCCACCTTACGAAATATTCACCCGTTTGATGGATAAAAGTCAGCAAGATGTTGGCGCTAAAAATGATCAATCAGCCGATCAAATTTTTGGTGGTGAAATTAGCGAAAAAAATGCTGCAACTCATCAACATTATTCACCAAACAACCGATAATATGGCTAAATTTCCGACCATTTTTTTTGGTCACGGATCACCGATGAATGCGATTGAGGAAAATTTTTATACTCAGACTTGGCAAAAAATTGTTAAAAATATTGAGCGTCCGAAAGCTATTTTGGTGATTTCAGCTCATTATGAAACTTTAAAAACCAAAATTACTGCAAATAAAAAACTCAAAACTATTCACGATTTTTATGGATTTCCTCGTCAGCTTTTTGATGTTAAATATGAACCATTTGGCGATTTGGAATTGGCTCAGAAAATTCAAAAATTAATTCCCGAAATTGAGCTTGATTCTAATTGGGGAATTGATCATGGCGCTTGGTCAGTTTTAATTCATACCCATCCCGAGGCTGATATTCCGGTATTGCAGCTCAGTATCGATAAAAACAAAACTCCATTAGCGCATTATGAATTGGCGCAAAAATTACAAATTTTACGCAATGAAATTTTGATTATTGGCAGCGGCAATATTGTTCACAATTTAGGTTTGCTTGATTGGCACACAAACCAACCTTTCAATTGGGCGGCGCAATTTGAAGAGCAAATAAAACAAGCTTTAATTGCTAATGATCATAAAACAATAATTGAATTTTCTAAACTTGCCGGATCTAAACTTGCCGTTCCAACTAACGAACATTTTATTCCGCTGCTTTATATTTTGGGTTTGCAAGATACAAACGAAAGAGCAGAAATTTTCTGTCAAGGAATTGAGCTTGGTTCAATTTCAATGCTTGGTGTTAAGTTTGGGTAAATCAGAATTCAGACAATCATATTTTGAGCAGCACGTCCACACCTAATTCTTAACCCTTACAAAAGCAAATATTCGGCGCATCGGCAATAGATTTGCTAGGCGCTTTGTGTTGTCATAAAAATAACATCTTATTTTTAGACGATGATCTTTGTTTGGCACAAATAATCTAATCAGAGTTGTGGGGCTGCGTTTTATTTGTCTGCACAACCATTTTAACTTTTTAGGAACAACACATTCTTTGATTAAAGACCAAGTAAAATCCCAATCATCTTGCGGAATAAATTTCCACACTAAATAACGGTTAAATAAAATTTCCAGAAGTGACATTCTTAAAAAATAAGGCAGCAAAAGCTTGGTTGGATATTGCGGATTAATTGAATGAGGATGATGCAAAGTTTGTTGATTTTTAAACCAAGCAGCAATTCTCTGCGCCGGATCTTCGCCAATAAATTTAGTAAATTCTACCCAAGAATCTGGGCGCATATCTGCTTCAATAAAATATCTTTTATTATCATAACCAGATTGCAAACAAGAAATATTAACAAAGCCGTTAGCCCCAATTGCAGCGCCTAATTGCGACATTTCAGCAAATATTTGCTCGTCCAAAGTTCCCAATTGCTGATAGTTGCGCAAAGAAGATGGACCAAATTTGTTATTAATAACTTTTTCAATTTTCGCATAAGAAAAATGAACCAATTTACCATCGCGATAAAAAGCTGGCAAACCTAATTCAGTGCCAATAATTTTTTTCTGAATTAATAATGGTTGTTTAAAAATTTCTTTTTTTAGCGCCGCAAAATCATTATCATTTTGACACTCAAAAACCCCGCTACCCCCGCCAGAAGCATCAATTTTGATCATCACCGGATAACCTAATTTGTTAGCATAATTAATCGCCTCTTCAAAACAATTAGCAATTTCAAAGGCCGGAGTATTAACATTGGCGGTAGATAAAATTTTAGAAAGAGCAATTTTAGAATAGATGTGTTGTAAATTTTCTTCTTTTTGAACTGGTATAATTTTTAATTTTTGTTGGGTAGTTAAATCAGATTCTAGGATATGCTTTAGGGTTGTATCCTCAGTTACAACTATCAAATCATAATTCTCTAAATTTCTTTGCCCGGCTTGCTTGGCAAATAAATTGCGATCAGAAATTATTTCACAATCGGTAATAAATTTACTTTTTTTAAAAATCGGATTAATCGTGATCATCTCAACATTAAAACCCGATCTAAAAAGCATTGAAGGCAAAGCGCAAGCAAGCTCAAGACTTTCGCCAATGATTAGAGCGTTTTGTTTCATAATTTATTTTTGATTATTCGCAAGAGTAAATTCAGCTTCAATAATAAATTCTACATTATCACCAACTCCCATATTTGATCCTGCCGCCGGAATGCCATATTTAATACCAAAATCAGAACGTTGTAGCGAACCGTGGGCGGAAAAACCAATGCGAGAACCACTTGGATCCATTGGATGAGAAGCATATCCACCGTTGAAAGTGGCTTTCAAAATCAGTGGTTTTTTTATACCGTGCAAATCAAGCTCACCAACAATATCGGCAGTTTTTTCGCCAGTCATAATAATTTTTTGAGAACGGAAGATAATTTTTGGAAAACGCACAACATTCAACCAATTTTCACCGCGTAATTGCGCGTTAAAATCATGCTTTTTTGCATCAGGATAATCAGTCTCAATTGAAGCTGGGTCAATGACGGCGGCAATATTTGCTTTAGTTGGATTTTGTGGATCAAATTGCAAATTAGCATCAAAATTTTTGAATCTGGCGGTATAATTTGAAAAGCCCAAATGATTAACTCTGAAAATTAAACTGGCGTGAGAAAGGTCTAATTTATAAGTTCCGGATGGAATTTTATTTGATGTTGGTTCAGCAACAGAATTTTGCTGAGATTTTGGTTGCGCTTGTTTTTCCGGCAAACAAGAAACCACCGCTAAAATTGCACAAATAACCGCAATGACTTGATAATGTTTTTGCATAAATTAATTTTGATTTTTGATTTTAATTGTTGAAAGAAATTAATTGTGCCAGAAGTAATAATCACAAGTCAAACCTTCTAAATCAGGCTGTATCAAAAAGAATCGAAATGTTTTAAACAAAATCTCAGCTCTTTTAAACTGATTATTGGCGTTGTTATTATTTTCCTTCATAATGACAATAATTATGCAATTCAAAAAACTTAACCAATGGAAGAACTAATTTTTCAGGCTCAAAAAGAAGATCAAAAACAACGTTTGGATAAATTTTTAGTCAGCAAATTATCACGCAGAAAACCCGAATTTTCTCGAGGCAGAATTCAGGGTTTGATTGAGTCAGGCTGTGTTTTTGATGGCAAAAATGCACTAACTAGCTGCGATTATAAAATTAAAGGTGGTGAACATTTGGTGATCAAAATTCCTGCCGCTTTAGAATCGGAAATTTTGGCAAAAAATATTGATTTTGAAATTTTGTTTGAGGATGAAAATATGCTGGTAATCAACAAACCAGCCGGACTTACAACTCATCCAGGTAATGGCAATCAACAAAACACTTTGGTCAACGCCCTGCTCTTTCATTGCGGCAAAACTTTATCCGGAATTAACGGCGTGATGCGCCCAGGAATTGTGCATCGTTTGGATAAAGACACTAGCGGCTTGATGGTAGTTGCCAAAAATGATTTAGCGCATCAGGAATTAGCTAGACAAATTCAGGAAAGAATCTTGAAAAGAAATTATTTAGCGATTTGTTATGGAACCCCAAAACCATTGAGCGGCGTGATTAACAAAAATTTAGGACGCAGCAAAATCAATCGTCTTAAAATGGCAATTATGCGCACTGGCGGGCGAACTGCAATTACCAACTATGCCGTGCAAAAAATTTATTTTGATGGCGCGTTATCAATGGTGGAATGCAAATTAGACACCGGTAGAACTCACCAGATCAGGGTTCATATGGCTTCAATTGGTCATTCAATTATTGGCGACACAACTTACGGCGGGCGCAAAAGATCTTTGGGAGATGTTGATGATAAAATTAAAGCAGCAGTAAATGATTTTCCCAGACAAGCTCTACACTCTTACAAAATCAGCTTTATTCACCCAGTTTCTGAAGAGGAAATGGAATTTGAAATTGATTTGCCGAAAGATATGAAAAAATTACAGTCCGTCATCCTGAACTAATATTTGTCATCCTGAGCGAAGCGAAGGATCTCTATAATCTGTCATCCTGAGCGCAAGCGAAGGATCTCGTAAGACAAATTGGGAACTAAATTGATGAGATCCTTCACTTACGCTCAGGATGACAATGTTACTTTTCTCAACAACCAAACCCCACCAACCACAAACAGCGCTGGCAAAATCCATAACCAAATATTAGCCCAATTAAAATTTGGTGAATTCAAAATATCTTCGCCATATTCAGTAATTAAATAAGCCTTTATTTCTTCATCACTTTTCCCTTCAACAATTTTTTCTCGCACTAATTTTCTAAGTTGAAAAGCAATTTCAGTATTTGAAGATTCAATCACCTGCCCCGCACAAACTGGACATTTAATTTGCAAAAATAATTCGCGAGCTCTTTGCTCCTCAGGCTCAGAAAGATGGGCTTCGGGAGAAAGAGCAAAAGAATGACAAACAAAAAATAAAAACACCAAAAGACTAACGACTAACGACTTACGACTAACGACTAAATTACAAAAAACTCTCATCAAAAACTCCTTCCGCAATTCTTTGATAACCGCCCGACATAATCACTGAGCCGTCTTGTAGCCACTCGACAAACAAATCGCCGCCTTTGAAACTTACTTTAATTTTTTCTCTTAAAACTAAATTTCTTTTAATCGCCGCAACTGCAACTGCGCAAGAACCACTACCGCAGGCCAAAGTTTCGCCCGCACCTCTTTCCCAAACTCGCACTTTGATGTGAGTTGGTGATAAAATTTGGGCAAATTCGATATTGGTTTGCTCGGGGAAAAGTGGGTGAGCCACAAGATTAGGGGCGATAGTAAAGAATTCTTTATCGGATAAATCTTGTTTAATAAAAGAAACAATATGTGGGTTGCCCATATTTACCGCTGTAAAATGATGACCCTCAACTCCATCAACAATAAAATCATCAGTATTTTTTATCTCCGCCAGAGGAATTTGTGTCCAATCAAACTTTGGTTGACCCATATTAACCGCAATCAAATTACCATCTTTTGTCGCTGACAAAATTCCCGCCGCAACTTCAATGGTAATTTTATCAACCGATTTTTCTTCAGTCAAAATCGCCGCCACGCAACGGGTGGCATTACCGCAAATCTCAATTTGACTGCCGTCAGCATTATAAATTTCCATCAACACATCAGCTTTGGCAGAATTTTTGAGCAACACCAGCTGATCGCAACCAATATTTTTACGATCGGTAATTTTAGCAATTTGCGCGGTGCTGAATTGATAATTATTTGTTCTGACATCAATGATCACAAAATCATTTCCGGCGCCAGACATTTTTAGAAAATTTATTTTTGGCATATATAAAAAATAACTAACCCTCTGTCATCCTGAGTGAAACGAAGGATCTCATGAGTTTTGACTTCCAAGTTAATCTCATGAGATCCTTCGTTTCACTCAGGATGACAAAGCAGTAAATAACAGAGAAAATGAGAATATTATAAAAGTAATTACAATAAAAAACCCGACTACTCAAAAGAATAGTCGGGCTGAATAACAATTCAATAATAGCTGACTAAAACTTAACTAAAAAAACCTCTTCTTTTTTTTGGTTCTTCTGGTTTAAAATCGTCTCTTCTATTGTCTCTTCTAGGCTCTCTATCTCTGTCTCTATCTCTTCCACCGCGGCGATCATCTCCGCCTCTTCTTTCTTCGCGTTCGTCATCACGAGCAGGAGCTGGGAATTTGTGAGAAACATCTTCGCCAGTGGTTTGATCAACTGAACGATAGCTTAATTTTGGACGACCTTTTTTGTCAAAGCCGATGACTTTAACTTTAACGATATCGCCTTCATTGATAACGTCTTCAACAAAATCAACGCGATATTCCGCAAGTTCAGAAACGTGAACAAATCCATCTCTGCCATTAGCGATATTGACGAAAGCGCCAGCGTCGATAACTTTTACAACTGGACCTTCATAAATATTTCCAACTTCTGGTTCAAATACGATTTCATTGATCATTGCGATAGCTTTTTTAGTAGCTTCAGCATTGTTGCTGCTGATTTTAACCACGCCATCATCATTGATATCAATAACCACGCCGGTTTCTTCGCAGATTCCTTTGATAACTTTACCACGAGAACCAATAACGTCTTTAATTTTTCTAGTTGAAATATTCATAGTTTCAACTTTTGGAATGTTGCCATTCAAAGAAGTTCTAGCTTCAGAGATTGCTTCAGCCATTTTGTCTAAAATGTGCAATCTGCCATTATGAGCTTGGTGCAAAGCTTTTTCCATAATTGCAAAATCAATACCGTTAATTTTGATATCCATTTGCAAAGCGGTGATGCCGTCTTTAGTTCCAGCAACTTTGAAATCCATATCACCAAGATGATCTTCATCACCCATAATGTCGGACAAAATTACATAATTTGAACCCTCGAGGATCAAGCCCATTGCAATACCAGAAACTGGTTTTGCCAAAGGAACGCCAGCATCCATTAAAGATAAAGAAGTTCCGCAAACTGTTGCCATTGAAGATGAACCGTTTGATTCAGTGATTTCAGAAACAACACGAGTTACATAACCAAATTGTTCTTGAGAAGGAAGAACTGGATTGATTGCTCTCCAAGCTAATTTGCCGTGACCAATTTCTCTTCTTCCAGGAGTTCCCAAACGACCAGTTTCACCAACTGAATATGGAGGGAAATTGTAGTGCAGCATGAAAGTTTCTTTAGTTTGAGTAGCTTCCAAACCGTCGATAGTTTGTTCATCACGAGAAGAACCAACAGTTGTAATAACCAATGCTTGAGTTTCGCCTCTAGTAAATAAAGCCGAACCATGAACTTGTGGCAAAATACCAACTTCAGCTTTGATCTGACGAATTTGATCTGGCGCTCTGCCATCAATTCTAGTGTTGCTTTTGATGATATCACCACGAACAACGTCTTTTTCTAAATCTTTGAAGATTGAAGCAACTTTGTTTTCGCTATTGCCATTTTCAGCATTCACGAATTGAGTTAGGATTTCAGATTTAATAACATCCAAATCTCCAGCTCTTTCTTGTTTAGCTTGTTTTTTGAAAGCAGCAACGATTCTAGAACCGAAAGAATCAGAAATAGATTTTTTTAAAGCTGAATTTTCTTCAATGACAACCGCCATTTTTGCTTTACCAGCTTCAGCTTTAAATTCATTGATTGCATCAATGATAATTTGGCAATGTTTATGACCAAAATTCAATGCGCCAAGCATGATTTCTTCAGATAATTCTTTAGCTTCAGATTCAACCATCAAAACTGATGATTTAGTTCCAGCAACGATTAAATCTAATTGGCTATTTTTCAATTCAGCAAGGCTTGGGTTTAAAACATATTCGCCATTAACATAACCAACACGCGCGCCAGCAATTGCTTCTAAAAATGGAGCTTCAGAAATTGCCAAAGCAGCAGAAGCGCCAACTAAAGCAACGATATCTGGATTGTTAGCTGAATCATAAGAAAGAACGGTACAAACCACGTTAACTTCATTATGGAAATTAGATGGGAACATTGGACGGATCGGACGATCAATCAATCTTGAAACTAGAGTAGCATTATCAGAAGGTTTAGCTTCTCTTTTGAAAAATCCACCTGGAATTTTTCCAGCAGCGTAATATTTTTCGATGTAATTAACAGTAAGTGGGAAAAAATCTACACCTTCTGGCGCTTTTGAGGAAACGGTTACAGCACAAAGAACAACAGTATTGCCCATTCTCGCCATAACTGAATTAGCTTGTCTGGCAACTTTACCAGTTTCTAAAGTAATGGTTTTGCCATTCCAGTTAATCTCTTTTTTGATTTCATTAAACATATTTTTAGGAATTAATTATTAAACAACGTGCATCAAACAACGCAACATCAGGGGGAATTTGAGAAAATTATTTTCTCAAATTTAACTTAGCAATCAAAGCTTCGTAACGGCTTTGGTCATTGCTTTTTAGGTATTCTAGCAATCTTTTTCTTCTATTAACTAAAATTAAAAGACCTCTTCTTGAAGAAAAATCTTTTTTGTGAGTTTTTAAATGCTCAGTCAAATTCTCAATTCTTTTGGTAAAAACAGCACATTGAACTTCAGCTGAACCGGTATCTTCTTTGGCTCTGCCGTATTTTTTGATTAGATCTTTTTTGTCTTGAGGATTAATTGTCATAATGAATATTTTATTTTTTTTACTGATCGAATTATGCAAATTACTCACTGCAAGCAGCTGCGTCATTTGTCATATTGTTAAAAATTATTAAGCGGCTTTAGCAACCCATTTTCAAGGCTTGCCAAGGCTATTAAAACACCTTCACTAATAACTTTCACTGTTAAAATTTGTGATGAACTCTTGTCTGATAAAAGCTGGACAAACTGACCATTCTTGATCTTTGAGGCATCAAAACTGTTTAATTCAATCTCGGGGATAAAATTAAGAACATCACGAACTTGCAGTAAAAGATTATTTGGGCGGTCATAATTAATGATATTTTTTAACTTAGCAAGTGAAATTCCATCTTTGATAAAGAAATTCCCAACCTGCAATCTGCGCAAAACTGCAACATATCCACAAACGCCAATTGCCTTGGCTAAATCTTTGGCAAAGGAACGAACATAAGTTCCTTTTGAGCAAGTAATTTCAAAGCCTGATTTTTCGGAATTGCTGAAAATTAATTTGATTTTATAAATAGTAATTAATCTTGATTTAAGCTTAGTTTTAATGCCTTGACGCGCCAATTCATAAGATCTTTTTCCATCAACTTTGATGGCTGAAAATGATGATGGAACTTGGGAAATTGTGCCGATAAATTTGGGCAAAATGTTAATAATTTCTAATGTGCTTGGTCTTAAATCGCTAGATTCCACAACATTTCCAGTCTTATCATCACTATCGCGAAACTCGCCCCAAGCAATTTCAAAATAATATTTTTTAACCGCTTGCACCAAATAATCACAAGTTTTTGTCGCCTTACCAACCGCAATTGGCAAAACGCCGGTGGCAAATGGATCAAGCGTTCCGGCGTGACCAACCTTTTTGGCGCCGGTAATTTTTTTGACAATAGCAACAATTTTTGCGGAGGAATAATCTTCGGGTTTATCAATATTGAGCCAAAAATTTTCGAGCTTGGTTTTAGTCATCAATTATTTCAACATCGGTAAAGTTTCTGAGAGTTTTAATATTTTCTGCGGCTCCAATTTTGCTGTCTTTGCAATTGAAAATAATCTGCGCAATTTCAATATTGTGAGCTTGCAAAGCTTTGATAGTAGTGAGCGTGTGGCTGATTGTTCCGACATAATTTCCAGTAACTAAAATTGCTGGAATTTTCAATTCAAAAATCAAATCGGCAAAAGTTTTATGATCATTAACCGGAGTCATCACGCCGCCAGCGCCTTCGATAAAAAGATAATTATTATTTTTCTTCGCCTCAATAATTTTATCTTGGCAAAATTTTATCAACTCGGAAAAATCAATATTTTTATGTTCTAAAGCAGCGGCAATATTGGGAGAAAGTGGCGCAGAAAAACGATAAGGAGAAATTTTATCAAGATTATTTTTGGTTAAATCTTGCCCAAGAATTTTGAGAATTTTTGCTGAATCGCTATTTGGATCATCATCTTTAAAGCCGCTAATTATTGGCTTAATTGCATCAATCTTTTGTCCATCTTTAATTAATTTGCGACAGATTTTTTCGAGAATAAAAGTTTTGCCAATATCGGTTCCGGTAGCGGTGATAAAAAATTGCATCTTAGAATTTTCCAAAACTACTATAAATTGGACCAAACACTGCGATGGTAATCCAAGCCATCATTCCGCCCATTATCAGAGTTAATGCTGGCTGAATCATGCCGACCATTTTATCAATCGAATCGTTAATTTCTTGGTCATAAAAAAAGCGAATATTATCCAGAGCTTCTTCCATATTACCGCTGGTTTCGCCAACCTCAAACATTCTTACTACCAAACCCGGAAAATGTCCGGTGTAAGAAATTGCCATTGCCAATTGTTTACCGTTAGAAACTTGTTGTTTAGCAACATCAATACTGTTTTTAATAGCCCGATTATTAATAACTTCTTTGGCAGATTCCAAACAATCCAGAACTCCTAATCCGCTTTTAAAAGTGATAGAAAAAAAGTGACAAAATCTTGAAGCATCAATCTTGGTAATGATTGATCCGAAGAATGGAATATGAAGTTTTATTTCATCAACTTTAATACCAATTGATGCGATGTTATTAATAATTTTATAAGCGACGACTAAAGTTGGAACTAGAACCAGAAGCAAAGTGCTATTGTTTTTTGCAAAATCAGAAAAGGCAATCAAAGCTCTAGTAGTAAATGGCAAAGCAATTTCTTGAGCGCGCAAAAATTCGGTTACTTTTGGCACGACGACAGTGGTCATCACACCCAAAACTACCATCATTACAAACAAACTAAATAACGGATAACGAATGGCTTTAGTGGTTTTGCGCTTCATTTCCATAGTCCATTTTAAATGTTCAACGATACTTTTAAATGAGCTGTGCAAATTACCGGTGCGCTCTCCAGTGCTAATTAGACCGATAAAAACGCGAGAAAATATATTCGGATGTTTGGCAAAAGCATCGGAAAGCATTGAACCGTTGCGTAAAGATTCATAAATTTCCTGCATCAAATTTCTAATTTTAATTGATTCGGCAGAATCTTTAACATCGCTAATAGCATCTATAATTGAAACTCCCGCCTTATCAAGTTGCTCAAGATGCGAAAACATTGAGATCATCTGCTTATTGCTTAACTTTCCATCATAGCTATGGCTTTTTTCAAGGCGATGTGAGATCAGATATAATTTAGAATTTTTAAGCAGAACTTCTAATTCACCAGGATTTTCGGCAGAAATTCTACCGGTAACGTATTTTCCATCATCATTAATTGCTTTGTAATTATATCTGTTCATTTAATGATTGAATTTTTGTAGTTTTTTTAAAGTTATTTCCCGTTTTAATTTAGACAGATGATCAACAAAAGTAATGCCGTTTAAATGATCAATCTCATGCTGAACACAAGTTGCCAACAAACCTTCAGCCTCAAGAGTTTTTTCAACGCCGTTATAATCTAAATATTTCACCTTAACTGTTTGAGGTCTTTTCACGTCAGCTCTTACTTCGGGAAAAGATAAACAACCTTCGTAATAAACTGATTGCTCTTTTGAACAGGTGATAATTTGTGGATTAATTAAAAATAACGGATTTTTATTACTAACTTGATGATGGTGATGATGATGCCCGTGATGATGGTGACCATCGCACTCTTCTTCCTCAATTTTATATTCAACATCCATAACCAAAACCCGTTTCAAAACCCCAACCTGAACTGCTGCCAAGCCCACGCCTTTATCAGCATACATTGTTTCTAACATATCAGTCATAAATTTGCGCAGATTGTCATCAACCTTTTCAACTGGTTCAGAAACTTGTTTAAGCAAAGGATTTGGATAGGTAATGATCGGCAAAATAGACATTTTATTGGGAAAATTTATTACAGAGAATTGCTAAAGACTCAGGATAAATTATATGTTCTTGTTTTAAAATTCTAGCCGCTAATGTTTCAATTGTGTCACTAGGCAAAACCTCAACTGTTGCTTGTTTGATGATTTCACCTGAGTCCATTTCTTCAGTGACAAAATGCACTGTGCAACCAGATTTTTTAGCGCCAGCCTGCAAAGCATCTGCAACCGCTTTATCACCTTTAAAATCCGGCAAAAGTGATGGGTGAATATTGATCAAACGATTTTCAAAATGCCGAGTGAACCAGCCAGATAAAAGACGCATAAAGCCTGCCAAACAAACAATCTGACAATTATTTTCATCAATAATTTTGGCTATTGCTTGATCAAATTCTTCTCTTGAAGAAAAATTTTTATGATTAATCACCGCAGTTTTAATGCCATTTTGGCTAGCAAATTCAAGCCCAGCTGCGTTTTCTTTGTTGGAAATTACCAAAGCAATTTGCGCCGGATAATCCATATTTTTTGCAGCATTAATCAACGCTTGCATATTAGAGCCGCGCCCAGAAATTAGAATTGCGGTTTTAATTTTTTGCATTGTTATTTTGTGGAAAATTGCCATTATGAGCCTTTGATCATAACAAATCTTAACTAATAATGTCCAACCTATTTTCCAGTAATAAATACCAACCTCTGGCCGATGTTTTGCGCCCTATTTCTTTTGCGGATGTAGTTGGGCAAGAGCATCTTTTTGGTGAAGCGGGAATTTTAAAGCGCATCGAAAAATCAGGAAAAATTCCGTCATTAATTTTGTGGGGCTCGGCCGGCTCAGGCAAAACAACTATCGCCAAAATTTTAGCTGCCAATAGCAAACTTCCTAATGAAATAATTTCAGCGACCAATAGCGGCGCGGCAGATTTGCGTAAGGTTTTTGAAGTTGCCCAAAAAAGAAAACAAGATGGTCAAAAAAATAATGAGGCTACAGTTTTAATTGTTGATGAAATCCATCGTTTCAATCGCTCGCAACAAGATTTATTTTTACCTTTGCTTGAAGATGGCACAATAATTTTAATCGCCGCCACCACTGAAAATCCATCTTTTGAATTAAATTCAGCGATACTTTCTAGATGCAGAATTGTTGAGTTCAAAACTCTTGATCAATCGGCAATGTTGGCTTTGATTGACAAAGCTGAAAAACATTTGGATAAAAAATTATTACTGGAAGATGAAGCCAAAGAACAGCTAATTTCAATGGCCGCCGGCGATGGACGCTATTTTTTGAATATGTGTGAAGAACTTTTTGCAGTAGAAAATTCTGCGCCAATTAACAAAGAACAACTCTTAAAATTAGTTGCCAAACGCAGCGCGGTTTATGATAAAAATCGTGATGGTCATTATAATTTGATCAGCGCTTTGCATAAATCAATGCGCGGAAGTGATGCTGATGCCGCTTTATATTATTTGGCACGAATGCTGCAAGCTGGTGAAGATCGTAATTATTTGTTGAGACGAATTGTCAGATTTGCTTCCGAAGATATTGGTATGGCTGATCCTGAGGCTTTGGTTCAGGCACTCGCCGCCAAAGATTCTTACAATTTTTTAGGAGATGCTGAAGGAGATTATGCAATTGCCAACGCCGTAATTTACTGCGCCACCGCTCCAAAATCTAATTCTTGTTATGTTGCCTATAAAGCTGCCGTTCAAGATGCCGAGCACTTCAACTCACTAATGCCGCCTAAACATATTTTAAATTCACCAACTAAAATGATGAAAAATTTGGATTATGGCAAAAATTATATTTACGACCACGACACTAAAAACGCCTTTTCCGGACAAGAATATTTTCCCGATGAGATGATTAAAAATGGTAGACCAAAATATTACGAACCAAATGAACGCGGTTTTGAAAGAGAGATTATTAAGAGATTAGAATATTGGCACAAATTGCGACACAGCTCTTAAAGCATCTTGAGCTTTATCAATCAATTTTATTAAGATTTCTAACATGTTTTAACACTCAACTTATTTTATAATTAGCATGGCAGAACAAACAAAACCAATCGCAACCAATAATGTAATTTCTGGCGCAACTTCTGAAAATGAAACCGAACAAAAACAACCTCAAACCGATCCAACTAACGATTCTGAAGAAGCGGCAGAAAGTGAAACAAAACAAAAAAGTTGGCTAGAATTGTTGTTAGAAAAAATGCTTGGCAAAAAATATAGTGAGCAAGTTGGCTATGATGAACAAACCGGACAATTTAAAGTTACCATTCAAGGCGGCAACAGCAAAATGCTTGAAACCATGGCTGGCTTGATGAATATGCTTAAAGAAGATGCGCAAGATAATAAAAGATCTAACGATGCAATGAAAATGATTGGCGAAATGAGAGAAAATGGAGAATTGCCAACAATGGCTGATATGATGGAAGATCCTAGTAAAATTGGTCAAGCCAAAGATGGATTCGAGAAAATAGGAAAAGTTTTGAAAGGTGAGGATTTGGGCGAACAAAAATCCGGCGCAACAAAAGATAATTCACGCCCATCAATTGGTCACTTTACATCAATGGTGAATCAAAGAGCTGCTTCTCAAAATCAACAACAAGGCAATGCTTTGTAGAGTTTTAGCAGTTTAGAGTTAAATACAAATCATCCCAATTTGGATTTACATCCTCAATTAATTTCATTTTCCAATCACGCTTCCAAGATTTTAATATTTTTCTCTAGCTATTGCTTCTTCAATATTCTCATAGCACTGGCTATAAACTAAGGTAATTATCCCTTAATAACAAAACTGTCATCCTGAACGAAGTGAAGGATCT
>JAZKFV010000011.1:0-5348 GCA_040386195.1 Pseudomonadota bacterium | reverse complement strand
ATCCAGAAAATATCGAAACAAAAACTGGATCCCCGATCAAGTCGGGGATGACACCGAGTGGAAATATTATTTATACCTTAAATTAGGACATCGCAAAAAGTATTATTTAATAATCTTTCTAGCATTTTTAATCGCTTCCTTAACCACAAGCGGCGAAGTTCCACCAAAGCTAATTCGGCTTTTCACCGAATTTTCAACAGTCAAAACCTGATAAATTTCTTTAGTAATTTTCGGTTCAATTTTTTGCATTTCCTTCAAAGGCAAATCCGCCAAATCACATTTTTTATTTTCCGCCAATTTCACAATTTGCCCAGTAATGTGATGACATTTTCTAAATGGCAAATTCAAATTTATGACCAACCAATCGGCTAAATCCGTGGCTGTAGAAAATCCACCACTCGCCATTTTATACATATTCTCTTTTTTAACTTCCAAATCTTTTAACATTCCATCAATTGCCAAAACGCAAATCCGAATATTTTTATGCGCATCAAAAATTGGCTCTTTATCTTCTTGCAAATCTTTGGAATAAGCCAGTGGCAAGCCTTTAACGATGGTTAATAAATTTATCAACGCACCAAAAATTCTCCCAGTTTTTCCCCGCACTAATTCCGCCGCGTCCGGATTTTTCTTTTGCGGCATAATTGAACTGCCAGAAGTAAAGGCGTCGGAGAGCTTGATAAAATCAAAACCTTTGCTCATCCACACCACAATTTCTTCAGCAATTCTGGATAAATGCGTGGCTAAAATTGCTGAGTTGCTAGCAAATTCAATAGCAAAATCGCGGTCGGAAACGCCGTCAATAGAATTGGCAGTTGGATTTTTAAACCCTAATAATTTTGCCGTAGTAAAACGATTAATTGGAAATGAAGTTCCAGCCAACGCCGCCGAGCCAAGCGGGCATTCATTCAAACGATCATTGCTATCCGCAAAGCGACTAACATCGCGTTTAATCATTTCAAAATAAGCCAACAAATGATGGGCAAAAGAAATTGGCTGCGCGGTTTGCAAATGAGTAAATCCGGGCATTATTGTGTTAATATTTTCTTCAGCTTTATGCAAAATAGTTTTTTGCAAAAGATTTAATAATTGCAAAATTTCATCATTAGCATCGCGCACATATAATTTAAAATCGGTCGCCACCTGATCATTGCGCGACCTTGCCGTGTGCAGCTTGCCAGCAACATCACCAATAATTTCAGTTAATCTGCCTTCAATATTTAAATGAATATCTTCGAGCTCATCTTTAAAAACAAATTCACCATTTTCGATTTCTTTTTCAATTTGCTTCAAGCCAGCAATAATTTTTTTTCCTTCTTCTCTAGTCAAAATTCCAACTTCACTAAGCATTGTTGCATGAGCAATTGAAGCGTGAATATCTTGCTTATAAAGCTTTTGATCAAACCCAATCGAAACATTAATCGCCTGCATAACTTCCGACGGCGCATTCTCAAACCGCCCGCCCCACATTTGATTTGCTGAATTTTTTAAGGATTTTTTATTTTTGGTCATTTCATTTATTATTTGATTATCTTGTCATTCTGAATCGTATTGTTACCTGTCATCCTGAGCATAGCGAAGGATCTCATGAGCCACAGCCGTGAACCACATTGTTATCTGTCATCCTGAGCATAGCGAAAGATCTCATGAGCCACAGCCGTGAACCAAATTGTTATTCTGTCATCCTGAGCATAGCGAAGGATCTCATGAGCCGCGCCGCGAATCAAATTAATCTGACTCACAAGATCCTTCGCTATACTCAGGATGACAGATAAATAAAAATACAACTCAGAAATGACGGAAAATATTCATTTTCTACCAAAAATAATCAAGCGATTAGTTTCTCCAACTCCTCACCAAAAACCACATAACGCCAGCCGGGTAAAATTTCGGTGATTGATTTATAGCCAGAAATTAGATGTTGCAGATTGGTTTGATTGATTACAAGCTCAGGATTAATTTGATATTTTTTAGCTTGTTCTTGCAGCAAAACTCGGCTTTGTTGATAAATTTCTTTTTGAGCTTCGGTTAATTTTAGAGCAGTTTTTGAATTGTGCTTTTTGGATTCCACAACCTTTAAAGAGCTTTTATTATTTAACAAATCGATGATTTCTTCTTTAATATTTTTTTTCAAAACTCGCGTTTTAAAACCACATTTTTCTAAAGTTTCTAAATCATTTGGCGCATTAAAAGCAATTTTATCCAGCACTTCATCTTTAATCACAAAACCGCGCGGAACATTGTAAAATCTAGCCGCAACATCTCGCCAACTAGTCAACAAAATTACATTTTCTCTATAAACAAAACTTTTATTAGCAAAAGAAAAATTCTTCACAAGATCATCCTCAGCGGTGGCTTTTTGCACATTAAAATCCATTTCATCTTTTGCCCAATCTAATTTTTGTTCTCTGGCTAATTGTTCATTTAAAATTTGATAAATTTTTGGCAAATGCAAAACATCAATTTTAGCATAAACCATTTGCTCAGGATGCAGCGGGCGCTTTTGCCAATCGCTTCTTTGCCAATCTTTAGAAATCTCCACATCAAGCAAATTTTTTGCCAAATTGCTGTAGCTAATATTAAAACCCAGACCACACAAAGCCGCCATTATTTGGGTGTCGAAGATTGCTTCGGGAGTGATTTGATTAGGAAAATTAATCAAAAAAACTTCCATATCTTGTCTTGAAGAATGAAAAATTTTAATGATTTTCGGATCGCTTAAAATTTTGAAGAGCGGCGCTAAATCCAGATTTGACAAGGCGTCAACCACATAACAAACTCCATCAACATTAATTTGAATCAAACATAAAATTGGCAGATAAGTGGTCTCGCGAATAAACTCGGTATCAATTGCAGTAATTTTGTGATCATTGATTAAGCTGCAAATTTCAATGAGTTGATTTTGTTGGTTGATTAAAGGCATTACGATTTGAGTTCCAAGGTAATAATGACCGGACAATGATCTGAAGGTTTGGTTTTTTCCATCATCATTTTATCATCCATAAAAGCAGAAGTTAAAAGATCCGCAGCTTTTGGTGAGGTGAGCAAATAATCAATTCTCATTCCCTTGTTATAACCCCAACAATTACCGCGATAATCCCACCAGCTGAAGTTTTGCGTGGTTGGGTGAATAATTCTAAAACTATCCAAATATCCTAAATTTAAAATTTGGCGGAATTTTTTTTGCTCATCAGAATGAAAACAAACGGTATCTTTCAAACTTTTGGGATCATAAACATCAACATCATTCGCCGCCACATTATAATCACCCCCAAAAACCGCAATTTCATTATGTTTTAAAAGGCTGTGTAAATGATTTTTTAAGCGGTCAAAAAACTTCATCTTATATAAAAATTTATCACTCTCATTTACTTTCTGATTCACCAATAATTCAGCGCCGCCATTAGGAACATAAATCGAAGCCACCCGAATCGCCTGATTTTCAACATTAATTACCGCCTCAATATAACGAGATTGCGGATCATCTGGATCTAAATTTTTTACAATATCTTGCAATGGAAACTTAGAAAGAATCGCCACGCCATTATAACTTTTCTGCCCAAAAACCGCGACATTATAACCCAAATCAGTGATCGGTTGCAGCGGAAAATTATTTTCCTCACATTTAATTTCTTGCAACAAAACCACATCCGGCTTGGTCTCACATAGCCAAAACAATAAATTTTCTAAACGCGCATTGATGGAGTTAACATTCCATGAGGCGATTTTTATTTGGGTCATATTTGGTTAATTTGTTTGGTTATCCTGATCATTAAAGAGGTTTTCATTCTGAGCATTAAAGGGGTTGTCATCCTGAGCATAAAGGGGTTGTCATCCTGAGCGTAGCGAAGGATCTCAGGAGCCATATTCGGTCTTATTTCACAGCGCGACTCACGAGATCCTTCGCTTAAGCTCAGGATGACAATTGTAATATATGACTCAACATGACGACTAAATAAAATCCGGCTTACGACTTTCAATCACTAACTCTTTACCAAAAAAATCAGCAATTTCAATTTTCAAACTATGCAAACAAAGCCGGTTTTTATCAATTTCTAATTTTTTGCCATATTTTCCATCACCAATAATTTGATGACCAATCTCTTTGCAATGAACCCGCAGCTGATGCATTCTGCCGGTAATCGGTTTTAATTCTAACAAAGAATAATCACCAAAAGTTTTCAAAATTTTGTAATGCGTAATCGCTTCTTTGCCCAAAGAATCTTTAAAAACTTTTTTAATATTACCAAAAGATTTTTCCAAAAGCGGCATTGAAATTGTGTCTTCGGATTTATTCGGAATGCCTTTCACTAAGGCTAAATAAGTTTTTTTGATAGTTTTGTTTTTGAATCCATCCGTGAGTAATGTTGCAGTTTTGCGATTTCTAGCCAAAAGCAAAATGCCACTAGTGTCGCGATCCAAACGATGCACCAAACGCGGAGTTTCCTCACTATCAAATTTTAAATATGGCAAAGCCACATCAATACTAAAATCATTAACATTGCCCGCTTGCACCGCAATTCCAGCGGGTTTATCGATAGCAATTAGATTTTCATCTTGATAGATAATTGATTTTTTTATGAGCTTGATTTTTTCTTCATTAACTTTTGGTTTTGACGGCGCTTGACCATTAGTTTGTAGATTCCCAAAAATTTGCACCTCATCGCCCTGCTCTAATCTGTAGTCGCCACCAACTTTTTTAGAATTAACCTTGACATCTTTTTGCCTTAATAATTTTTGCGCCAAAGCAAAGCCACAACCATTTTTAGCCAAAAACTTATCCAGCCGCGAGCCAGCAGAATCAATATTTACGGTGAATTTTTGCATTTAAGAAAAAATTAATTTGGATAAATAAAACCCAAAAAATATTGCCAAAATTGAGAATATTACTGAGGAGAAAATATAGGCGAAAGCAAGTCCGTATTGTGAAGCGTTGATGAGGCGGAAAGTGTCGAGAGAAAAAGCTGAAAAAGTTGTAAAGCCGCCCAAAACGCCAGTTGCCAGCAAGATTCGAGTTTGTGGTGCAAGTGAATCAAAATGGTTGATGAGAAAAAAATGTAAAATGCCCATCAAAAATGAGCCAATAATATTAACCAAAACTACTCCAATTGGAAAATTATTTCCCCGACTCCACAAAACCATCATTTCTAAAAATAAGTAGCGCAAGCAAGACCCAAAAGCGCCGCCGATTGCTACTAAAAATAAATTTTGCATATAAAAGTTATAAAAGAGTTGTCATCCTGAGCATTAAAAAGAGTTGTCATTCTGAGTATTAAAAAGAATTGTCATCCTGAGTATTAAAAAGAGTTGTCATCCTGAGCGTAGCGAAGGATCTCATGAGTCATATT
>JAZKFV010000010.1:0-46380 GCA_040386195.1 Pseudomonadota bacterium | reverse complement strand
AAACTAATTCCACCAAATGAACCCACAAAAAAATCACCATTATTTAGGACATAGAAAAAGAGTTAAAGAAAAATTTCTTAAAAATTCAGCCGGTTTTTCTGATTACGAATTGTTAGAATTACTACTATTTTCAAGCCATTCGCGCAAAGATGTTAAACCTTTGGCAAAAAAATTATTAACCGAGTTTGGATCAATTGGAGCAATTATTAAGGCTGATAACCAATCTCTAAAAACTTTTGCCGATGTCAATGATAATGTTTTAGTTTCTTTAAAATTAATCACAGAAATTATTACTCGTTCATCTAAGCAACAAATCATTAATAAACCAATAATTGATAGCTGGAAGCAGCTTTGCGATTATTGTCAAATCGTTATGTCTGATTTAAAAGAGGAGCAATTACGAATTTTATTTTTAGACAAAAAACATTATTTAATTGCCGATGAATTAATTAAAAATGGCGGAGTTGAAAATGTTGAAATCGATCTAAAAACTATCGTCAAAAAATCTCTTAATTTTTTTGCCACTTCAATAATCTTAGTTCACAACCATCCAAATCTTAATTGCCAGCCATCTCGCGCTGACATTACTAATACCAAAATTATTTCTACAACTCTAAAAGCAATTGGAATTGCAGTTTACGATCATTTAATCATTGGCAAAGACGGTCAAATTTTTAGCTTCAAAAGTGAAGGTTTGCTTTAAAAATAATTTTTCGAAGACATTTCCAGATTCAGTCGTATAAAAGACAATGACATTATTTTTCATAATCAAATATGCCTCACCTTCAATATAACGACTTTCCTAACGAAAGATTGATGGACTTTATTATCGAAGGAAACCACAACGCTTTTACAATTTTGGTAAAAAGAAATGTCACTAATTTTTATCGAACTGCTTTTGCGCTAGTAAAATCAAGAGAAGATGCTGAAGATATTGTGCAAGATTGTTTTTTAAAACTTTGGCAAAACCCTGAAAAATGGGACAAAACCAGAAAAGTTAAATTTTCGACTTGGTTTGGCAAAATCATTATTAATCGCTGTTACGATCATTTAAAAAAGTTTCGCGAAGAAATTTTGGCTGATGATTTTGATATTAAAGATGAGTTCAAATCACAAGAAAATATTATTGATGAAAATAAAAAAAATCACTTAATCAGAGACGCTTATTCAAAACTCAAAGAGCGCCAAAAAACTGCGCTTTCATTGTCGTTTATTAAAGATAAAAAAAATCAAGAATCAGCGCAAGAGATGGGTTTAAATTTAAAAGGTTTTCAATCGTTATTAATTCGCAGCAAGGCTGCGCTTAAGGCAAATTTTAACAAATTATCATAATTTATGAATGACAATTTTGAATATCAAAAACATCGTCGCGATTTGGCTGACTCAATTATTTTCAAGTCGCTAACAATTAAACAAAAACATATTAGCGAAGCCTATCTCGAAGTTTTGCGCGAGCTTTTTATTAAGCCTTTAGGCAGGTTTTCAATGATTTTGATGTTATTAATATCCTTTGTTTGTGGTTTTAGTAACGGTTTTCAAAAATTCAAAAACTCTTCATCAGTTTTTGAAGAAATTTATTATTCTAACACGGAGATTTTATGAACAAAAAAACAAAAATTATTTTATCAATTTCAATAATCTTAAACATTATTTTAGCCGGTTTTCATTTAGGACATTTTTTTGGAATGCATCCTAAAAATTTTATGCAGCTCAAAGAAGATAAAATTATCGCTTTGCTTCCTGAAGATAAGAAAGATTTGGCTCGCGACACTTTTAAACAAACCAAAGAAATTCGTAATCAACAATTTGCAATTATTCGGCAACATTTTGCCGATTTAGAAGAAGTAACGGTGGCGGAAAATTTTGATCAGGAAAAATTTTTAGCTCAGTTCAATGAAATTAATGATTTATTTGCATCAATGAAAAACCAAAGCAATATTAAAATTGCCCAATTTTTATCACAATTAGATCGCGAAGAGCGCAAAAAAATTGTTGAGCAAATTAAGCACGAACGCAGACCAATGATGGCTCCGTAAATTTTAACAAACTTTTAGGAGACCAAATTGAATAATAAAGCGCTACAGTTTTTTACTCTGATATTTTTTTTACTCAGCAATTCGGCATTGGCTTTTGATCCTTTGCTCACGGAAAAAAATCTTCCTAAAAAAGAATATGATTTTTATCTTGATGAGCGCGGTTATATTGAGAGAAGTTGTGATTTGCCGGATTTTAAAAATACAATTTCTCTTTTTCAGGCAATAAATTTGGGCTTGTGTCGCAATGTTGATAGCAAAATTTCTTGGCTGACAATTAAAAAACAAGCGGCAATTTATGGAGTTTCTAAATCAACTTATCTGCCCACAATTAGCCTTGTAGCTAGTAAAGACAATGTTTCAAGTTCATCTAAAAATCAGATTACCAAAAATAGCCAAGCTTCAACTAGTCAAAATATTTCTTTTAATTGGCTGCTTTATGATTTTGGCACCAGAAGCGCCAATGTTAATCGCGATTATTTTGCGCTAGTTCAAAGCGCTTACACTCATAATTATAATCTGCAAAATATCATCTATAAAATTATCTATTCTTATTCCAATTTATTTGCCGCTAATGAATCTCTAAAAGCGGCTTTGCTCAGCGAAAAATCTAATCAAATTGCTTATGATGTGGCTTTGAAGAAATTTGCCGTTGGCGTTTCGCCCAAGGCTGATGTGTTGAAAATTGAAGCTAGCTATTCACAAGCAATTTTAAATCGTCAAAAAGCTGAGAATAGTTTGGCTAATTATTTGGGCAGTTTTTTACAAATTCTTAATTTGCCTCAAGGCACTAAAATTGATTTAAGCCCGCCTTCTTTTAGCGACAATGCTACTTTGTTAGAAAAGGGTTTTGATAAATTAATTAATGAAGCAATGCTCAATCGCCCTGATCTTAAAGCATTAATTGCTAAGGAAAAATCTTTAGATCAAGATAGAAAATCAGCAAGTTTGGATCGCTTACCAAAAATTTCACTTTATGGTAGTAAAGATTATTCACAAATTAGAAATGGTGAAAATCAAATTGATAATTCTATTGGTGTCAAAGCAACTTTTAATTTTTTTACCGGCTTTAGCGAGAGCTACACCGCCAAAGGTCGCGACTATAATTATCAATCCGTAAAAGAGGAAAGAAAAAATACTGAAAATCAAATTGCTCTTGATGTTTGGAATGGTTATCAGAATTTTAAAACTGCTCAAGACACTGAAATTACTGCAACTAAATTATTAAAAAGTGCTGATGAAAGTAAAAAAGTTACACTTGGATCTTATAAAGTTGGCAGCGGCTCAGCAGTTGATGTTGTTAGCGCTGAAGCTAGCTATGCCAATGCTTTGCAAGAATTAATTTTGGCAAAATATTCTAAATTTACTTCTAAAGCCGCTTTGCTTTTAGCAATCGGTGAACTTAATTTGAATAATTTAAATCAAGAATCAAATGCGGATGAAATTAAATAAAAAAATTTTAGCAATAATCATTATCGGATTAATTGTGAGCGGGTTTTTTGGCTTTAAATTTTTCAAAAAAGAATCACTAAATTACATAACTCACCCAATTACTAAAGGAACATTAGTCAAGCAAATTCAAGCAAGTGGCACAATTAATCCGGTTAATATTATTGATGTTGGCACACAAGTTTCAGCAATCATCAATAAGATTTATGTTAATTATAACGACCAGGTAAAAGAAGGGCAAATTTTGGCGCAGCTTGATACTTCGCTTTTGGAAAATCAAGTTGGAATTGATAAAGGCAGTTTGGATAAAACTAAAGCTAGTCGTGATTTAGCAAAATTGACTCGTGATAGAAATAAAGATTTATTCATCAGCGGCTATATTGCTAAAGCCCAGCTCGATCAAGCTGAAACTGATTTTAAATCTGCCAATGCTGATTATGCTTCGGCTTTAGCGCAATATAAAAAATCAGTGCGCAATTTAAATTTAGCCACAATCAAATCTCCGGTTTCTGGAGTTGTAGTTGATCGCGAAGTTCAAGAAGGTCAAACCGTCGCCGCTAGTTTGCAAGCGCCCAGCCTGTTTAAAATTGCTAAAGATTTAACCAAAATGCAAATTGAAACTGCAATTTCTGAAGCTGATATTAGCCAAATTAAAAATGATCAGGTGGTAAATTTTACTGTTGATGCTTATCAGGATTTGAATTTTCAAGGTGTGGTTAATCAAATTCGCCTAAATCCAACTAGCGATCAAAATGTGGTGACTTATACGGTGATTGTCAATATCGACAATTCCGATCTTAAACTTTTGCCAGGAATGACGGCGTTTATTAATATTTTGATTGATAAAAAAGATGATGTTCTAAAAGTTCCTAACGCAGTTTTTAATTTTAAAAATAAAGAACATTTCAAAGACAAAGAAAATTCCACTCAACTTCACTTAGAAAAAGATCAAGCCATTATTTATCTGCTTGACGCCAATAATAAAATCAGCGCCATCAAAGTTAATAAGGGTTTATCCAATGAATTAGAAACCCAAATCATCAGCGATAAAATTAAAGAAGGTGACAAAATCATTGAAGATGTTCTAACCCAAAAATCACCCACCCCCAAAAAATCCAACCCCCGACCCAACTTCTAAAAAACCTTAATCCTTAATCCCATAAAAAAATGCCCCTAATCGAATTCAAAAACATCACCAAACAATATCAAGCCACCAGCCTAGATCATCAAATGGTTTTGAAGGGAATTTCTTTTAAGATTAATGAAGGAGAATTTATGTCGATTATGGGCCCTTCTGGCTCAGGAAAATCAACCTGTATGAATATTATCGGCTGTTTAGATAAACCAACTTCCGGACAATATCTTTTAAATGGTGTTGATATTTCAACTTTATCTAATGACGATTTAGCGCAAATTCGTAATCAAACTTTAGGATTTGTTTTTCAAAATTTTAATCTTTTAGCTAAACGTGATTTAATCGACAATGTTGCCCTGCCCTTGGTTTATCGCGGCGCTTCTAAAAATGAACGCACTCAAAAAGCTCGCGAACTTTTGGAAAAAGTAAAATTAAAAGGTTATGAACATTATTATCCAGGGCAACTTTCCGGCGGTATGAAGCAGCGAGTTGCAATTGCTCGGGCATTAGCTTCGCAGCCAAAAATTATTTTAGCCGATGAGGCAACGGGAAATTTGGATACTAAAACCAGCCACGAAATTATGGATTTATTTAAAGAGTTGAATCAGAAAAATAATATCACTGTAATTATGATTACTCACGAAGCGGATATTGCCAAAATGACTTCGCGCTGCATCAAAGTTCGCGATGGTTTAATTGAATATGATGGAGTTATTAATGAATAATAAATTTAATGGCATAGCTTCAGAAATGCTCAAAGAAGCATGGATTTCCATCAAATCTTATAAATTACGCTCGTCTTTAACTATTGCCGGAATCGTTATTGGCATTGCTTCGGTGGTTTTGATGGTTTCAATTGGTGAGGGTGTGCAAAAACAAATTGATGAACAATTTTCTAATCTTGGTTCCAATTTAATTACCATTCGCCCCGGCTCGCCAAAAACTCGCGGGGTTTCTTCAGGAAATTTTCAAACTCTCACTTATGAAGATGCTGCGGCAATTGCCAATTTAAATTTTATTGACAAAGTGTCTTACACCAAAAACGCCAGCGGTCAGGCAGTTTATGGCAGCAACAACTATTCAGTAACTATTTACGGCACCACAACAAAATATTTTGAGTCGATGAATTTAAAAATTGATAAGGGCAATTTTTTCAATGAGAAAGACGAAAAATCCGGATCACCTTTTATAGTGATTGGCAAAAATGTTGCTGACCAACTTTATCCAAATGAAAATGCCGTTGGCAAAATTATTAGAATAAAAAATATACCGCTGAAAGTTGTTGGCGTTCTCAAAGAGCAAGGATCAAGCTTTGGACCTAGTATTGATGACTCAGTTTTTATCCCCTTTAAAACTTTTTTGCGCCGAGTTAGCGGTTCAAAATATCCAAAAGTTGTTAGCCAAATATCCATTAATGTTAGCGACCAAATTTATATTGATTATGCCCAGGTGAAAATTACCGAACTTTTAAGAAAGCGCCATTTCATCAAACCTAACCAAGATGATGATTTTAGAATCAATAATTTAAAAGATATTGCCGATAGCATCAAAGGAACAACTGAGGTTTTCTCTTTGCTTTTAGCCTCAATTGCGTCAATTTCTTTAGTGGTTGGTTCAATTGGTATTGTGAATATGATGTTAGTTTCAGTCACCGAGCGCACTAGAGAAATTGGGCTTAGAAAGGCAATTGGCGCCCGAGAAAAAACAATTATGCAGCAATTTTTATTAGAAGCTTTGATGATTTCTTTTTTAGGCAGTTTTATTGGTTTATTAATCGGCTTGGTCTTATCCCAAATTGCCGAATTAATTATAAAAATTAATTTACCAATCAGCATTTACGCAATAATTTTATCAATCGTAGTTTCAATATTAGTTGGCATATTATCCGGATTAGCCCCCGCAATTAAAGCTTCCAAACTCAATCCAATTGATGCGTTGCGTTATGAATAATGAGTTTGATTTTGATGAACAAATATTTTTTGGCACAATTAAAACTATACAAAACCAGAAATTTAAAAGCAGCAATTGGTATATGGCAATTCCCAACTGCCCTTCCCGCTAGATTTGGTGGTGGTGTTCTTAATTACATCAAATGCAATACATCTTGGAATTATTGATTTTTAAACCTCTAATTCTCTATTTTTTACAGAGCGTAAAGTGAGTTCAGGATAAAATTAATATTCTGAATCGCTCCTTTCAGCTCAGCTTCTATCTTGCTTTTATCTTGAGCAGCTAAATGTCTCGCTTGAATTATCAAATCAGCAATTTGGTTTTCAAAATGATTGGTGATTTCTTTACATTTAATTACCAATTCATGATTCGGGTTAAGATTTTCTGTGGTCATAATTTTGATTTAATTGGTGATTAAATTTTGTTTAATTTGCCAACCTTAATTGACAAATTTCTTGATTTTATTTTTTTTAATTACCGCCGGTTTCAACCGACGGATATAAACCAATCTCAAAGAAGGGCTTTAGCCCGACATTATAATATGTAATGTTGGGCTAAAGCCCGCTTTACTGGTAAAAATTATAATCCGTCGGTTAAAACCGACGGTAATTACAAAAATAAAATCAAGAAAAATAAATTGTCACTTTCGTTCCTTTATTTTTCTCAGACTCAATTTTCATTTGCGCTTTTAATAATTCGCATAATTGTTTAACAATCGGCATTCCAAGTCCGTGAGAATCAATTGGTTTATTTAGATTTGATTTATCAATATTTTGTCCGTCACCGTTTAATGCCATTTGGATTTCTTGTTTGGTCATACCAATGCCGGAATCTGAAATGATAATTTGAGTTTGGGAATTGTGATTTTGACTAATTGTGATTTCTACTTTATTGCCTTTGGGGCTATATTTAACGGCGTTGGTGATCAGGTTGATAAGGATTTGTTTGAGTCTTAGAATATCAGTTATAAGTTTAGGAAGATTTTCTGCGATGTTGACTTCAAAAGTAATTTGATGATCGGCGATAAAGCTTTGATTGAATGCTAATAATTCTGTGACTAATTCACCGATATCACAATCTTCTAATTTTCCTAAGGTGAATTTTCCGGATTGCATTTGGGTATCATTAAGTAAGTCTTCTACATAATGCAAAGCTTCGCTGGAATATGGCGCAAGCATTTCCATACATTCGGAGATTTCTTTTAAATCAGCATCGGGTTTAATGCCGATGGCTTCTTGTTTTTTTATGTAAGTGTTGATGTTTTCTAAGACGATATTAGCGAGACCGGAGATGCCGCCTATGTAGTTGCGAAGGTCGTGGGTGATATTAGAGAGCTGAGGATTGTAAGTAGTCATTAGTTGAATATTTATTGATATTTACATGATTTATAAATAAACGAAATCGCAAATTATCCAGCAATCAACAACAACACAAACGAGTTATACTTCAGTTTTGTCTATTTTTTATTAAAAGAATTAAACTTATGATTTTAAATTAAGATCACCTAATCAATAAATTCAAGCAATGGGTGATCTTTTGTAATCCAATAAAGCTTCCAACAAGTAGTCAGTAAATTTTAGGGAACAATCAGTATAATTATGAAAATCTTATTTTCAAAACTAGCCAGCCATTCTGGTCTTTTATTAAATACCCAGTCTCTGAATCGTAATTTAGTTAGCATTTCTCCCCAACTAAGAAATTATACAAACCGTAGTCTAGTTGAGAGGGGTTATCTAAGTAGTCGTTATTTGCCTAACGAAAAAGATATTTTAGAAAAAAACAAGGAAAAATTAATGGGTTATAAAACCCCTCTGGTTGAAGGCGGAACCGCTTTTCTAAGCGTATCAGAAGAAAAAATAACAGAAGAAAAAAAGGCTAAAAAAGAACTTTACCAAAAATTAAAATCCAAGACACAAAGCAGCACTTCAGAAGAAGATATTAACAAACTATTAGAAGCTATATTTCCGTTCTACCAACAACATAAAAGTTTACATGGTAAAAAAGTTATGGTCTTGTTTTCTGGGGGGTTGGATACCTCTTTTACGGCACATATTCTGCAAAATATAATTGGTGCTGAAGTCATAACATTTTCGGCAAATGTTGGCAGCGTTACAGCGCCAGTCAATATGCAAGAAATAGCTGCCCGCTCAGCAGAAGTTGGTGCCAGCAGTCATATAGAAATTGATTGTAGAGAACATCTTGCCGAGCTTGCATTCAACGCAATTAATGCTGAAGCTACTTTAGGAGTGGCAGGAATTGGTCACCACCCAGCCAGCAGCTTGTCTAGAGTTGCTATCAGTAAGGGTGCGATAGAGTATGCTAAAGAAAATAAGGTTGACGCTTTGTTACATGGATCAAATGGCTCGCAAAACAATCCCTACCGATTTATGTCAGCATTAAATTATTTTAAAAAATTATATAATGTGAGCATTGAAGAGTTGTCGCCAAATCTAGGAGGGACAACAGTTAAAAGAAGTATTGAGGCTTTATATCTAAGATCAACTGGCATTAGTTTAAAACCACAAGCATTTGAAAAAGATGTTTCTCACGATCGCAATCTATGCGGTGATGAATGGGAAGAAGATTTTATAGCTAATCCAAAAAATAAATTTGATCTCAGGGAAAAACTAACCCACATAAAAATTCCCTCATCTCCACTACAAATATGCGTTAGGTTTAAGGAAGGATTTCCGGTGGCATTAAAGATTGGTGATGGAGAATTTATAGAAAAAAAACCATTAGAAATGTTGGAGGAATTAAATGCTATTGGTCTTGAATACAGGATCGGAATTTACGACTATCCAGAAAGTAGACCAATCGGCATTAATGGCAGAGAAATTCACATCTCTCCCGCTATGGATATATTGATTAAAACACACAATTGGCTGAGGGTATATCAGCTAGATCGATCAACCAATATGATATATGATTTACTATCAACGCTCCAATCAGAAATAATAATGCAGCAGAATTTTCACCAATCACCAGAAAGAGAGCAAATTGATGCGACACTTAAAAAAGTTAGCAATGCACTTAATGGAGATGTTGAATTCACTTTAGAGCAAAGTTTGATAGCTAACATATCTTCTTCTGATGCTGACAAATTTATGGAAGATAAAGTTGGGGCAGCAACAGAGGAATTTGTTAGGGCGCACGTAGAGGGTGGCGTAGATCAATCCATAACAGAGTTAGTGGAGATACTTGTTAGAAAATTGACATTAATTGAGCAAAAAAAACATATCAGCAGCAAAGCCGGATCCTCTCCTCAAATTAGAGAAATTTCAAAAGTTCTAGAGAATTATCCTCAACAAAATCTTCTATAGCCTTCACATCACTTATATATCAATTCTGCATTTTTTACTGCTTTTCACAAAAACATCACGTTCCCATCTCTCTATATCAAGTTACAAACTAAATTATGATTCAATGCGATACATTATCTGGAGGCATTGTTGACACTAGAAATAGTATGTAATCTATTTGTTTAGCTATAGTCAATTATACTTTGATAAAACTAAACAATAGAAATCATATGTCACTACCAAAACAATTTTATTACAAAAAGAACCGCCTTCAGCAACTGCGCGGTTTTTGTTATGTTGTGCAAACTGGCAGTATGCTGAAATGTGCCGAGAAAATGGGCTTAACTCCGGGAGCCATAACATTACAAATTCAATCCTTGGAAAGAGATTTAAAAATCAAACTTTTTGAGAGAAACGGTAAAGAAATTAAACTAACTAAAAGCGGGAAGATGTTTTATGATCACGCCATTATTTCTTTACAAAAAATGGAGAGTTTATTTGAGAGTTTTACTAATATTGCTTCAGAAAAAAAGCTAAATTCAATCAGTATCGGCGGCAACATTATTATTTTCCACATCCTTCCAAAATACATCAAACAATTCGAAACATTATATCCACAAATCGAATTTAAGATTAAAAACTTGACCAGACCAGATGCGCTAAAAAGAGTTATTGATGATGAGTTAGATATAGCAATCTATTCAATGACACCAAACCAAATTCCAAATGAGTTAGATTTTATTCCTATTGCAAAATATTCACCGATTTTACTCGCACACAAAGATCACCCTTTAGCAACAAAAAAAGATTTAGTTTTGTCGGATGTTAAAGAATACAAATTACTAAGGCTTGATCCACAATTTGTTACTGTTCCTAATTTTGACATTGTTGCTGAACAACATGGCATCAAAACTTCCATTGAGTTTGAAATGGCAAATTATGAGATTTTAAAAAAATTTGTTAAAGCCGATGTTGGAGTTGCTGTTGTTTCGGGGATATGCTTGGAAAACGAACCAGATAAAGATTTTATTGGAAGAGATTTGTCTGAATATTTTCCCAGCCTTACATATGGAATGATGGTAAAGAAAGGAAAAATTCACCATCCGTTAATGCGGGAATTTATGCAGATTTTACGCGATGATTATAAATTGTAGCTTAAATTTATTATTAAATATCGGGCGTCACCACCACGCAAACCCGGCGTGTTGTGTTTATTTACCGTAAAGGCTATTGTATTCACACAACGCCCGATTTCTTGATTATCGAATAAAATATTTATAAAAACTATAAATATTATTATTCAAATCAACTTTCCGGCGTTATAAAACAATGAATCTAATTACTATTAAAAAATGGCGTTGCGTTATGAATAAAAGGCTTGCATTGTGATTATTAAAAAGTTTAGAATGCCCGCCTGTTTTTTTTGCATCGATTTTATTTACAATGAATATCAAAATTATCTCATCTAAAAATTTATCAATTTTCGCTTCAGCCTTTTCTCCTGCCTGCTTTTCAGCTTGTTGCAACTGTTGTTGCTAACTTCTCTTTAAAAATTCTCACTCTCTTTTAGATCAAAATTTTTACTCAAGTTAAAAATTTGATTAGTTGTTTAAATTATTTTTATGAATACAAAATCAATCACAGCCTTGTTGATTGTTGTTCTTGGGCAAAGCAATATTTTGTTGCAAAGTTATGTGGCATCATTGGAAAAAGCTAAATATTTATCTGAAAATATCGAGGAAAAACACACTCATGGCGCGAGTAAAAAATTACTCAAATTTAGTTCAGCAAAACAATCAATGGCAACGATAAAAGAAAAAAAATTGGTAGATTTGAAAATTAATTTCTTGAGCTCAAACCAGGAGAATCAAAGCTTAATTGTCAATCATAATTTAAAAGCAAATTATGCAGAACAAAGAAAATTTAATTATAGTAGCATAAAATCAATTTGGTTTGGTTGTTGTGAAAACAGATATTTATAGACAAAAAAATAGGGCGGCTTTTCAGGGCTGCCCTATTTTTAATTCGGTCAAAAAATTATTGTTTTTCTAAAGTTTCTTTCAAATTATTTAAGCCTTCAGCAAAATCTTTTTTAACTTCTTTTTGCATAAAGAAGCAAATCAAATTAGCCGGGAAAGCAGTTCTGCCAGTCATTGTCCAAACAACTTTAGTTTGATTTTCATCAATTGCAGTAGTGGTAAAAGAGGCTTTATTGGTTGCTTTCATTGGTTTTACAAAACGCAATTCCAAATCAATTTTTTCGTTAGGAATTAGGCTGACGATTTCTTCCTCACCAACACCAACTTTATTATTTCCCGACCAAGAACTTACAAAACCAACCGTTCCTTCTTCGCCTTTATATTCTAAAGCAATTTTTGGATCTTTTTTGATCCAAGGATTCCAGCTATTATTGGTTTTAGTCATTTTAATATAATCAAAAACTACTACTCTTGGTTTGTTGATAACAATTTCTTGCTCAATTTTAAAATCTTTAGGAAGTGCAGCAGCAACTAACAATGCCGCAGCAATAATGGTGATAATAATTAGAAATAATTTTTTCATATATTGTTTAAATTAGATTAATAATTGATAGGGCATAAACTCTAGGTGGTAATAAGTTTGCTTTGTTGGTTTTAACTATCAAGAGAAAAATAAAATTAGCTATGGATAAAAAGTTTAAATTAAATTTTGATAATCAGTTCGCCAAACTTCCCGACTATTTTTATAGCAAAATGTTGCCAGAAATAGTGGCGGAAAATCCAACTGTGGTTTGTTTTAATTCTCAAGCTGGTGATTTGATTGGCTTGTCATCAGATTCAGCAAACGATCCAGATTTTCCGCTTTATTTTTCCGGCAATAAAATTTTAGCCGGCGCCGAGCCTTTGGCGCAAGTTTACTCCGGACATCAATTTGGAATTTGGGCAGGACAATTAGGTGATGGCAGAGCAATTTTACTCGGACAAATTCGTAATCATAAAAATGAACTTTGGGATATTGAACTCAAAGGTTCAGGCAAAACTCCTTATTCCAGATTTGGCGATGGGCGAGCGGTTTTAAGATCTTGCATCAGAGAATATTTATGTTCCGAAGCAATGTTTGCCTTAGGAATTGCAACCACCAGATCATTATGCATAACTCTTACCAATCAATCAGTTTTACGAGAAACAATTGAACCGGGCGCAATCTTTACCCGTCTTTCTCCTTCGCATATTCGCTTTGGTCATTTTGAACATTTTGCCGCCGCCAAAAATTATCCGGCAATCAAAGAATTAGCCGATCATTTAATCGCCAATTATTTTCCCGATCATTCTTATTCACAATGGTTTGCTAAAATTGTTAAAGACACGACAATTTTAATCAGCCAGTGGCAAGCGGTTGGTTTTTGTCATGGTGTTATGAATACCGATAATATGTCAGCGCTTGGCCTAACCATTGATTATGGACCATTTGGCTTTATGGAAAATTTTGATCCGCATTATATTTGCAACCATTCCGATTATCACGGTCGTTATGCTTATGATCAGCAACCGGCAATTGCTTTGTGGAATTTGCAAGCCTTGGCTCATTCGCTAAAAAGCTTGATTGATTGGCAAGAAATGATGGAAATTTTAGAAGAATTTCCAAAAATATTTTCTGAAAATTATAAAATTTTGATGCGCAAAAAATTAGCCTTGAATGAAAACTCAAATCAAAATGATAATTTGTGGCTTTCGTTAATTGATTTGATACAAATCCAAAAAGCAGATTATACCCTTGCGTTTCGCTATTTGGCAGGCGATGAAGAAAAATGGTTGAATCTTTTTAGCGATAAAAATTCGGCGCAAATTTGGTTAAAAAATTATCAACATTTTATTCAAGCAACTGATAATTTAGAAAATATCAAAACCAAATTGAACCAGATTAATCCTAAATATATTTTAAGAAATTGGGTTGCCGAAATGGCAATTAGAGCGGCGGAAGATTGCCAAGATTATTCTTTAATCAAACAAATTTTAAAGATTTTGCACCAACCATTTGCTGAACATTTGGAGTTTGAACATTTTGCCAAACCTGCACCACAATCGATGCAAAATCTTTGCGTGTCTTGTTCGTCTTAAATTAGAAAATAAAAATGACTAAAAATTATCAACAACAAAAAATGATTTTTCTGGATAATCTGGCGCCCGATGATTTAAGAAACGGCGAAAGTTTTAACCAAGTTGAAATGATTATCGACAATATTCATCAAGCTCTTTGTAAAGCTATTGCCAACCAAAAGAATCCCCAAGAATTTCTAAACAAAGCCTTAGAAAACCTCTTTCGCGAAGGATCTTGCGCCAAAGCAAAAGCTATAGATTTAACTAATATTTATTTGAAAATGCGGCAAATAGATTTTATGGTAAAAATATAAATCACAAAAAAATATTAAATAAAACCATTCACTTTTATCAAACAACTTAAACACAAAATGCCCAATCTTTTTGATCCAATCACTATCGGTGAATTAAAATTATCCAATCGTATTATGATGGCGCCGCTTACTCGTTGTAGGGCTGGAGCTGATAGAGTTCCCAATGCATTGATGGAAAAATATTATACTCAGCGCAGCAATGCGGGAATGATAATTTCAGAAGCAACATCGGTAAATCCAATGGGCGTGGGCTATGCTAACACTCCGGGAATTTGGTCGGATGAACAAGTTGCGGGTTGGAAAAAAATTACCGACGCGGTGCATAAAAACGGTGGCACTATATTTTTGCAACTTTGGCATGTTGGGCGCATTTCTGATCCGATTTTTTTAAGTGGTCATTTACCAGTTGCACCCAGCGCAATTGCTGCTGAAGGTCATATTAGTTTAGTTAGACCAATGAAACATTATGTTGTGCCCCGCGCTTTAGATCGCAATGAAATTCCACAAGTGATTGAAGCTTTTAAAAAAGGCGCGCAAAATGCTCAAAAAGCCGGTTTTGATGGAGTTGAAATTCACGGTGCTAACGGCTATTTGCTGGATCAATTTTTACAAGATGGAACTAATAAACGCGAAGATGATTACGGCGGCAGCGTTGAAAATCGTGCCCGTTTGATGTTAGAAATCACTGACGCGGCAATTTCAGTTTGGGGAAATGGCCGAGTTGGAATGCATCTAGCACCACGCAGCGATTCTCATTCAATCAGCGATTCCAACCATTTTGAAACTTTTGGCTATGTGGCGCGCGAACTTGGCAAAAAGAAAATTGCGTTTCTATGTGTGCGCGAATCACTCGGCGAAAATCAACTCGGCGCAATATTAAAATCTCAATTTGGCGGAACTTATATCGCTAATGAAAAATTTAATTTTGAATCCGCCAACAACGCAATAAAAAATAACCAAGCCGACGCCGTCGCTTTCGGCAAACTTTTTATCGCCAACCCAGATTTGCCAAAACGCTTTTTACTAAAATCGACTCTCAACCAACCACAGCCCGAGACTTTCTACGGCGGCGGTGAAGAAGGTTACACAACCTATCCTTCTTTGTAAGTCATCAATTAAAATAAAAAATCCAAATGAACAGCAATCTACTTTCTGAAATTTTTATTTTACTTCTAGCCTCTTGTTTATTAGTTCCGCTGGTTAATCGTTTTAAACTCAGCTCAGTGATTGGTTATTTATTTGCCGGCTTGATTATTGGCCCGGCTTGTTTGGGGCTGATTACTGATTCGCAAAAAGTTATGCATTTTGCTGAGTTTGGAATCATTATGATGCTGTTTGTAATTGGGCTAGAGCTAGAGCCAGCTTCGCTTTGGCGTTTGCGCAAATCAATTGTTGGATTGGGCGGATTGCAAGTTGTTTTGACAACTATTGTTTTTAGCGCCATTGGAATAGCACTAAATTTTAGTTGGCAAACCAGCTTAACAATTGGTGTTTCGCTGGCTTTGTCTTCAACAGCTTTGGTTTTAAATTTGCTGCAAGAAAAAAAATTACTCAACACTCAAGTTGGACAATCTTCGTTTTCAATCCTTTTGTTTCAAGACATTGCGGTGATTCCAATTTTAATTTTGATGCCGCTTTTATCCAAAATCACTCCCGATCAAAATCCAAATTCCACCAACTTAATTGCTAATTTTTCTGGCTATTATCAAACCTTAATTATTGCCGGCGTAATTTTGTTGGTAATTTTAGTTGGTCGTTATTTTTTGCGTTATGTATTTCGTCTAGTTGCCAAATCTAACTTGCGCGAACTATTCACCGCTTTAGCGCTGGCGCTGATTATTGGCGTCACTTTGTTGATGCATTTAATTGGCATTTCGCCAGCACTTGGCGCTTTTATTGCCGGCGTGGTTTTAGCAAACTCCGAATATCGCCACAATCTTGAAACTGATATTCAACCATTCAAAGGCTTGTTGCTTGGTTTGTTTTTTATTTCGGTTGGCATGGGCATCGATTTTAATTTTTTAATTGCCAATCCATTAACAATTTTTGGCGCAGTAATTTCTTTGATCTTAATCAAAGCATTGATTTTATTTGCACTGGGCAAAGCCTTTAAAATCAGCACATTCGACAGTATTGTATATTCAATAATTTTGGCGCAAGGTGGCGAATTTGCTTTTGTGCTTTTTGCATTCGCCCAAAATTTAATGATTATTGATGCTGAAAAAATAAAATTTTTAACTCTAGTAGTTGCCATTTCAATTGCCGCCACACCAATAATTTTACCATGGTTTTCGCGCGTGATTGAAAGGCGCTGCAAAGCCAATTTTACTGAAGCGCCTTTTGATACAATCGATCAAAAAAATCAAATTATCTTAGCCGGCTTTGGCAGATTTGGACAAGTGATTGGGCGTTTTTTAATGGGACAAGGAATTGCCGTTACCGTTCTAGAAAAAGATCCCGACCAAATTGAATTGCTGCGCAAATTCGGCTACAAAGCCTATTATGGCGACGCGACAAGATTTGATTTACTAAAAAGCGCTCACGCCGACAAAGCTAATTTATTAATCATCGCCGTTGACGATGTTGATTCCAGCCTAGAAATTGCCCGCCTCGCCAAACGAGAATTCCCTGCCCTAACCATTTTCGCCCGCGCCAGAAATCGCCAACATGCTTACGATTTACACAAAATGGGCGTGTTTTATTTCAAGCGTGAACTTTTTGAATCTTCATTAAATATGGCAAAAGATATTGCGCTGTGGCTAGGCAAAAATAAATCTGAAATGGAACTCAAAGCCGAAAAATTCAAAGACCACGACGAAAAAACTTTGCAACAATCTTTTGAGTTTTTCAACGATGAACCGGCGTTGGTGAATTTTGCTAAGACAAGAAGAGCTGAGTTGGAGAGGATTTTACGGAGTGATTCGCCGGATGCAAAATAAAGATTTTGGATCTGTTTTACATTAGCTGCGAATGGGATTTATTTTTTCTCCTGATCACTTCCCAATCTTATTTTATTTTCAGATAGAGCTCTGTGCAATTTTTCTTGGAGAATTTTTTTATCAATAATCATTCTTTTTTGCCGTTCAACAAAAGTAAAACCGCTTCCAAGTTCAAGAATAAATGATTCTAATTCTCTTAAAATGGCATCTTCTAAGGACTTTTCACTGTAGGTATCTTTTAGTCCAGTAAAATTTAGAAAATATGGATCTTTGAAAACCAAATCCGGGCTTAATTCATCGTTATTACTAAGTGATGCAAGCTCCTGCTTAATTAGTTTTTCTGGTTTTTTACTGATGGCGGTTCTTTCAAAAAGCATTGAGTCAATTTTTTGCCTTAGAGCTCTAACGCTCCATCTTTCAACTCGGCACATCTGAATATAAAATTCACGCTGAAGTTCGTCTTTAATGGGAATTAAGGCAATAAAATGAGTCCAGGTCAATTCTCGTATCACTGATACGAGAATCTTTTCGTCATTAAAAATCTGGGCAAATTGTAACATTCTACGCAGGTTGGCTTCTTCAAATCCTTTTCCAAACCTATTAGTCAATTCTCTCGACAATGTTGCGAGAATTTGTTTTCCATATTCCGCCCTTTCATTATTTAAAACTTCTTGATTAATTCTTTTGCCAATCTGCCAGTATAAATAAGTGATGGCGGAATTAACATTAGTGGCGAGTCTTTGTTTTGATTGCTCAATCAACAAAACTATTTCGGAGATAAAATGTTTATCTGTAGTTAAATTTGTCATATTTGGGGTTTGTTTTTTGTGAATGTTAGAAATATTTTTTACTCACTTATCATTAAAATTGTAACAAAAATCTAACGAATAAAAGGCCTCTGGCAAGAAAAATTATGGCTTAATCTTGAAGATGGAACTCAAAGCTTCACAATTCAAAGACCAATCCGCAACAATCAGTTTGCGTTATATCTTAACTTCGCTCTAAACGATTAATTTTAGCTGCTGTATCAATCCGCGCCAAGATTAAAAAATCACTGAAATAAATTTGCTTCTTTTCGTGGAATTCTATTTTCTGATCACAAGAAAAATCTCTGCTGATAATTTTAAATTCAAAACTATTCAAATGTTTAACAAAAAATCTCTCAAACAATTTCTCATTATATCGAACACATTGATTGGTGGAATATTTTTAATTCCAGCATCTGCTCTTGCAACATCATGCCCCGCCATTATTTCAGGAACGACTTTTTCAGGATTAGTTTGTGATTTTGATATTAATAATAGCGTCACCGTTGCAAACGGTGGTGAGGTTGGTGGGATTAATCAAGATAATTATACTCCACTAAGCAGCAGCTTTATTACCAATAATGGCACCATCATTAGTAGCGATACGGTAATTGGTATTAATATTAACAACAGTTCCTTGAGTAATGGCATTATCAATAATGGCACTATTTCTGCAGATGATTCGGCTATTGCGATTAATAATACATCAACTGTTTCTGGCGGCGTCAGCAATACCGGCATCCTCACCAGCCAAATTAATTTCACTTTTCAGTTGGATAACGACAGTATGATTAATGGTGATATCAACAACAGTGGCAGCATTATCAGTAACAGCAGCAATAATCCTGCTCTGCTTATTCGCAACAACAGCTTGGTTAATGGCAACATTAATAATAGCGGCGCTATCCGCGGCGGTGAGATTGGTGATGGTCTTCTTATTTTTGAGAGCACAATTAATGGCAATGTTACCAATAGCGGCACTATCAACGGTGGTGGTTCTGGCTTTAACTTTCGCAATGTAGGAATTATTACCGGAGATATAATTAATAGCGGCTCCATTACTGGCGATGATAACGATGGAATCAACATCACGCAAGCGATGGAGATTAATGGCAACATCAACAATAGCGGCACTATCAGCGGTGGCAATAATGGAATTTCAGTTGATAGTTTTAGCACAATTCACGGCAGCATCATTAACCAAGCTGGGGCGAACATCTTGGGAGGTTCTGTTGGTATTTTTGTAAATGATGGATCAACCATTAACGGCGGTATTGCAAGCCATGGCACAATCACCGGCGGAGTAAATTCTATTTTTATTGGCGCTGATTCAACCGTAAGCTCTATCGATACTTTTGATGGCAGCGTTATCAATGGAGCAATTGATGCCGTCAACACTGATGTGAATATCAATGGTGGCGATATTAATGGCACTATGAATGTCAATTCGGTCAATATTAATTCAGGGGCTGTCTTCACTATGGATCACACCATCACAGTGCAAAATGCTGTAACGAATGCTGGCGATATTGTAATTGGTTCTACAACTCAAACCATTACTGGCAATTATACCCAATCAACTGGCGGCACACTTAAAATAAATGCCCAAAACACTGCAACCTATGGACAACTAGCCGCAACTGGCGCTGTAGATCTCTCACAAAGTGGTGCAATTGATGTGAATATTTTAAGCAACACTAACATCACGATTGGCAACACGCTTAGCAATGTTATTTCCGGAAATACATTGACAATTCCAACCGGCGGCTTTGATATCACTGACAATAGCCGACTTCTAAGTTTTTCTGCCGCACTAAATAACAGCAACAATGGCATTAATCTCACCGCCATTAATGATCCAAACACTTCAGTTTTTCAAAGCAACGTATCGATGGGAAATAAAGGTGGCTTAGCAGCTGCTGCAAAACTTGATGAGATCATCGCTGCAAACCCAAGCGGTGATTGGCAAAATGTTATCAGCTCACTCAATGGCTTTAACAGCGATCAAGAAATTGCCAACGCCGTCAAGCAAACAGTTCCAGCTTTAACAGGCGCAACCAACATTGCGATTATTGAGAATATGAACACCGCACTCAGAATTATTCAGGATCGCCAAGAGCCGAACCAACAATCAAAATCCAGCATTTCTTCTGGAGATGATTTGCAAACCAATCGCAATTTATGGATTAAAACTTTTGGTTCATTTGCTAATCAAAGTGATAAAAGTGGCGTGGTTGGATATAATTCCGATGCTTATGGAATCATCACCGGCGCAGATAAAAAAATCACCGACCAATCTCGTTTAGGCATCGCCGCTTCCTATTTCAACTCCAAACTCAATAGCAACGATGATAATAACAAAGTCAATGTTGATAGCTTTCTAGGAATTGTCTACGGCAATTACAGCCTTGATGATAAAACCGAAGCCAACGCCCAAATCGCCGCTGGCTATAATAGAAATCACTCTAATCGCTACATCAATTTTGGCGATCTAAACCGCACCGCCACAGCCAATTATGATGGATGGAATTTACACGCCGGCAGTGGCATCAGCCACTTGCTGAGTCTAAACGACGACACCACAATCACCCCTCAATTGCGCTTAGATTACTTCTCAGTTGCCAACCAAAGCTACAGCGAATCGGGCGCCGGCGCCCTTGATTTGAATGTTGCCTCCCAAACCCAATCCCAACTAATTCCAGCATTAGAAGCCAAAGCTACCCACAATTTCACCCACAATTTTTCCCTAACCCTAAACACCGGCCTTGGTTATGATCTCTTACATGATGCCAACAAAGTTTCAGCAAGCTTTGCCAGCGGTGGTGATTTTACAACCAGCGGCTTAAAACCCTCCCCTTGGATCCTCCGCTCCGGCGCTGGCATAACTTGGAAACAAAACCAAGACCTAGACCTAACCGCCAATTACGACCGAAAAGACCGCGGCAATTATGATAATCAAACTGTATCGGTAAAAATGAGGATGATGTTTTAGATTAGTCACTAGTAAATTCCGCTATTCATTCTCAGCATCTCAAACAAACTTTAACAACTGATTAAACAGGCGCAATTTCGAATTAACGAGTTCCTGAATTATAATATTACCTTCAAACCATCCTTATCAAACCCACGACACTCAAAACCACCATAGTTATTTGGATATCCCATTTGATTAGAAATAATTCTAGTCTTGCCAATTCTCTGATCATCGCATTCATGGAATTCTGGGGACAGGAATTCTGGGGAATTCTGGGGACAGTATATCTAATTTCGGAGGCACCACTACTCGCGCTATTCTTGCCATTTAGTTTTATTATGTGGTGATTATTATTGGGCCCTTATATTACTCGCTGATTATTGGTTTGTAAATAAAGTGGTTGTGAATTTTTGATGGGGTGGAATGGTTTTTAGTTGGGTATACTGTCCCTGGAATTACCTAGAATTCCTGTCCCTGGAACATTTGGAAATGGTATCTATTTAGGCATAAATATTAACTTCTAAGAATGAAACAACCAAATTTTATAATACCGAATCTTCCAAGCTTCAAAAAAGAATCTCCCAAAATTGTTCTAGTAATGGATGAAATTCGTTTTGATGAAGAAAAAAAATCAGAAGAATGTTTTGAGTTTTATTGGTTTGCTAGAGAATATCCAAGGATTTACCGCTATCACATCGATCATATAGAGTATAGATTGAATAATATTCACAAATTGTATGAACATTTTCAAACTATTTTTATAACTAAAAAAGATAGAGATAGCTTTGAAGAATCTATTTGGAAATCTGAGAGTTCTCAAATATACTGGGAGTTTGAATCTTTACTAGGAGCTATAAATTCATCTCTTGATATATTGTCCAGAATATCAGGAATAGCTTATGAAGAGCAAACTCCTGTTTCGTTAAATAAATTCTCATCAAAAAAGAATCTTAACGGAATAGTTGATATATTTAGAAGAGCTAAATCTGGATGGATCGATAAAATGAAAGATTATCGAGATTGCTTTGTACACTACACTCCAGTTGATCACAGACCATTTGTGACAATTTATAAGTTAAAAAAGAATTTAAAAATTTGGTGCAAAATTCCAATCAATCCAAACGTTAGAGAGATTGAGGGATTTAAATTTTCAAGAAGGTTAGATGTGCTGAAATACTCAATTTCAATTTATCACAATCTACTGAATCTTGATGAAGAGGTGGCTGAACAAATTCAAGAAATGAGAAAAAAAGGACAGTTTCCAAAAAGAATGAGAAATCTATTTTTTGTGGGAGAACGTCAGAAATGAGATACAAATCATGATAAAATATTATCGAAAAACTCTAACTTCTCTCTTTCAAAGCCTTAACGACCTACGCACCAATCCTGCAAATATCGATCTTTGTTTTTCTATCCAAGAAAAATTACTGAATCATATACGTCGCATCGAATATCAAATTAGAAAAATTAAAAGCAATAACTCAGAAATTCAAAATCTTATAAAAAATGGAAGATTGCCCAAAGAAGAATCTAAAAAGCTAAAACAGCGAATCGAATATAATATTTTGAAGAAGAATTCGTATGATCGCTTATTGCTAATATTTCGTGATGTCGGTGATGGCGTAGCTTTTATCTATCTTGATAAGTGGGATATAAAACCTTTATGTCTATCAAAAGAGCCTGCTGGCTTTGTATCTGGAAAAAAGGGCTTAAAGCTTGAGTTAAAAATATTTAGAAAACTCAAACTCAGTAAATTTCCTTTTATATTTTGTGACGTTACTAACTCCGTTAGATACTCTGATATTGTAATAGTAAAGCATGGCATACCATTATTTCTTGAAATAAAATCTGGTAAAAGTAGCGCATCAAACGAACGTGCTTTAAGGCAAAAAGAAAATATTCAGAAATTAGCAAAATATTTAATAATCGATGAAGCGGATGATCTTTTTGGATTGAAGGGAAAAGTAACCAGAATATCGACAGTGAAAAAAGAAAAGCACTACCGAAAAAGTCTTAACACGCTTATAGAAAAAGCAGGATATTCAAGAAATAATGTGATGAATAAAATAGAAAAGGGTCTTTATTACGCTATCCTCTACTCAGAAGAAAGAGAATCGTTTGAAAAAGTTATAAACAAGCTACCGAAAAGCGGAAAGTGGATTTTATCTAATGTTAATGAGCAGAAAAAATATAAACAAAGTTATTACCCATTCACTCTTTCAATAATTGATCCCGAAAGACTTTTTGAATTTTATGTAGAAGAATTTTCGATTATCATTTTTATCGATCTTAACATAGTGGAAGAAATCTGTTCAAAAGAAAGTGTTGTTATGGCATTTCATGGAGATGAGCAAAGCTTTATAAGCTTTTCATATCAAGAAGAAGGCACATTGACAATGTCATCCCATCTATTTGGGAGAGTTTGCGCTGAGTTTTTAAGTTTGGAATGGATGATAACAGAAAGCTTTAATCGTTTATTTGCTATTAAGAAAGAATTCCGAGCATAAAGAGCTAGTGATTAAGCATAATTAAATAAATAGTACTAGATATTCTCTAAATCTCCACTTCACGTTCACCGAGTTTTCGTCGCTAATATCAAGGCCTTCCGCTGGTCGGGTTTTGTAAACCCGACTTTCCGTTTGTTAAAATTTTAATTATTTGTTATCTGATCTTTTGTTCACAAACTCTTTTTGCAATCTCTAACAATTTCTTTACATCTTTAGCCAAAATTTCTAAATCCTCTCTCGAAATCTTATACTTTGGATCATATCTGCCGCCGATATAGGCGTATTCTAGAAGTTTGAAGCGTTCTTTTTGCTCGTCAGTTTCTTTAGGAAATAAGTTCTTTAATTCAGGAAAATGTTTTTCACATTCTGTGCCAAGCGTTGCTAGAAAATGTTCATTTGGATTGTAAAGAGTGAAGACTAAAAGAATTGTTTTATAAGCTGTTTCTGCGGATTGATGAAGATCAAAAGCGGCGCTTGAATATTTTTCTCTTCCAAACATAAAACCAAATTTATCCCAAAAATCTTCAGCTTTGATAAACCAATGTTCAAAATAATCTCTTTGGAGCTTCTTAATCTCTTGATCACTCAATTTTCTACGATCAGCAAATTCAACATTTCCAGTGTCAAAAATCACAATTCCTTCTTCTCTAATATCCGAGTAAAAATATTGCCCCACCGAAAGCTTGTTGTTTAGCTCTTCAATATCGTGAGTTAAAATTCTGGGATCGGCGCTTAAGTGCAAGCTGCGGCATTTCTCGCCAATTTCGTGCCAGAGGTTGGTATCAAGGGCGGTGATGGCATCGCGGGTGACAACTAAAATATCGTAATCAGAAATATGTCCAGATTTTCTATTTTCGCTCAAATCTTTTTTTTCTTTATAATCACCGCGGGCGTAGGAGCCAAATAGAATGATCTTCTCAACATCTTTGCAGCCATTGCAAATTGTGGCGATGATCTTGGCGAGTTCATCTTGTTTTAATTGTGGTAAATGGTTGAGGGAGTTTTTCATTTGGTATTTTGTTGGATAATAATTCGAGAGAAATTACTGAAAAATTATCAAGAAAACAACTTTTTAAACGCAGTAAATGGATTAAATCATTTTCATCAGCGATTAATTAAAAATGCTTCTTAGCAAAAATTCTTCCATTTCCTGATTTTAAAAATCTTTCAAATTTCACCGCTTTATCCAAATCTTCAAAAGCAATATAATTTTTAATTTTCCAAGGAAGAAATTTATTAGTGTGGATTGATTTTCCAGAATTGTGTTCGGTTATTCTGCGTTTTAGATTTGAGGTGGAGCCGATGTAGAAGCGGTCAGGATTTTGTTGGCTTTGGAGGATATAGGTATAATACATTTTTCTTGGGTGAAAAGAAATTAGTATGAGTTTGTTGGAACAGCCCGCTTTCATTTCGCTTGCGCACTTCGTGCTCCAGCTCAACTACAGCGCGGTCGCTTTCGCTAATCACCCCATCACAATTGTGCTTTGCCCAATTGCGCTGTAGCGAAGCGTAAGCGAATGGCGGACAGGGTGAGATTTGAACTCACGGAACGCTTTCACGCTCGGCAGTTTTCAAGACTGCTGCCTTAAACCACTCGGCCACCTGTCCTTATATAAAGAGGGAAAAGCTATTCTCGGTTGGAGGATAACTTTATATTTGAAATCTTTTGGGCAAAAAAGAGTGGGAAGAATATTAAGTTGGATTGAAAAATGCAATTAAAATTCTTGGGTTAAAGTTTATCTTGGCAATGATTGCATTAAAATAAAGACTAGAAAAATTTATCGATGCGCCCTACTCTTAGATAATCTCTACATTGATTCGACATCAGAATTTCCTTTTACAAATCAAAAATGAATTATCAGACGCTTTTTCAAAACGTTATTGATCAATTGACTGCGCAGAATCGTTATCGCGATTTTCTGGATATTTCGCGGGTTTGTGGGCAGTTTCCTTGGGCGGTGAATAATAAAAATGGGCGCAAAATTGCGGTTTGGTGTTCTAATGATTATTTAGGTTTGGGGCAAAATCAATTGGCAATTGATGCGGCTTCTGAAGCGTTGAAGAGCTTTGGCGTTGGCTCGGGAGGAACGCGCAATATTTCTGGCAGCAATCATCCGCTGATTGAATTAGAGCAGCAAGTAGCAAAATTACACAATAAAGAAGCGGGATTGGTGTTCAGCTCGGGCTATGTTGCCAATGAAGCGGCAATTTCTTCGCTGGCAAAAATTATTCCCAATTTAGTTATTTTCTCCGATCAAAAAAATCACGCTTCCATCATCAGCGGCATTAGACACAGCAATTTGGAAAAGAAAATTTTCCGCCATAATGATATGGAGCATTTGGAAGAATTGCTCAAATCTTATCCTCTGGATCGTCCTAAAATTATTATTTTTGAATCGGTTTATTCAATGGATGGCTATTTTGGCAAGGTTTTGGAAATTATTAATTTAGCCAAAAAATATCAGGCTTTAACTTATATCGACGAAGTTCACGGCGTTGGAATTTATGGCAAAAACGGCGCTGGAATTTCTGAAGAGCTTGGCGTGGCGGATAAAATTGATATTATTCAAGGAACTTTTGCCAAAGCTTTTGGCGGAGTTGGCGGCTATATTACTGCGTCTCAAACTATAATTGACGCAATTCGCTGCGTTGCTTCCGGATTTATTTTTACCACCGCAATGCCACCATCAATTGCTGCGGCGGTTAAAATCAATATTAATCATGTTATAAATTCGCCAAATTTAAGAGAATTGCATCGCCAAAAAGTTTTAAAACTTAAAACAAAACTTTCAGAAAATAATATCAACATCATCAACAACCAATCCCACATTATCTCGGTGATGATTAACGACGCTTTAAAAGCCAAACAAATTTCACAATCTTTGCTCGAAGATCACAATATTTATATTCAACATATCAACTATCCAACTGTTGCGGTTGGCGAGGAGAGACTACGCATCATTATCACGCCATTACATAGCGACGAAATGATTGACGATTTAATTACCGCCCTTAACAAAATTTTAAAATGAAAAAACCAAGCAATATCCACCAATTCTTTGAACGCGATTGTGAGTTTAAAATTGGGGCGATGAAATATGAACAAATCCCTGATTCACGCCTTCCCGAAGTTGCCTTTATTGGCAAATCTAATGTTGGAAAATCAAGTTTGATCAACGCTTTAGTTAATAAAAAAATCGCCATCACTTCTAAAACTCCGGGAAGAACTCGGCAGTTGAATTTCTTTTGCGTTGGGCAAAATTTAAATTTGGTTGATATGCCCGGCTTCGGCTATGCCAAGGTCAGCAAGACTGAAATTGATTCTTGGGAAAAATTAATTTATCGCTATTTCGCCAACCGCCCTAATTTGAAAAAAGCGTTTTTATTGCTCGATGCCAGAAGAGGTCTTGGTGAAAAAGATATTGAAATGATTAATATTTTTAATGCCGTTGGCTTAAGCTATCAGCTGGTTCTCACTAAAATTGACGAATTAAAACCTGAAGAATTAGAAGCAGTTGTTAAACAAATCACCGAATCCTCCAAAAAATTCGCCGCCCAACATCCAATTATTTTAATGACTAGTTCGGAGAAAAAAATTGGGATTGATGATTTGAAAAGAGCGATTGTTGAAGTGATGTGAAACAAGCAAGTTTAGTTTTTTATTTTTTTGTTGTTTTAGAAATTTTAATTATATAAAAAGCGATCAAAGCTTTGAAAATTTTATCGGTGCTTTTGCTATTTATTTAATAACTTATAATTATAAAAAATATGCCGAATATAACTAATAACCCAGCCGCTCAAATTCACCTCAACACACTGCTTAAAACAAAAAATTTAGACGAGCTAAACTTTTATCAAATTCTCGGCGTTAGCCCAAAAGCCACGATGGAAGAAATTAAAACTGCCTATAGATCTTTGAGTCTCATAACTCATCCGGATAAAGTTCAAGACAGCGCATTTGGCAACAGAGAAGAAATATTCAAGATGATTAGCGATGCTTACGAAACTTTGTCAGATGAAACAAAGAGAGAAAAATATGACAAAATCCACATAATCAAAAAACAAGATACTAAATATTCGATAACAGATTTAATTCTGCCAATAAAATTAGGCGGTTTTAATGAATTTATTTGCTTACTCGAAAAAATAAATCTCAATTCTTTAGGAAGTATTGCCATGCAAAGCCGCAAGGGAAATTTGGATATTTTACAATATGCGGCTGCCTATTTGGTTGACGAGTCTTCTAAAATCGACGGGAAACTTATAAATAAAAGTGGTCAAAAACAAATTTTTAATGCTTTATTTACTGTATTCAAGCAAGAAAATCTGACTATAAAATACACTCCGGAAATTATTCTGGCTTTGAGTGAATATCAAATTCAAAATAACTTAGACGAGATTAAAGATTGGTTAAGCACAAACAAAGAATCATCACCTAACTTAGAAAAGGCAACATCTAGAGTTGACGAGAATGACTATACTAAAGCAAGGATTTTTGCCAAAAAACAAAATAGTGGTGAAGCTGACAAGGACAATAATGACCATACTAAAGCAAGGTTTTTTGCCAAAAGACAAAATAGCAGTCCTGGAGCATTAAGATAAATAATAAATTAATCAATTATCAAGTTATTAAGAACTATCTTAATAACTTGATTCATTAAAAAAACTTAGTGAAAACAGTTCTAATCATAATCATAACCAGCCTCGTTGTTATTGCTTCTGTTGCCGTTCTTAATTTTGCTAGCTATAAAGACAAATCTGAAAACCCAAAACCAAACTCCACAAAATGATTCTTTGTCAAACTCCTCGTCTTTATCTACGACCATTCACAATCGAAGATTTAGATTTTCTCTACCAGCTTCATTCTAATCCCGAAGTTGGCAAAAGCACAATTGACGGCGTTCAAAACCTAGAAACAGTTAAAAAACATCTCGATAATTTTATTGGTAATCAAGAAAAAAATGGTTTTTCGCAATGGGCAGTTTTTGAGAATAAAACTAATAAATTCGTTGGTCGCGCTGGTTTAATTAAAAGAGCTTTGAATAAAGAAATCGGCGAGCAAGTTGAAATTCGTTTTGCTTTTATGCCGGAATTTTGGGGGCAAGGAATTGCTTCAGAAGTAACTGTGGCATTGATTCAATTTGCACGAGAAAAATTAAAATTACAAAAACTAATCGCTGCAAATGGCTTAACTAATGAAAAATCTGCGCGAGTTTTAATCAAACACGGTTTTAAACATCTCAAAAATATTATTCCCGAAGGCTATGGAACCGCTGATGCAATTCGTTATTGGGAGCTTGAATTATAAAGTCTTGCGGCTTAAACTGGCTGATTCTTTACTCACAAATTCAATCTTCAATCAATGTCTAATCCAGCAGAAATTTATTTAAAATCCACCGCTTGGCCTTTCGAAGAAGCGCGCAAAATTCTAGAAAAAATTGGCGGAAAAACTCCGGCAAAAGGTTATGTGTTATTTGAAACCGGCTATGGCCCGTCTGGCTTGCCGCATATTGGAACTTTTGGCGAAGTGGTGCGCACTTCTTTTGTGCGTCATGCTTTTTCACTTTTGGCGCCAGAAATTCCCACCAAAATGTTTTGCGTTTCTGATGATATTGATGGCTTACGCAAAGTGCCGGACAACCTTCCTAATCAAGATTTAATCAAAGCAAATTTAGGCAAACCTTTAACTTGCGTTCCCGATCCTTTTGGAACTCATGAAAGTTATGGACACAATATGAATGCTCGTTTGCGGGCTTTTTTAGATCGTTTTGGTTTTGATTACGAATTTATTTCGGCAACTGATAAATATAAATCTGGCGCTTTTGACTCAACCATGCTCAGGGTTCTTGAAAAATATGATGAGCTAATGGAATTGATGCTAAAAAATTTAGGCGAAGAACGCCAAGAAACTTATAGCCCGTTTATGCCCATAGATATTGAGTCGGGCAAGGTTATTGACAAAGGTGTTAAAGGTGTAAATAAAGAAAAAGGCACGGTGATTTATGTTGATGAAAATGGTGTGGAAAAAGAAGTTCTAGTCACTGGCGGCAGTTGCAAATTACAATGGAAAATTGACTTTGGCGCACGCTGGTATGGCTTGGAAGTTGATTATGAAATTTATGGCAAAGATCATTTACCTAATGAAAAAATCTATCGGCGCATCTGCGAAATTTTAGGAAAACAACCGCCAGTAAATTATTTTTATGAAATGTTTTTGAGCGAAGATGGTGCCAAAATTTCCAAATCAAAAGGCAATGGAATTTCAGTTGAAGATTGGCTCAAATACGCGCCAGAAGAGTCTTTGTCGCTTTATATGTACCAAAAACCAAGAACTGCTAAACGGCTTTATTTTGATGTAATTCCAAAAGCGATGGATGAATATTTAACATTTTTATCCGCTTTTGAAAAAGAAGTTGATGAGGCAAAAAGAATAGATAATCCGGCTTTCCACATTCATTTTGCCACAACGGATAAACCAGTTCCCAAGCCAGAATGTAATTTGACTTATTCATTATTGTTAAATTTAGCAAGTGCCTGCAACCCAGAAAATGACGATGTTCTTTGGGGTTTTATCTCCAAATATCAGCAAGGTTTGAGCAAAGAAAATTCACCAAACTTAGCAAAAATGGTTGATTGCGCCATCAACTATTACAACGATTTCATCAAAGCCGGCAAAAAATATCGCGACGCAACTGAAGTTGAAAAAGCAGCAATTCTAGATTTAAGAAATGCATTGCAATCAATTGATAAAGCTTCCGATGCTGGAACAATCCAAACTCTAGTTTTTGAAATCGGCAAAAATCACGGCTATGAAAAAAACATGCGCGATTGGTTTTCCGCCCTTTATCAAATTCTCTTAGGTCAAAACGAAGGCCCAAGAATGGGCTCGTTCATTGCGCTTTATGGTGTTGATAGTTTTATAAAAATGATTGAAAAAACAGTAAAATAATATGCTTACAACTAATCAAATCAGAACCAAATTTTTAGATTTTTTTGCTAAAAATAATCATCATATTTTGCCTTCAAGCTCATTGATTCCGCACAACGATCCAACTTTAATGTTTGCCAATGCCGGAATGAATCAGTTTAAAAATTATTTTACTGGGCTTGAAAAACCTGAATTTACACGGGTGGCAACTTCGCAAAAATGTGTGCGGGCGGGCGGAAAGCATAATGATTTGGATAATGTGGGTTATACTGCGCGGCATCATACTTTTTTTGAGATGTTGGGGAATTTTTCTTTTGGGGATTATTTTAAGGAAGAGGCAATTTATTTGGCGTGGAATTTTTTACACAAAGAATTACAAATTCCGCGCGAAAAATTATTGGCGACGGTTTATCACACTGATGATGAAGCTTTTGACTTATGGAAAAAAATTGCTGGATTTTCTGATGATAAAATAATTCGTATTGCCACTGACGATAATTTTTGGTCAATGGGCGATGTTGGACCTTGCGGGCCTTGTTCGGAAATTTTTTATGATCATGGTGATAAAATTTTTGGTGATGTTCCTGGATCCAAAGATCAAGATGGTGATCGCTTCACTGAGATTTGGAATTTAGTTTTTATGCAATTTGAGAAAAAAGCTGATGGCTCAAAAACTCCATTGCCAAAACCTTCGATTGATACTGGCATGGGCTTGGAGCGCATCACTTCGGTTATGCAAGGCGTTCATGATAATTATCAAACCGATATTTTTGCTAATTTGATTAGTGAAACTCAAAAAATAATTAAATGACGCATCGCGTCATCCCAGCGAAAGCTGGGATCTTGTCCAGCTTGCTGAGATCCCAGCTTTCGCTGGGATGACGATTAAAATAATAAAAAATAATTAAATAGTGCGCATAAAAGAAATAATTACCGAATTTAAAATTCCGATTCAGGAAATTTTAATTGCCCGTAATTTGATTGATGAAGCTGCTGATTTAATATTCAATCTTCACATCACAAAACAAAAAATTCTTTTAGTTACCGATCAAAATATTTATCCAATTGCTCAAAGAATCATTGATCAACTTTCTTGTCCAAGCCTTGTTTTACAAAGCCCCAAAGCTGACGAAGCCAATGTTGCAGAAATTATTCATCATGCTCAAAGCCATGATTTAATTATCGCCGTTGGTTCGGGCGTGATTAATGATTTGTGCAAAGTTGCTAGTTTTCGTTTAAAAATTCCTTACATAATTTTTGGCACCGCGCCTTCGATGAATGGTTATGCTTCTGCCAATGCTTCGATTACTGTTGGAGGTTCCCCCTATTTAGGGGGAGCGAGTTTGCGTCAGCAAACGATGGGGGTGCATGGCTACAAAACTTCAATTCCAGCTCATCTTCCAACTGCAATTTATTTAGATTTAGATGTTTTAGAAAATGCACCTTTGCGACTAATAAAATCGGGCATTGGCGATAGTTTATGTTTTTCAACTTGTCAGTTTGATTGGCTGTTATCGCATTTAATTCTTGGCACTTATTACAACCCAACTCCTTTTGATTTGCTAAAATCGCATTATCAACAACTCACGACTCACGACTTACAACTTACGACTTTAACGGAAATGCTAATCATTTCCGGACTTGGAATGTACATCTGCGGCGGCAGTTATCCCGCTAGTCAAGCTGAGCATTTGATTGCGCATTATATTGAAATTTTATATCCGCAAATTGCTCAGAACACCTATCACGGCGAGCAAATTGCGGTTTGCACTTTGAGCGTTGCCGAGCTGCAGGAGAAAATTTTGCAGCAAGAAAATTTGCAAATTAGAGCAACAAATTTTAATCAAAATGATTTAGAGAAAATTTTTGATAAAGATTTGGCAGAACATTTTTTCAGTGAGATTAACAAAAAAGCAATTGATGAGAATTTGGCAAACAAAATAAATCAGCATCTGCAAGCCAACTGGCACAACATTAGAGCCGAATTGCAAAAAACATTTATAAGTAAAAATGACTTGCTAAAGTCTTATCGTAAATTTGCTTTGCCAGAAAAATGTGAGGAAATTGGCTTTGAAGAAAAAATTTATAATCAAGCTTTGACCAATGCTCACTTGATTAGAAACCGTTTTACTAGTTTAGATTTAGAAAAAATAGTTGCAACTCGTTCATTGCCATCCTGAGTAAGAACTGTCATCCTGAGTAAAAACTGTCATCCTGAGTAAAAACTGTCATCCTGAGCGAAGCGAAGGATCTCATGAGTTTTGGATTCAAAGCTCTAACTCACGAGATCCTTCGCTTCGCTCAGGATGACAGCGAGTATTGAGGATGCAAACTAAAAAAATTAAATAATTATATGAGACTCATCAAATCACTTTTCAGAATCGTCAATAAATTTATTTTTATTTTAATCGTCGCCATCATCATGGTGTTTTGTTTGAACAACCATCAAAATGTCACGATTTCACTAGCGCCATTGCCTTTTGAAGTTGAGGCAAAATTATTTTTGATAATTTTATTTTGTTTTTTTGGTGGAGTTTTGATGGGGTTTTTGTGTTCTTCGTTGGCTTTAACCAAAGAGAAGTTTAAGAATTTTATTAGTGGATGGAAAATAAAATTCTTACAGATGCGGGTTGCAAGTCATAAAAAAAATAGAAGTTAAAAATTATTTTTCGTAATTATCAATCACGAGCTGGTTCAATAATTTTACACCAAAACCAGTCGCGCCTTTCACCGCAGTTGCGTCGCCCTTGCCTTTCCAAGCAACGCCAGCAATATCCAAATGTGCCCATTTAGTTTTGCCAACGAAGCGATGTAAAAATTGTGCGGCAGTTGTGCTGCCGGCACCGCGTCCAGCGCCAACGTTTTTCATATCAGCAATATCGGAATTAATCATTGCATCATATTCTTCTGAAACTGGCATTCTCCATAAAGTTTCGCCAGATTTTTTACCAGCTGCTAATAATTGATTAGAAAGTTCATCATCGTTAGAAAATAATCCAGCGTGAACATCAGCCAAAGCAACAATGATTGCGCCGGTTAGAGTTGCCAAATCAACCATAAATTTTGGTTTGAATTTGGTGTTCACATAATGCAAAACATCAGCCAAAACTAATCTGCCTTCAGCGTCGGTGTTGATAACTTCGATAGTTTGTCCGGACATTGATTTTACAACATCACCTGGTCTTTGCGCGGTGCCGCTGGGCATATTTTCAACAATGCCGATGGCGCCAATCGCGTTCACTTTGGCTTTTCTTTCCGCCAATAATTTCATCAAACCAACCACCACGGCTGAGCCAGCCATATCAGTTTTCATATCTTCCATATTGTTGGAAGGTTTGATGGAAATGCCGCCAGTGTCGAAAGTTACGCCTTTGCCAATAAAAGCAATTGGGGTTTCCTTTTTATTTTTAGCACCAAAATATTTAAAAATTACCAACTTAGATTCTTTCTCACTTCCTTGCCCAACACCAAGCAAACTGCCCATTCCCAGCTTTGCCATTTCTTTTTCACCAAGAACTTCAATTTGCAAACCTGAAACTTTTATGGCTTGGCAAATTTTAGCGTAGCTTTCTGGATTCAATTCATTTGCCGGCTCAGAAACTAGATCTCTAGTTAAGAAAATATTTTTGATCACTAATTCCAACTCAGCAAAATGTTTTTTAGCTTTAGTTAAATCTTTAGCGATGATGTGAACTGATTTTAAATTTACAGTTTTGCCTTCTTTTTTATCGTTGAAATATTTGTTAAAACGATAATTTTGCAAATGCACGCCAAAAGCAATATTGGCAGCAATTTCACCATCATTTTCAAAACTAATCACCGCTTCTTTAATTTTATTGCCGTTCAAATAAGCAGCAATTTTTCCACCAGTTTTTTGCGCAGCTAAATTATCAAATTTATTTTCCGCACCAATTCCAGCCAGAATCAACAAACTTCCGTCAGTTGCTAACATATTGATTTGATTGGCTTTGCCGGTGAAATTATAAAGATCTTTAGCTTTGCCTAAAAAACCATCTTTAGATTTTTTGGCGATTTCTTCGCTGACCAAAAGAACCAAAACGGCATTTGATTTATTTTTAAATTCGAAAGATTGAGTGAAATTGATTTGCATAATCTGATTATTAATTGGTTAAAATTATCTTTTATAAAGTGCGGTAATTGAAGCTTTGTCAACCATATTGGCGTTGATATTATAGCCAATTAAAGCCGCCGAGGCATCTTTGGGTAAATTTAATTTATCAACACCCAAAGCATAAACGGTTAAGGTGTAATGATGAACGCCGTGCCCAGCTGGTGGGCAAGGACCGCCATATTCAAAAGTTCCAAAATCATTTTTTCCGAAAACGGCGGCTTTACCAAAGCTTAATTCTTTTGAGTGGGTAACATCGCCAGAAAAGATTGTTTTGGTTTTAGCAGGAATATTATAAACCACCCAATGCCACCAGCCGCTGCCGGTTGGAGCATCTGGATCATAGACGGTGAGCGCTAAACTTTTGGCGTTAGCAGGAATGTCGTTGATAATAATTTGGGGAGAAATGTTTTTGCCTTGGCAGCCAAAACCGTTGAAAACATTGGCTTCTTTGATGGTTTCGCCTTCTTTAAAATCAGCGCTAGAAATTGTCATTGCATTTGCTGAATTGACAATAAAATATAGCGAGCAGATTGCTGCTAATAGTTGAAATTTTTTCATATTTTATTGATTGAGATTGATGATTAGAAAAAGTAAGATCGGGCAAATTAAAAAGGAATAAACACTTAATTGCAATTGAAATAAACCAAGCCAATTTGGTTAAATTAGCTTGGTATATTTTATTTTAAAAACGCCAGACTACTGGCGCCCCACGCAGGTGGGGATCCCCATACCGAATCTGATAAATTTAGGTTCGGTATTTTTGAATCAGATTCGGTATAAATATGGATATCACGCCGGCAATTCCCAAAAATCGCAATGTTATTAATGGTTATGGAATTGAGGGTTTTAAAATTAATGAAACTCTTTATCACAATTCAATAATTTTAACTTCCAATCAAATTATTGAAGTGAAAATTAATTCGCTTGCAGATTTTTTTGAGCAAGATTTGAAAATTATTTTCGATTTTCAGCCAGAAATTTTACTGATTGGAACTGGCAATCATCACAAAATAATTTCTTCTGATTTAAAAAACAAAATTAAAACTTATTATCCAGAAATTGCAATTGACGAGATGAATACTGGCTCGGCTTGCCGCACTTACAACATTCTAATGATGGAAGATCGTAATGTTGCGGTGTTTTTAATGCCGATTTTATGAGCCATTCTGAATTAATTATCATCATTTCTCTTTTCACTTTTGGGCTTTTGGGCGGCTTTTCTCATTGCGCCGGAATGTGCGGGCCATTTGTTTTAACCCAGGTTTCTAATCGTTTAAATAAAATCTCGATTGAACAAATCACGGTTTTTAAAAAATTATCCGGACTCGCGCTTTTGCCTTATCATTGCGGTCGAATTACTACTTACTGCTTTATCGCTTTAATATCTTCTTATCTTGCCAAAAACTTAAAAAATATTGCTGGCTTCAAACAGCTGGCGGGAATTTTATTGATGATTGGCGCGTTGATAATTTTTAACTCCACAATTGCAAAAATTAAATTACCTTTTAGAATTCGCCGCCATTCAACAATTGACTGGAAAAATTTTTTAGCTTTTTTTTCTTTTCTAAAAAATTTCATTAATTCTCTATTTTTAAATCCAACTGGTTTAAAGAATTATTTTTTAGGCATCGCGCTTGGCTTTATACCTTGCGGCTTGGTTTATGGCGCCATTGTCACCACCTTATCTTTGGATAATCATTTTGCGGTTTTGCTGGCAATGTTGGCTTTTGGAATTGGCACAATTCCCGCTTTATTTATGACTGCCTGCGGCGGTTATTGGTTTTTTAGTAGAATTAAATATTTAAAATTATTTACCAAAATAATCCTACTTATCAACATCGTCACCCTTCTGGTGATGGCGTTTGGTTTAATTTTTAATCAAATTTAAAATGTCTGAATATTCATCAAGCAAAGAATCTGAGCAACATTACAATTACGACATTATAAAATTATTCACCATTGCCTCTACTTTTTGGGGCATTGTTGGTTTTTTGATGGGGGTGATTATTGCTTTGCAACTCACTTTCCCAATTCTCAATTTAGGCGAATTTGCTAGCTTTGGCAGGCTTCGCCCGCTTCACACTTCGGCAGTAATTTTTGCTTTTGGCGGCAATGTTTTATTCGCCACTAGTTTTTTTGTCGTACAAAGAACTTGTCAGGCAAGGCTTTGGGGCTCGGATGGTTTTCTCAAATTTATTTTCTGGGGTTATCAAGCCTTCATTGTTATGGCGGCGGTTGGTTATGTTTTTGGAATTACCGAAGCTAAAGAATATGCTGAACCAGAATGGTATGCTGATTTGTGGTTAACTATCATTTGGGTTTGCTATTTTCTGGTCTACATAATGACCGTTAAAAACCGCAAAGAACCGCATATCTATGTTGCTAACTGGTTTTATCTTGGCTTCATTGTCACCGTCGCCATTTTGCATATTGTCAACAACCTTTCTATTCCACTACGCCTTGACGGTACTGCCAGCTATCCGTTATTTGGCGGCGTGCAATCTGCGATGATTCAATGGTGGTATGGTCATAATGCGGTTGGCTTTTTCTTAACTGCCGGCTTTTTGGGCATTATGTATTACTTCATTCCTAAACGCGCTGGTCAGCCAGTTTATTCTTATCGTCTTTCAATTCTGCATTTTTGGTCATTAATTTTTATTTACATTTGGGCGGGCCCGCACCATTTGCACTACACTTCTTTGCCAGATTGGGCGCAAACTTTGGGAATGACTTTCTCGATAATGTTGTGGATGCCATCTTGGGGCGGAATGCTTAACGGCATTTTAACTTTGTCGGGTGCTTGGGATAAACTTAGAACTGATCCGGTTTTACGCTTTCTAATCACCGCCGTTGCCTTCTACGGAATGAGCACTTTTGAAGGCCCGGTTATGGCGATCAAAACCGTCAACGCTTTATCTCATTACACCGAATGGACTATCGGCCACGTTCACTCCGGCGCTCTGGGCTGGGTGGCAATGATTAGCTTTGGCGCCTTATATCATTTAGTTCCGGTGTTGTGGAATAAAAAAGATATTTATTCAGTCAAATGGGTCAGCATCCATTTTTGGCTCGCCACTATCGGCATCGTTTTATACATCACCGCAATGTGGGTTGGTGGCATTATGCAAGGTTTGATGTGGCGCTCTTATAATGAAATGGGCTTTTTGCAATATTCCTTCGTGGAAGTAGTTTCGGCATTACACCCAATTTATTTAACCCGCGCTATTGGCGGTTTATTTTTCTTGGCTGGCGGTTTTTTAATGGCTTACAACTTTTACAAAACCATCAAATACGCTCCTAGCAACGACTAATTTTTTGATAAAATGTTCAAACACGAAAAAATTGAAACCAATTCAATTCTGCTTTTAATCCTGACAGTAATCGTCATTTCAATTGGCGGCTTGGTGGAAATTGTGCCGTTATTTAGAATTGAAACCACCATCGAAAAAGTTGAAGGAATGCGCCCTTACACTCCTTTAGAATTAGCCGGTTCCAAAATTTATAAACGCGAAGGCTGCTATGGTTGCCACTCGCAACAAGTTCGGGTTTTGCGTGATGAAGTTGAGCGTTATGGCCATTATTCTTTAGCGGCAGAATCGATGTATGATTATCCATTTCAATGGGGCTCAAAAAGAACTGGCCCAGATTTGGCGCGTGTTGGTGGCAAATATTCTGATGAATGGCATAACCGCCATTTGATCAATCCTCGCGATGTTGTGCCCGAGTCAATAATGCCTGGCTATGTTTTTTTGCCTGAGCGCGATGCCGATTTATCAGGAATATCTCGTGATATGGAAGTTCTGCGCAAAATTGGCGTTCCTTACACTGACGATATGATTCAAAACGCCGTGAGCGATGGCGTCAATCAAGCCTCAACTGATCGTGATTCTGAAGGCTTAATTAAAAGATATGGCAAAAAAGTTAATATTCGTGATTTTGACGGCAATAAAGAAAGAGTTTCCGAAATGGACGCTTTAATCGCTTATTTACAGGTTCTAGGAACGATGGTTGATTTTTCAAAATTTGAACCAGCCAATAATCACCAACCTGCACAACCTAAAAACGATAAATAAAATGATCGATTTTATAGTTAAAAATTCTCCAATTATAGGTTTGATATTTTTTGTCACTGTTTTTTGCATCGTTGTTATTGTAGTGGCGCTGCCTAAAAATAAGAAAAAATTTCAAGACTATAGCAAAATTCCCTTTAAAGATGAATAAAGAACACAACAAAACCAAAAACAATTTAAAAGACAAACCAAGCACCACTGGCCACAGCTGGGACGGTGTTGAAGAATATAACACGCCGGCGCCAAGATGGTGGCTGATTGTTTGGATGGTTTGCATAATTTACGCAATCGGCTATTGGTTTTTATACCCAACCTGGCCAATTCCAGGCGGCAACACCAAAGGTTCAAAAAACTGGACTCAACAATCACAGCTAAAAGAATCTCAAGATGAAATTGCCGAGCGCCAAAATGTTTATTTGAATAAATTCAACCAAGCCAGCTTTGCTAAAATCAATCAAGATAAAGAGCTGATGGAATTCGCCATTAATGGCGGAAAGGCAGCTTTTCAAAATAACTGCGCAATGTGCCACGGAACAGGCGCCGCTGGGCAAAAAGGTTATCCCAATTTAAATGACGATGATTGGTTGTGGGGCGGCAAAGTTGAAGATATTTATACCACCTTGCTTTACGGCATTAGATCCGGACACGATAAAGCCAGACAAAGCCAAATGCCTTCTTTTGGTTTAGATAAAATTCTCACCAAAGCCGAAATTGAAAAAGTTGCCGATTATGTTTTAGCTTTTTCAAACGGACAAGATCAATCAAAAATGACTGAAGGCAAAACCATTTTTGAAAATAACTGCGTTGCCTGCCACACCGCCAGCGGCAAAGGCAATCGCGAAGTTGGTGCGCCAAATTTAACTGATAAAATCTGGCTTTACGGCGGTAAAAAAGAAGATCTTTTATACACTATTTACTACGCCCGAGCCGGCGTTATGCCATATTGGTCGAGCCGGCTTGACAATGCTACAATCCGACAATTATCAATTTACGTTCACTCGCTTGGTGGTGGAGAATAAAAAATATGAACAATAAATTATCCAGTTTTGATAAAATAAAAAATTCTCTACTGGATAATTTCAATCAAAACAAACTGCATCACGGCTTATTATTTTCCGGCAATAAAGGCATTGGCAAGGCTGAATTTGCTTTGGATTTAGCAACCAAAATCATTCTCTCTTCCTCACCAAATCCAAACGAAGATTTAAGAAAAATCCAATCTAATTCTCATCCCGATTTATTAATCATTACTAAAGAAGAAAAAAAGCGCGACATTCCTGTTGACGCCGTGCGCGAAATCACTGGGTTTTTGAGTTTGACTGCGGCAATTTCTAAACATCGCATCATCATCATTGACGCTATCGACGATCTTAATCGCAATTCCAATAATGCCATTTTAAAAACTCTGGAAGAACCGCCGGCTAATGTTTTTTTATTTTTGATTAATCACAATTCAGCAAAAGTGCTGGACACAATTAAATCAAGATGCCGGCTGATAAAAATTGCCAATCCGAGCTATGAAAATTTTCAAGAAATTTTGACAAAAAATATCGAAGGAATTAGCATCGAGGAAATAAAAATTTTAGCAAAAATTTCCGATAATTCAATCGGCTCGGCGCTGGAAATGTATCATTACAACGCTGTTGATTTGTATGAACAAATTGAACAATTAATTTTGGAAGATAATAGTAAGGCAATTTTTGATTTAGCTAAAACCATTTCCAGCACTGATGAATTGTGGAATATTTTTGAGAAACTAATTATTTTTTATCTTCATAATTCAATAATTTCCCAGCCCAATTGCGACGCCGAAAAAGTTTTTGTTATTGCGGATAAAATCAACAAACTTTTTTCGGCAACCAAAAATCTTAATCTCGATAAATCGCAATCAATTATTAATATTTTTAACATTATAAAAAATGCCCAAAAATAAAATCTATACTGCAATTGGCTTGATGAGCGGCACTTCGCTTGATGGAATTGATGTGGCTTTGATAAAAAGTGATGGTCAAAAAATTATTAGTTGCGATGCCAATAAATATTATCCTTATAGCCCAAAAATTAAAAACTCATTAACCAAACTCATCAACAATAAAACCACTTCCCTTCTTGAAATTAAAGAAATTGAATTAGAAATTACTCAAAAACATATCGCCGCTGTAAAAGATTTTTTGGCTAAAAATAAAATTGATAAAAAAGATATTGATGTGATTGGTTTTCACGGGCAAACAATTTTGCATCATCCGCAAAAACAAATCACTTGGCAAATTGGCAATGCGCAAATGTTGGCAAGCCAAACTGGAATTGATGTGGTGGCAGATTTTAGAACTAAAGATTTAGTTTTTGGCGGACAAGGTGCGCCTTTGGTTCCAATTTATCACTCGGCTTTATTTGCTGATTATAAAAAGCCGTTATTGGTTTTGAATATTGGTGGCGTGACAAATTTAACTTACATTAAAAATCAGTCGGCGGAAAATTTAATCGCCTTTGATGTTTGTTTTGGTAATGCACCACTTAATGATTTAATTGTCAAAAAAACTGGAAAAGATTTTGATAAAAATGGTCTTTTGGCTAGCTCTGGAAAGGTTAATCAAGATTTTGTTAAAGCAATTTTAGCGCTGGGATATTTCAAAAAACAACCGCCAAAATCTCTTGATCGCAACCAGTTTGATATGGTGATTAAAAAATTTTCTAAGTTAAAAATGGTAGATATTTTAGCAAGTTTGGTTTTTGTAATTGGACAAGCGGTCAATAATTCACTAAAGTTTTTGCCTGAAAAACCCTTACAAATTATAGTTTGCGGCGGCGGTAGAAAGAATTTGGCAATTATGGATAATATTAAAAATGCCACCAAAATTCCAACGATCAATATTGATGATTTAGAAATTGATGGTGATTTTGTTGAGGCAGAGGCGTTTGGTTTTTTAGCAATTAGAAATTTTCTAAATCTACCAATTAGTTATCCCAAGACAACAGGGATTTTACCGGAGAAACGTGAATCTCACTCTTCTGAGAAACTCCGCCCTTCTTCTTGCGGCGGCGTCTTCTATCGCGCTTAACTTTTCTGACTTTGCCAGAATCTAGCAGCAAACGATCTTTGATATATTTATCGGCAATTTCTTCAAACTCTTCCATTTGAGCACGGAAAAAGTGATCCGCGCCGCTAACAATTTGATAGCCAACTTCCGCCTCTTCACGCAAAGCTAGTTTTTCAACCACTTTTAGAGTATCGGCTTCTTTAGAAATATCGTCTTTATCACCTTGAATGATCAAGCCCGAAGCTGAGCAAGGAACGATAAAATTAAAATCATATTTTGTAGCTGGTGGTGCGGCAAGAATATAACCTTCAATATCAGGTCTTCTCATTACCAATTGCAAACCAACCCACGAACCAAAAGAAAAACCACCGACCCAAAAAGTTGGCGCATCCATATTTTGACTATGTAGCCAATTAAGAGCGACAGTTGCGTCTTGCAATTCACCAATACCATTATCAAATTTGCCTTGCGATTTACCAACTCCACGAAAGTTGATACGCAAAACCGAAAAACCGTTATTAGCAAAAGCTTTATAAAGAGCGTAAGTGATTTTGTTATTCATGGTTCCGCCATGAAGCGGATGAGGATGAAGCACTAAAGCAACTGGCGCTTTAGGATTTGGATTCTGATGATAACGCCCTTCTAATCTTCCGGATGCACCGCTGATAATTACTTCTGGCATTTTTTATAATGATTAATGATTAATGATTAATGACTAATTATTAATGACCAATGCATCTTCCATTAGTCATTAATAATTAGTCATTAATAATTATTTTTATATTGCTTCCCAAGGAAGTGGTTTGCCACTTTGGTCAGAGATCATTTGATTGGTGCCGGCATATTTACCGGTGATGTATTTGCCGTGTCCAGCATGATTTCCCACATAAAGAATTGGTTCAACATCTTTACCATTGTGAGTTTTTTTCTTAACAACCTTACCCCGGTTTTTAGGGTTATTTTTAGTGCCCATGATTTTTGAGTTATTTAAATAGAAATGAAAAAGCCGCGACAATCTAGTTATTTGAGCTAAAAAATCAAGCTAAATTACCATTATTATTTCCTTGTCGGGCGCGCGCAATACGCCCCTACGGAGCAAATTAAAACTTTAAATTATACCGAGCCAGCCAAAAATATTGATCCTTGGTGTCCTTGATATTGCCGGCTTGCTGCTGAATAATGGAATTGAAACTCACATTAGCATCGCGGTTTTTTAGATTAAAATTATAGGAAAATTCTAAATCGCGTTCTTTACCATCTGGCTTAAGGCTGACTCCATTAGCGGTTAATCTTTGCACATTGCCGTCAGCATCTCTAGAAATTGGAATGTCGATATTGGCGGTTCCTTTATAAACCCTGAGCGGCTCGCTATAAACTATTCCTAATTTGCCACCCAAAAAATTATCATTCAACAAACCAACCGCCATTGCTTTACTTCTAATATCACTAAAATCTCGAAACACTCCGGTTTGATTGCCGCCAATATTAGTTTTTCCTTCTGAATAGCTGCTGGTCAATTGCCAATGATCGATTAAATTTCTAGTCAAATTAAAAGTTATGTATTTAGTGTCCGGATTGCTGCCACCAGCAAATGCGCCACTAGTTTTTGATCCGAGCAGATTATTATTAAGCTCTTTTAAATTGCCAAAACTGACGCCAAATTTGGTTTTATCATTAAATTTATAATCTAAAGCACTATCAAAAATGTGGCTTTGATCGTCATTAAATTTGCCGATTGAATTGCTATAGCTGTAATTAGAAAAAGAAAAATTAGTGGTCAAGTTGGAAGTTAGATTTTGAGAAATTTTGAGTTGATTAGTATTGATTTGGCTTTGGCTAGTACCAGAGGCAACGGCAACAATTGAATTAAGCTTTTTATAAGGGCTAGAATCAAAATTATGATAAGAAATTAAGCGATAATTTTGAGCCGGATTATCATCACTCAAACCATTATCAAGATCATTTTTATTAAAACCAATTTTTAGATTTTGCCCAAAATTTTTACTATAAGAAAAAGCAATATCAGAAGATCTGAAGCTGTTTTGATCTTCTTTTGATTTATCAACGGTTAGATATTTTAAACCAAATTTGTTCGATTTTAATTCACCAGAAACAGGATCAGAAAAAGTATTTTGACCAAGAAATTTAACTGATAAATTATTTGAATTATTTTTTCCAAAGCTTACTGGCAAAGATGCGCTGGTATAGTTGGTAAATAAAATATTATCTAAATTATAAGAATTATTACCAATGGTAGCAATTTTCTGATCTAAATTCGCCGGATAATCGCGACCATATTTATCAAAAAATACCGCGTTTTTTAAGATTGGGGCGAGGTTTTTGGAATAAGCATTACCAAAGATTGCGTTGGTATCAATTGAAGATGATCTAGCGTCAGATCCCAGACTGGAAATTGTTAATGAAGAAGCAATATTATTTGAGCCTTGGGCGCTAACGGCATTTTCTAAATCAAGCAAACCATGCCCATAAATATCATCAACTCCAGCCGCACCCAAATCAGTTGCGGTGTCCAAAAGAATAGTTGCGGTTTGTTTTGCACTTAAGTAAGGCCAAGCCGCACGCAAAACCGCAGCTGCGCCAGCTACATGTGGAGCTGCCATTGAAGTGCCAGCATATTCCTCATAACTTGCATTAGAGGTCGATATTGCGGCATAAATGTTATCACCAGTTACAGCAAAACCACTTCCACCTGGGGCAACTAAGCAATTTGATTTTGCTTGGCTACAACGATTGCTGTAGTATGCAATATTATTATTTTTATCAACTGCTCCAACAGCGATCATTTGACCATTTGTCGCTGAATCTTGAGCAAAAATAGCCGGAACTGCAATATGAGTAGAATTGTTATCTCCATCATTTCCAGCACTAACTGACATAAAAATATCACCAGAAACCGCTGCCGCATAGTCATTTGCATAGGATGATTTGGTAGAATTATATTGGTCACTTCCTATCTCAACATAACTAGCACTTCCCCAACTCATATTAATAACTTTTGCACCTTTAGAAGTAGCAAATTGAATTGTCTGAAGTGTACTCATATCCCCAGGAAATCCAGATAGAGTGACTTTAGCTGACATGATTTTGGCCTTAAAGGCAACTCCATGCATTTGGTTTCCATCTTTAACTCCAGCAGCAGTTGAAGCCACATGAGTTCCATGATCGTTGAAGTTCGAGCTACTTGAATCACTTGCATCATAATTATTGGCAATTTCTTGATGGGTAGACCTAACTCCATTATCAGAAATGGCAATTAGAACATCATCACCAGCGATTGCCTTACCATTTCTTTCTAATAGTGAGTAAGCTTCGGCAGACTTAATACTATTAAGACCCCATTGACGGTTATATTCCGCAGTTTTATATGAGGCAATTTTTGCTGAATCAACAGTAGAATCCCAAGCTGAAGGTGCTGGGCTTGAGCCTCCTCCAGAAACTGGAGCGCTACCGCCTCCGCCACCACCGCCTCCAGCAGCAACAGCCCCGCCAATAACAGCAACAGAAATTAATGACATTAAAAAAAGAATCATAATTAAATTTTTTGATTTATAGATTGGCTGATAGATTATTGTAAAAAGTTCCAAATTTGATCATCGCTGACAATCTGTTCAATATTGCGATTCAAAGATTCACTCATTACATCATCATAATATTCTCCACTCGATCCAAAATCAAAAGGACCCATCAGCAACACTCTTAACATCGGTCTATAACTTATAATATTTTTCTCATAAATTTTTTCTAAATTATGATATTTATTGCTGGCAACAACTTTGATCCGACTATTTACAGAGTTGCGATATAGAGTTGGAATGATACTCAATTCCAAAATTTCAACTTTTATCTTATTAACAGAAAACCTCTCTATCTTAAATCCTTTTTGCTTAAGATTGATGGAAAGCTTTTGATTAATAATATCAGAGAGATTTTGATTATTGGTAAGATTAGCTATTTTGTAGTGAAATCCGTCATCATATTTTAAAAAATATTGAGGATCTTTGTATTTATCTTCAGTTTCCCAAATTGTAATCGGAGCTCTAAAGCCAATGAAGTTCTTATTAACTCTGCTATCGACAACTTTTAAATCCAGCTTCTTGTTGTAAAGTTGCTTGAATTCTAATTTTGTTTCAGCTGAGTTAATATGCACAATATGATCCTGATAACGGCAGGAGGAAATGAACAACATTAATAACGGAATAATTACTTTAGTTAAATAACTCACTTAGTTTTATCAATTTATGTTCAAGATCAGAAAGTTCGGAGAATTTAAAAATCACTAATTTCGGCGGATTTAATACATTTATAATTTTTATACAAACTTAATTTAAAAAAATTAACCCCCTAAAACCCAAAATCCCCACTCCCCAAATCAACCTTCCCCATCAATTTCACAACAAACTCATGCTCGGGATTGTTGTCGTGATGCTCAATAACAGTATTATTGTCATTATCAAAATGATAACTCAACCCTTCTGGGGTTTGATCATCATTAGGGTTTTCATCAAAGGTGATGATGTGGTTGAGGAGATTGAGGTTGTGAAGATTAATTTGATCTTCACCTTGTTTGAAGTCGGTGATGGTATCGATGTTATTGGTGTCGATAGTTAATGAGCTCTCACTAAAGAAGTTAAAGACAAATGTATCTCTACCAGCTCCTCCAGTTAAATTATCAACTCCAGCTCCACCAATAAGAATATCATTACCGG
>JAZKFV010000009.1:0-59760 GCA_040386195.1 Pseudomonadota bacterium | reverse complement strand
TAATACAAAAAACAAAACATCGTCATTGCGAGCGCAGCGCGGCAATCCAGAAAATTATTATTCATATGAAAATCATCAAAGCTTGGCGAAAAATCAAAGCATTAATTTTGAAAGAATTAATCGTTCTACTCAAAGATAAAAAATCACGTTTTTCATTAATTGCGCCGCCAATAATTCAGCTGATACTTTTTGCATCAGTGGCAACTTTAGATGTGTTTAATATCAAAATGGCGGTTTTGAACCAAGATGGCGGAAGCTACAGCCGTGAGGTTATAAACCAAGTTGTTGGCTCAAAAGAATATTTCACCAAATTAATTGAAGTGAAAAATTATGATGAAATTACCACGATGATTGATAATCAAGAAGTTATTGGCGCGATGATTTTTGCCTCAGATTTTTCGCGAAAAATTGAAGCAGGAAAAACCGGCGATGTGCAACTTTTATTTGATGGTCGAAGATTAAATTCAGCAGAAATTGTCAGCGGTTATGTTGGTGCAATTGTGCAAAATGCGGTTGCAACCAAAATGGAATTTAAGCCGAAAAACATTGCCCCAATTGGCGCGGTGAGGTCAGAAATTATCAATCGCAATTGGTTCAATCCTAATCTTAATTATAAATGGTTTATCATTCCGTCATTGATGGGATTGATTTTATCTACTTCAATTTTGAGTGTTTCTGCGCTTTCAATTGCTAGAGAAAGAGAGCTGGGAACATTTGATCAACTCATCGTTTCGCCGTTAAGTCCAATTGAAATTATCTTAGGGAAAATTGGTGCCAACCTAGCAATTGGAATGGTGCAAGGTGTAATAATTTTTTGCATTATCAGTTCAATTGTACCTTTTTATGGCAATATAATTTTTATGTTTCTGGGAATTTTTCTCTATTTAATTTCGATGGTCAGCATTGGGCTTTTCATTTCTTCAATGTCGAATAATCAACAGCAGGCAACGCTTGGTTCGTTCTTTTTTCTAATTCCGATCATTCTAACTTCGGGCTTCTCAGTGCCTTTCGTCAATATGCCAATTTGGATGCAAAACATTTGTGAGTTCATTAATCCCATTCACCATTTTGTGGTAATTGTGCAATTAATTTTCAATAAGGGCGCAAGCTTTGCATTGTTATATTATAACTTTGGAATGCTACTTTTAATGTCTTGCGCCACTTTGTTTTTGGCAAGTTGGTTTTTTAAAAGACGAGTTTTATAGTTTTTTTAATCAAAAAAACTCACCACGCCATTACCAACATCATAAATTCCGCTGATAATTTTGATCTCATTTTTATCGACCATATCCTTTAAAATCGGGCTTTTTTCAGTAATTTGACCGACAGTTATTTGGGCGTTAATGGCGGCAACATTATCAACAAAATCGATATTTTTAGAAGTGCGATCTGTAGTGGTGGAATTTTCTAAATCTACCGCGGGCGAGATTTTTTCTAAAAGCCCTGTCAATTTTCCCATTTTAACATTATCACAAGCGCCTTTAATTGCGCCGCATTCAGTATGACCCAAAACCATGATTAGTTTGGCTCCAGCAACTTTGCAGGCAAATTCCATACTGCCGATAATATCGTCATTGAGAATATTTCCGGCAATTCGGCAGCTAAAAATATCGCCTAATCCTTGATCAAAAATTAACTCAGCAGAAGTGCGTGAATCAATGCAGCTTAAGATTATGGCGAAAGGATTTTGGCTTTCCGAAGTTTCGTTCATTTGTTGAAGCAAATTGCGATTTACTTTGAGATTGTTGATAAAGCGTTGATTGCCGTCTTTGAGAAACTGAACAGCAACTTGCGGAGTCATTTGGTCGCGAATTTCTTTGGTTAAACTATACATATTTTTTAAGAATTAATTGTTAAATTTATTTATTTAGAGCTAGCAAGATCAATGCCTTGCAGCTCAAGAGTAATATTTTTAGCCGGAGAGCTAATTTGAAAATCTTTGATAATTTCAATCACATCGTGATGAATAACTTTAGAAGCGCGCCCGTCAATTATTACCTTAGAATTAGCAGGAATTTCGCTAAGCATTTTTAAGATGCGACCTTTATTTAAAAAGGAAACTTCCTCAGCTAGTTTGAAAATATGCTGATCGGGTTGATTTTGATCATCTTTAATCTGCACATAAGCATTGCAGAAATTATGATAAATCAAATAAAGCAAGGCTACCGCCATTCCGAGCCCAACTCCGGTCAATAAATCCGTGAAAATCATGGTGACAATTGTGATTATAAACGGAATAAATTGTTCAAAGCCGAGCTGATACATTTGCTTGAACAAACTTGGTTTAGCCAGCTTGTAGCCAACCGCCAATAAAACGCACGCCAAACTTGCCAGCGGAATCATATTAAGCAAAGTTGGAATGGCAATTATCGCGCCGAGCAAAATCAAACCGTGCAAAATGGCGGAGAGTTTGGTTTTGGCGCCAAAAGTAACATTGGCACTGCTGCGCACGATAACTTGGGTGATTGGCAAACCGCCAATCAATCCAGAAATAATATTGCCCACACCTTGCGCTTTTAATTCACGGTTGGTGGGAGTTACTCTTTTTTGCGGATCAAGTTTGTCGCAAGCTTCGGTGGAAAGTAAAGTTTCTAAACTGGCGATAATTGCCAAAACTAGCGCCATCCAATAAATTTGCGGATTACTAATTTGGCTAAAATCTGGGCGACTAAATTGTCCAAAAAATTCACCAGCATTAGAAGCGAGTGGAATTTTAACTAAATGCTCCGCCGCCAAGGTGAATGGCAAAAAGCCGTTAGCGAAAAGATTGGTAAAGATAATCCCTAAAACCACCATCGCCAAAGGCGCGGGAACGGCTTTGAAAAAACGATATTTTTTTGCCAAAACTCCTTCCCACAAAATTAACATTAAAAGCGAGATGATGCTGATTAAAGCGGCGCCTTCATTGAAAAAGATGCAGGTGGTTTGTGGATCAAAAATGCACGAACCAAGATTCAAACTCTCCAAACTAAAATCTTGCGTGGAGTTAAAATCATAGCCAATGCTGTGCGGAATTTGTTTGATGATAATAATCAAGCCAATGCCGCTGAGCATTCCTTTAATGACTGAAGAGGGAAAATAATAAGCGATTGTGCCCAGCCCGATAAAACCCATAATAATTTGGATCATTCCGGCAACCATCACCACCAGCAAAAATGCTTCCCACGAGCCGCCAAGAGTTATAATATAAGCCAAGACAATTGTTGCCAAACCAGCCGCCGGACCACTGACCCCAAGAGCCGAGCCGCTTAAAGCGCCAACTAAAACGCCGCCCACAATTCCGGCAATAATGCCTGAAAATAAAGGTGCGCCCGACGCCAAAGCAATGCCCAAACACAAAGGCAGCGCCACGAAAAAGACAATTATGCTGGCGGGCAAATCATATTTGAGATTGGAAAAGAATTTCATAAATTTGAGTTCGTAAGTTAATATCAAGCCTATAAATCAGAGTGAATTTTAGGGTTTGCAGATTGAAAATTTAACTTATGAATTGGGCGGAGAGATTGGAACTGAGAGGAAAAATTTTTGAGTGAAAAGATCGGTATTAAAATCAGCCAAAGCAATCATCAACTTAGGAAAGCGAGTTGTTTTGGAATTATAATTGGCAAATTTTTCTTTAAGATTTTGGCAATCTTCTTTTTCTGAAATTTCTTTATCAGCCAAATCAGAAATGGCTTTTTCACTATGTTTAAAATCAGATCCAGAAAAGCTAATTGAAGCAAAGCAAATGGCGACCAGCAAAATTAGCGATAAAAATGATGATGTGATTTGGCTGCGATTTGTCGTCAAGATCAATTAATGTTTTTGAATTAAATTTGTGTCGCACAATGTAATTGCAACTTTTGAAAATTCAATCAACTATTTTTTAAGCTGATTTATAAAACCATTCAATTTAGTGGCTACAGCCTTATAATCAGGGTTGTAAGTGATTCGAGAAAGATCTTTATAAGTCGCCATATTATATTTGGTAGTTTCGCCATAATAGAATTTTTTATCGAAATTTTTACAAGAAATAAATTCATCCTGAGTGGTTTTGGTGTCATATTTTAAGCAGCCATAATTGGTTTTGGCTTTGTGGCCATAAAAATAATTAGCGCCAGAAATTGGTATGGAGCCGTGAGATAAATCAATAATTTTTTTAGTCAAGTTGATTGGTTTTAAAGTGGTAATTTCGGGCTTAATTTTAACTCCATCATTAGAAAAAATTATGCCTTGGGCGTTAGTAAAATTATTATTAATTAACGCAATTGTAGTTGCTGATTTAACGGTGCTGTCAACATCTGAAAAGGCGAAGAAAGTTGGAATATTGATAATTTTATTTTGCGCCAAAAGTTGATTATTGATTTGGATAATTTTGTACAAATTATTAATGCCGCGATAAGAAAATGATTCGTATTTATAAATATTAACATCATCGTGTTTGGCTTGATAAGCCAAGAAATTCAAGGGTTTGAAATTGCTGATAAAATCAATGGCTTTCAGCCCAATCACCTGAATTTTGGAAATGCCAATATCAAAAGCCGGCGAGAAAAAAGCGGCGGCAATAATATCTTTATTGTGATTCAAAACTTGATTCAAAACCAAAGCGCCGCCAGTTGAAAAGCCAATCGCAACAATTCCGTTAACTTTTTCATTTTGAAAATCCGCAATTGCAAAATTCACCGCCTCTTGCCAATTTTTATCACTAACTTCTAAAGACGCTCCCGCAGTCAAGCCGTTGCCGGGTAAAATTAGAGATTTAAGCGTGATGCAAGATTGATTGTCGGCAATAGTTTTGGCTAAATCTGACATTAAAAATGGTGAATCGCCAAGTCCATGAATCAATAAAATGCCAATTGTTTTTTGGCAAGATTTATTAGTTTTTCTCAGAGTTAAAGGCGCTAAATTAGCCACTTCGTCAGCATTTAGATTTGGGCGCATTTTTGTGATGTAGCTGCGATATTTTAAAGCATATTCGTCAAAAGATTTGTAATTTTCAAAATTATATAAATCGCCGCCAATTGCAGTTTTTTGCAGGCGCGCTGGCGTTTGCGCCAAAGTTGAATTGGAAATTGTTAAGTAAAAAACTAGCAATAATAATGCGGTTAGTTTTTTCATAATTTAAATTTTAAGTTGAAAAAATGTATCATAAACAAAAGTTATCAAGACGATAACTAATTTCTATTTTACTTGTCAAAAATCGTCTTATAGGTTTGGCTGCGGGTTTTGTTTATATCAACAAAAGTAAAATAAATTATGCAAATCAATAAATTTCTTATCATCACCTCTTTGGCTTTCGCCGGATGTTCAACTGGGCAAAATCACGGCGATGTTTCTAAAAAAGAAGCGGCTAAATATGAGGCTAAATCTAATGAATTTTGGTGGCCAAATAAAGTTAATCTTTCGCCGCTACGTGCACAGGCAAAGGAATCAAACCCTTTGGGTGAAAATTTTGATTATGCTCAAGAATTTGCTAAGTTGGATTTAAACGCAGTTAAAAATGACATCAAAAAAGTGATGACCACTTCTGAAGATTGGTGGCCAGCGGATTATGGAACTTATGCTCCATTCTTTATTCGTATGGCTTGGCATAGTGCTGGCACTTATCGCAGTGAAGATGGCAGAGGCGGCGCTGGTGGTGGGCAACAAAGATTTGAGCCGCTGAATAGCTGGCCGGATAATGCTAATTTAGACAAAGCGCGCCGGTTGTTGTGGCCAGTCAAAAAGAAATATGGCAACGCAATTTCTTGGGCAGATTTAATGGTGCTTTCAGGCAATGTGGCAATGGAATCAATGGGCTTTAAAACTCTTGGTTTTGCAGGTGGAAGAGCTGACGACTGGGAGCCAGATTTAGTTTATTGGGGCCCAGAAGATAAATTTATGGCAAGCGATCGTTTTGATCATAAAGGTAAATTACAAAAACCACTTGGTGCCACCACAATGGGTTTAATTTATGTTAACCCAGAAGGCCCGAATGGCAGCGGAGATCCAATTGCTGCGGCGGCACAAATTCGTGAAACATTTGGTCGCATGGCGATGAATGACGAAGAAACTGTGGCGTTGATTGCGGGTGGACACACTTTTGGTAAAACTCACGGAGCTAATAAACCAGAAAAATGTGTGGGCGTTGAACCAGCTGGCGGAACGATTGAAGAGCAAGGTTTTGGTTGGAAGAACAAATGCAAAACTGGCAAAGGCCAAGATGCCATCACCAGCGGTTTGGAAGGCGCGTGGACTGCCAATCCAACTGCTTGGACAATGGGTTATTTGCACAATCTTTTCACCTATGATTGGGTAAAAACCAAAAGCCCGGGCGGTGCAATTCAGTGGGTTCCAAAAGATAACAAAGCTGCTGATTTAGTTCCAGACGCTTTTGATGTTTCTAAAAAACATCCGCCAGTAATGTTGACAACGGATTTATCTTTGAAGATGGATCCGCAGTATAAAATTATTTCCAAACGCTTTTTGGATAATCCAAAAGAATTTGAAAAAGCATTTGCCAGCGCATGGTTCAAACTAACCCACCGCGATATGGGCCCAAGCGCTAGATACATTGGCAAAGATGCGCCGAAACAAGTTTTATCTTGGCAAGATCCAATTCCAAAAGCTGATTATAAATTAATTGGCTCACAAGAAATTGCTCAGCTAAAAACCCAAATTCTAAAATCAGGATTAACCGTGCCAGAGTTGGTTAAAACTGCTTGGGCTGCGGCTTCAAGCTATCGCATAACTGATATGCGTGGCGGTGCAAATGGTGGAAGATTGCGTTTAGAACCGCAAAAAAACTGGGCAGCGAATAATCCTGACGAACTAGCCAAAGCCTTAAATGTTTTAGAAAAAGTTCAAAAAAACTTTAATAAATCATTAAGCGGCGGCAAAAAAGTTTCTCTGGCTGACGTGATTGTTTTGGGCGGATCAGCTGCGGTTGAAAAGGCTGCACAGGATGCTGGAGTGAATGTGAAAGTGCCATTTACAATTGGACGCACTGATGCATCACAAGCGCAAACTGATCCAAAAACTTTTGCAGTTTTAGAACCAAAAGCCGACGGATTTAGAAATTACTACAGCAAAGATAATTCTATCTCGCCAGTAAATGCCCTTATCGATCGTGCTTATATGCTAAATTTAACCGTGCCAGAAATGACTGCGTTAATTGGTGGAATGAGAGTTTTAAATACCAATTCCGATAATTCCAACTATGGAGTTTTCACCAAAAAACCTGGAGTTTTATCCAATGATTTCTTCGTCAATCTTTTGGATATGTCAACTAAATGGAGCAAATCTGAAAAATCAGAAAGCATCTATGAAGGCCGCGACAGAAAAACCGGCGAGCTTAAATGGCAGGCCACTCCAACTGATTTAGTCTTCGGCTCCAATTCCGAACTTCGCGCCGTTGCTGAAGTTTATGCTGAGGATAATAATAAAGAAAAATTCGTAAAAGATTTTGTCAAAGCTTGGACAAAAGTTATGAACGCAGATCGGTTTGATTTGAAGAAGTAGGTTTTTTGATTATCAATCCAATAAAAGCCCTGAGAAATATAGTTTCTCAGGGCTTTTTTGTTTGATTAATTGCATTTCTCGTGTCAAAGATAATTTTTGACTGAACTAAAAATTCTAAGAAATTTCAGGTGATATGCCGATGATACGAAAAACAAACTTTATTTATTAAAGTCTTATTATTGCTTGGTTTGTATGTTCTGATCTTGTCTTTCATTTATTTACTTTTTTTGCAACCGTCAAAATACTGGTGCTTTTCTTCTCTAGAAATTTTGAACCATCAATTCCAAAATGATCTAAAGTTTTAAATCCATTTCTAGCCAACATATCTCTCAGTTCTTTGGCAGTATAAATTTGCAAAGAAAATTTATTGTTAATTCTTACTGGTTTGTCGGCGTTTTTTTGAATGGTGCAATTGTCATAAGAAGTCAAAAATCCATTTTTTCTATCAATTGTTGAACATTGAACATTGTGAATTTGTGTGTCGCCAACTATTCGGTGCGAGTGTATCGAAAAATCGCTCACAACCTTGTCATTCATGGCTTCCAAGTTGAATATGTCAAACACATAAATTCCACCGTCTTTTAAATTTCCGTGAATATTTCGCATCGCTTTTTCAAAACCGGATTTAGTCAAATGTCCAACAGCATTGAACATCGTTATCGCCGCATCAAAACTGCCAACCTTAATTGTGCGCATATCGCCATCAATAAACTTCAAACTCATTTTTTCTTTCTTAGCCTTTCCTCTCGCTATTTCCAAAAGGGCAGGACTGAAATCTGCGCCAACAACTTTATATCCGCGCTTAGCAAGAAAAAACACCTGCGACCCAGTTCCGCAAGTTAAATCAAGAACAGTTTTAACCTTATGTTTTTTAAGCAACTTTTCGACCACAGAATTTTTTAAATCGGTGTCATCACAAATATTGTGCGCATCGAAATATTGAGGTAATTTTTTATATTCGAGCGGAAGTCCAAGTTTATGTGTCATATGATTTTGAGTTTAAATTTTAGAAGATAAAATCTCTCTAACTAACATCAGTGTCAATTTTTTTATTATAATTATGATCAAATACAAATTAGCCGAAGCCATTGATATACCAAGAATTATTGAACTTTTAATTGATGATAATCTTGGCAAAACCAGAGAAGACCCATCAAATATGGAGCCATATCTCAAAGCCTTCGCTGATATTCAAAAAGATCCAAATCAACATTTAATGGTGATGCTTTTGGATGAAAAAATCATCGGCACTTTCCATCTAACAATAATTCCATCACTAGGCAGAGCCGGCAGCAAACGCGCCAATATTGAATCGGTGCGTATCGACAAAAATTTCCGTGGTCAAAAATTAGGCGAACAAATGATTGCAGAAGCAATCAGAATCGCCAAAGAAAATAGCGCAGTTCTTGTGCAACTAACAACTGATAAATCGAGAATTGATGCGAAGAGATTTTATGAACGCTTAGGATTTGTGGCCTCGCATGAAGGGATGAAGATTAAAATTGGCTAAATTTAAGAAATGTATTTAGCAAAAAATTCTGCCCCAGTTAATGTTTCGGTTTGATTGAAAAAGCTGTAATTTGGTGGTTTTTTATCGATAAAAATTTGCGAAGTGAAATTTAATTTATCGATATTTTTAAATAATCCTAGCGGTAAATAATGATGTTGGTTGACTTTTAAGCGCAAAAACAGATGAGTTCCGCAATGCTTACAAAATCCACGCTCAGCCCACTCGGACGAAGAATAGACCGAAATATTTTCTTCTCCCCCAAAAACCACATTTTTCTCAGCATGTATTGCAAGCAACGCACTTCCACCCCAAGTTTGGCAGCTGTTACAGTGGCAAGCGCTGAATGTTTCTTCTCCAATTTCCGCCTGAATTTTTATTTTGGCACATAAACAGCTGCCAGATAATTTAATTTTCGCTGTCATAATTTTCTCCTGATTTATTTCGATATTTATGTATGTTTCTAAATTACAACTCTTCCAATTTCAATAAATATTCTTTCACCTCAATCCCGCCAGCAAACCCCACCAATTTTCCCGATGCGCCAATAACGCGATGGCAAGGCGCAATAATAGCAATCGGATTCTTGCCATTCGCCGCACCAACTGGCCTTGATGCTTTTTTATTACCAATTTGCGCAGCAATTTGCCCATAACTTCTAGTCTCGCCAAAAGGAATAGTGAGCAACGCTTGCCAAACTTTTTGCTGAAATTCGGTTCCGACAAAATTCAACTTAACCGAAAATTTCTGACGTTTCCCCAAAAAATATTCCTCTAACTGTTGTGCAGTTTTCACCAATATCGGATGATTTTTATCTTCCACCAAATCTCACAACCGCACCCGCTTCGGATCATCATCTTCCCAAAGAACTGCCGCCAAACCTTGATCATTGCCAACCAATTTTAACTGCCCAACTGGAGATTTTATTGTTTTGTAGAAATAGGACATAGTTTTGCTGTGTAAAAATTTTCTAAAATTTCTCAAAGAATCTAGTGTGTTTTGAGAATTTACTAAGGTTGTTTTTTTAGTGGTGGAGATGACGGACAATTTCGAGGTTTTTTTAGTACAGCTGATTAACTTAAATGACATTTTTTAAATTTTTTACCAGAACCACAGGGACATTTATCATTTCTTCTAATTTCATTGGTTTTTGTAACGCGTACAAAACTTGGTTCACGCTCTATCAACTGATCCATTTCTGCACTCGGAACCCACTCACTTTCTAAATAATTTGTTACATCAAAAGCAGTATTTTTGCCTTGTTGATGACAAATTATTCCAAAGCCAATGCTTTTATTTAATTTTCTACGATGCTTCTCAATTTTAGATCTCAAGTTTGTTCTGGTGCTTAATTCTGCTATTGTGGCAGAACTTGACCCAACAATTGAAACTGCAACATTGCCATCGGAAAATGCACAAATACGAAATATATCTTTTTCTATTGTAGTATTTTTTAACTCAGCAATTGCTTTTGCTATAGTAAACAAAATTTTGTTATCCAAATCCAGCAGTGAGAATGCTATTTTTCTAGCCTCATTATCATCTCTTGTTTTTAATTGATCGAATATATCTCGTACTTCATCTGGTAATGATAAGCTAATGTTGGGCTTCGTACTTATATCTCCGCGCTCATAATACATCATCCTGTCAAAATCACCTGAATATCCGCCAAAAGACAAATTAGTGAAATTATGATCTGACCCTAAATTCGGTATATTATTAACGTTAAGCCTACAATCTAAATACCCGCTAAAAAGATCTAATTCGTCACCACTCCACTCTTCTTTAGCATTCAAAATTTCAACGCGTTTCTTGATATAATGAAAAAAAATATCGGGGGTAATTTCTGATTTTAAAATTAATTCCAAATCTGCCAAACAAATCGAAAATGGATAATTACCATCACGAAATAAACCCAACTCCTTTGTTTTATTTAGTTCGGTAGCCACATCATTCAAATGATGCAGAGAAAGCGAAAAATGATAAATCGAACTAACTTCGTTTCTTTTAAATTTCAAAACTCTGCCATTACTTCTCTCTGTAAATACTGCTTCATCCACAGATTCTATGTAACGCATAGCGCGCATGGATTGCTTATAACCATCTTCAACATTATTTTTAATATCAGTTCTTAATCGACCAATATCGCCACGAATAGATTCAAATCTAAACTGTTTTGCTTTTGCTTCCGTTAAAAGTAGAAATGGCCCCCATTTTATTGCGATGTCTAATTCTGCAGTTCCGCCCTCAATATCAGGATTCGGGTAATCTAAAGTTGAAAATATTGTATCGTCAGGAAATATTTTACTTAGCAAATTCTTGCCTTCTTTTTCAAGCCATTCCGATTTATGTTTACGATATTTTTTATCAAAAAAATCTGGTTCGGATTTGGCAACTTCTTCAAATACATCCCACAAGACATCAAAACAATTCGAAACGTTTGACAATAGAACCTTACCAGAATTAAGCACATATAATGGATGTCGCTGGATTTTGGCATCTTCTTTGTAAGATTTTTGAGAAATACCTATAAGTTTTTTTAATGCATTGGATTCTTGAGTGCTTACCAGGACCCTAATAGGTAAATTTTCAATCATTGCCGGAAAAATTTCAGGAATCACTTCGTTTAACTTCGCAAGAAATCCAAACTGCCTTGCCGTTTTTTTTGTGCGCAAGTATTTGACAAGATATTCTTCTTCAGCAGTTTTATTTTTCGTTTTTTTTACCGAAGAAAATTTTTCTGCAAATTCTGAGCCGGCATCGAAAAATGATTCTACGTTGCGCCTTAAGCTATCTTCCAGGTGCCGATGAATAGCAAAAATTATTTCAATTGCTCTGTTTGGGCTTATTCCGATTTTATTTTTAAACCAAGCATCAAAACGACCTTGAATTTGTATAATCTTTTTGCTGCTGTGTTCTGGATGAGATGAGCCTCTTACTACTTCCGATCTCATTTTAAGAGATCTCACAATAGAATTCGGAGAATCCATTCCATCATCCGAGAATATTTTTCCGTTTAATATTTTTGACAACAAATCACCACAATCAGCACTTTCTTGAACGCTCATGATTTTTCCAACATTAGCACCAAATCGTGGAAGGCAAAATTTTACTAAAATTTCAATCATTGCGGAATGGCTACCATTTTGATCTACGGCATTTTGTTCAGGCGTAGCAGTTAAAAGTTGAGCCATCATTATTGATAATGCCGCTTCTGTATCAACTCTATCTAGGAGTTCTATCAGGTTATTCTCGGCTTCTTTTGCGTTGGCAATTATTGTTGAGAATGGGTTTTGATTGTTCATTTGTACTAAAAATTAAAATGATCGAGCCAGAATTTTAAAATAATTCTTACAAGTAATCATGAACAATTTGTAGATTTATCTTTTTTCTTGAGGCGCGGACTTTTTGGAGAAGAGGATAAAAAAATATAGTAGAGAAAGAGGGATGGAGTTCGCTGCACTCTCTTCTAATTTTCTAGATTTTTCTAAGATCACTTCGTTCTCTAAGAAAAATTACGAAAATTGTCGAACCCTCTGACGGGTTCAAATCCCTTAAAGTTTACCAAGAGATTGATTGTGTTTTAGGAAATTACCAAGGCTTATGTTTGATGGCGGAGGACGCGACCCTATTTGTCAACTTTTCTCCGTTTTTGTGAGATTAGTATTCTCAAGGGCTAAAAGGCTATTTCAACTGCACCGAAAAGTTAGAAGCCTGACCATTGATTGATGCAAATGATGTCATTTGCAAACTTTTTTCGCCGTGAGTTCGAATCCTCTTTAAGAGTCCGTCGCAAATCTAACTTCCTGAAAAACTCAGCCTCAAAAAATCTGTTCCAGAATTTTTAGAAATTTTTTTTGTTCTGATTTTTTTGGAATTTGTTAGATTTTTCCCGTATTTTGATTCGCGGTTTTGGTGATTGTGGTTTTCCAGATGTATGGGTGCAGCTGTCCCTTGTTACGTTGTAAGCATCGGCAGATCCTGGTGATTTAGAACTACCAATCTTTTGAGCCAATAACCTCCAGCAAAGCTGGAGGTTTGATTATGAACCGCTAGAAGCGGTTAGTGTTACTTAATACCTGTTAAACAGGTTCAGTTGATCCAGATATTGATCCGAACGCTCCTGATTTTGGATGTAAGATTTGATGACTTTTTCATCAGCTCCTACTGTTGAAACAAAGTATCCTCTTGCCCAGAATTTATGACCGACAAAATTTTGTTTTTTGTTGTCGATATTTTGAGCGATCCATATCGAGCTTTTGCCTTTGATGAAACCGACAATGCCTGATACAGAATGTTTGGGAGGAATTGATAGAAGCATATGAACGTGATCTTTCATTAGATAACCTTCGACTATTTGGCAATCCTTCTGAATTGCTAAACGATGAAAGACATCTTTTAATTGACGACGAAGCATTCCGAATAAAACTTTCTTCCTGTATTTAGGCGTAAAAACTACATGGTATTTGCATTCCCATGTAGCATGATTTAAATTATTTTGTTGCATAAAGTCTCCTTGATTTATGCTTCTAGCGGTAGAAACAATTCAAGGAGATCTTTATGTAAATGTAAAACAATGTGAGTCCTCCGGCAGAGCCGGAGGCTTAGCATTTGGGATAGTTAAAGGTAATCGCCTGCATAAAAGCGGAGAACTGATTTTTAGCAATTCTGCGATATCTAACTCTCTTATTTTGTTTAGAAAAAACATGTTCAAACGGAGCCCGAATTGCGGTGTAATAGCGATCGAGATCACGATTCTTTCCTTTCATGTTATTTTTCTTGATGGCGCATAGGTGAACTCCTTTTGTAAGTGCGGCCTGTTTAGCGTTTTTATCGCAATAGCCTTTGTCGGCATAAGCTTTTAGTAGATTTATTGTTTCTGCCAAATTATCAATTGCACTTGACACGCAACCTTGTTTAGAAATTCTTCACCAAGCCTTGAAAAAAGTGACTCCGCAGATTATTAATTCTGATCAAGGAAGTCAATTTACTTCAAATGATTGGGTTAATTCTTTAACCCAGATCCGTCATTAGAAAATTTTTCCCTCACAAAACTCCTCCTCGCAAAGGATCAAAAATCGAGCTGTAATAAACTGGCTGCGTAAACGAAGAAGATCTATCCCACAATCCATTAACCCACTCCCTTCTTTTTAGTGCCAAAGCAAGATTCAGAGTTCTTTTTCGTCCGCTATTGGTGATGTATCCAGGTATTGCAAACAGCTTGTAGCGCAGGGTCTTCAAGGTTTGATTGGTCGTGCTTTTGATTAAGGTTTTTCTAAATAGGCTCATGAGGTTGAATGCCATCATTGCTGTTGAAAGAGTAGCCTCGGTGGCAAAGAAGTTTTTCTGGTTGAAGCTATCAGCACCAAAATCATATTTGAGCTCTTTGATGCGGTTTTCAATTAGCTCTTCCACGGTAGAGTCTACAAATCTCAAGGGCGGAAAGCTTGAGATCGGTAGCCATTGCCCCGTAGCGATATTTTCCAAATTGTTCGTCCTCCTCTGCAAACAGGCTCAACTGTTTTCCTAAGTCCCTTTTTTGAATTTCTTCCCTGACTTTGATATTTTGCCTTACAACAATTACCCGTCTTGGCTTACTCTAAAGAGTTAGCTTGCCAGTTTAAGCAGCAGAGCTCGATTCCTTTGCCGCTATTTTCTCCTTCACCGTTTCTTTCTTGACCTTTAACTGAATCAAGTGGCTCACCGCCTGACTCATTGCTAAAGTCCGTTGTAGAGTCTGCATCATTGGTAAGGCGATGATGTAGTTTAGATTCTTCTCTTCCAGCTTCGCAAAAAAGTCATCAGAGGCAAAACCGCTATCAGCCCTGATTAAAGAGTAGTTGATATTACCAAGTCTTTCGAGAGTATTGTCAAGGAATCCTAAACATTGTTGGCAGTGTGGGCTGATCTTGGTCTGAGCCAAAAGTTTGCCACCATCTCAGTGTCAGCAACGAAGGCCATTAGCGGGTGATATACTTGGTCTTCCTATTTTGTTTGGGTTGTAGCCTTTGGTGGCACCTTCCTGATTGTTGCCATAGCGGGTGATAACAATTGAGTCCAAGTCTAATGTAACATAGTTGATGTTTATGGATTTGAAGAACCAGCTAAAGAGATTATCGAATACCTTACCACAAAGATTATGATTGAATTTACCGAAGAACCTTGAGACGGCTCGATGTCCTGCCATACGGGTGAAGCCAAAGATGCTACGCAAGACATCATCCATTCTGGTTATTTCTGTATGTTCGTAACGATTAGCACCACACCAGATGCTGATCATGAACTGCTGGATGAGTTGCGTTGGCGAGTATCCGCGGTTTGAAGCTGATACTGGTAAGCCGCAATTTTCAAGTGCTGATACAAAACCCATGCGATCCAACATTCTCTTCATTAGCGACATTCCTCCCCACGGAGTGATGTTATTATCGCTGAAGCTTAACTCAAAATCATTCATGTTTGTCTCCTGATTTTATCGCGGATTAATTAGTCCCCGCTGAAGTACCCAAATTTTAAACCCCAACCCCCAAACCTTCCATCAAAACATTTTCCAAAACACAAAAAATCCTAGAAACTACCCCAAAAATCCTCGATAAAATTTTGTTCAAAAAATTCTGTAATAGTTGTATCGCCCATAATGGGTTTTTCTTCATCATTTTTCTGATGTGGTTTAGAATTAATCTCAAATTATGTCCAACTCCAACCAGAATGGCATTGATTTGATCACCAACAATTCCCTTCAAGCGGCTTAGTCCAAGTCTTCCATCATTCTTCATATGTCCAATCATAGGCTCAATTGCTGATCTGCGTCCCAGTTGCTTTTTGATTGATCTGGTCAGGCTTTTACCATTGTGTCTTTTTTGTCCAGAGATAAAAATATCAACTTCTTTTGGATCAATTCCATGCCCTTTATAGCCTTTATCCACGCAGGTTGATTTGATTTTAATGCTAGTCAATTCTTCTGATTTTGTGAGTGCTGATTTTAGAGTGTGACCATCATAAGGATTGCCAGCGATAGATTGGCTGGCAATCACCAGCCCTTGTTTGTGAGTGGTGGTAAGTGATACTTTACAACCAAACTCATATCTGACTCTTGCCTTGCCTTTGCTGATGCAATCAACATTTGGTTCGTGCAAGGAATAAAGCTTTTTGTTGTCAGATTTTTTTTGAGATAAAAGTCTTTTGGCTTGGTTTAGTTTGGTGGCAAATATTTTTGTTAACGCTTCCTGATTTTTAGCCTGATTACCCATTTGACTAGCGGATAACTGGATTTTTCTTTCCACATCGCGCATCACTCTTCCTAAAATAACTTTCAGCTTTTTTATAGCCTTTTTGGCTCTCTTCATTTGTTTAGCGTGGAGATAGCGACCAATTTGGAAGGATAGTCTTTTGGCAACAAGGTTGTAATTTTGACGCAGATTTATCCCGTGCTTTTCTGATATTCACTATAACTTAACCGCAACTTTGATTGTAAGAGCAAGAATTTTATTCATTGCATCAGCCCCAATCCTATTCCTAAAGTTGGTGAGTGATGATGGATCAATTGGCAATTCCCATTGCAGAAAATCATATCCACAAAAAAACTGCCAGTAAGGATTCTCTACAAATCCTCTCACCACCTGCTCATCTGACAAAGAATGAAGATGTTGCAAAAGTAACAATCCAACCATTAGGCGAACTGGCTTTGGAGGTTGACCGCCTTTGCCATTATCGATATGGAACGAAGAAAACTCTGCTTCCAGACTATCCCAATTGATCAATTTGGATAAAATCACCATCTCGTGGCGTGGGTTAATCTGATTGCTTAATCTTGATTGGAATAAATTGTCTTGATTATCGTTGATTTGAGATGGTTTCATTTATTTTGCTAAATTTATTTGCTGGATTTGTGAGATAAACCTCACGATTTCTTGCAAATAAATATAGGTTAAAACTGGTTTAGAGTCAAGTGAATAAAGGGTTGGTGAGGTATTTCAGAGTGGACTAATTACCGAATTTTTACTAAAATAACACTCACAAATTCTGCTAAAATTACACTAAAATTCTACTAAAAAATCTTGAAGAAAAAAGTGCTAAAATTTAGTTGGAATTATAGGGTAAAAACATAGCTGAAATGAGCGGAAATAAAGGATTGATCTCTAATGATGGTCATTAGAATTTTGGGCTAATGACGGATTTGGGTTTAATATCTAAACCAATTCTTTTATAGACTCAATCAATGAGGTTTGACTAGCTTTTAAGTGTTTAACAGACTTGCTTTGATCGTAGTATATATGACGAGTCATCAATTCAACCATTTCAGGAGAAATCATCTCTCCAAAACGCTTAGGGAAAAATCTGCGAAATACTGATGCAAAACGCAAAATCCCATTTGGCAATCCAAAAATAATTCTTTTACCACCAACTTCCTTAGATATTAATTTAATCAAGTCCTTGTAGGAAATGTTTGTGGTATTTAAGATATATTTTTGACCAGATATGCCATGTTTCATAGCTTTAATATGACCATCTACCATGTCATTTTTTGTAACTATTCCTACCCCACCATCAACATAAAAAAATACTCTACTTTTTTTTAAATCCTCAATAACACGTAGCCACCCATAGTCCTTAGATGCTCCAGGGGCAAGAACGGCACTGGGATTTACTATTACAATATTTAATCCTTGCTTATGGTAATGTTGTGCTATTTTTTCTGCTTCATACTTAGAATGCATATATGCAAAATCAAACTCCTCTCCATTGTATTCAAAATTTTCATCAATACTTTTGTTATTAGATATTCCAATTGCGGAAACAGATGAGGTGTAGACAATTTTCTTTATTTTTTTATTAAAAGCTGCTTTTAATACATTTCTTGTACCTTCAATATTGACCTTTGTTATGACGTCACGATATTTATTTAAAGGAATTGACACTCCAGCAACATGATAAACTTGATTAATTCCATCCATTGCCTCTAGAATGCTTTTATAATTCAAAACATCACCTATCTTATGTGTAACTTTATTAGAATATTCTCCAAGATTTTTACACTCGTCATCACCAAGCCTAAATATCGTTACCCGATTGCCATCATCAACTAATTTCTTAGTGAGGTTTGATCCTAAGCAGCCGGTTGCTCCTGTGATAAGTATAGACATATTATTTAGAATTTTTTAAAAACTAAAGAGGTGTTAACGCCTCCAAATGCAAAACTATTTTTAACAGCAATATTAACGGGGTGATCAATAGCATTATTTGGTACATAATTTAAATCACATTCCAAATCCAAACATTCATAATTGATAGTCGGAGGTATGATACTATTCTTTTGGGCCAATATAGTGGCTATAGACTCAAGAGCTCCTGAAGCTCCCAGAGTGTGTCCATGCATTGATTTTGTGGATGAGATTTTCAATTTTTTTGCATGGTCTCCAAATGCCATCTTGATAGCTTGAGTTTCTACAGCATCATTTAGTTTCGTACCGGTTCCATGCGCATTGATATAGTCAACATCATCAGCGGCAATATGTGCTTCACTGAGAGCTAATTGCATAGCCATACATTCCCTTTCAGGATTTGGTTTAATGAAATGAATATCTGCAGAAGAGCCATAGCCAACAACTTCAGATATGATATCAGCTTTACGCTTTTTTGCATGCTCTAAGCTTTCAAGGATCAAAACTCCTGACCCCTCTCCCAAAACTACCCCATTTCTATTTTTGCAAAAAGGTCGACATGTATCGCTATCCATTACATACATACTTTCCCACGCGCGCCACATTCCATTTGTCATACAAGCTTCACTTCCCCCTGTAATTACAACCTTGGATTCTCCTGATTTTATTGAACGAAACGCTTCACCAATAGCATTAGATGAAGATGAGCAAGCGGTAGAGATGGTTAATGTTTTTCCAGTTATATTGTACTTACGCGCAATACTGCAAGCAGCAGCGTTGTTCATACCCGCTAAAACAATATAAGGGTCTAATCTTTTATCTTGATTAATGTATAAATCTCGGTAGCCCTTGTCCTGTATATGAACTCCTCCAGCACCAACCCCAAATATAACAGAAATTTTATTGGATAACTCTCCTGAAAAACAAAGACCGGAATTATTAATAGCTTCATCACATGCTATAAGAGCAAATTGAGTAAAGCGATCATGAATGCTGATTTCTCTTTTTGAAAAATACTTAAGTGGTTCATAATTTTTTACCTCTCCTCCTTTACACGAATTCCCATTTAGCCAACTAATATTATCGATACCTTTTGTTCCAGCAAAAATTGCATGAGAAAATTCTTTTAAGTTATATCCTAATGCAGAAATACAACCCATTCCCGTCACTACAACTCTATTACTGTCATTAATCATTTTGTAGCCTTTTTATTAACCCAACTAACGCATCTAATGTATCAACACCAGCAAAACGATCTATTGGTAATTTAACATTAAACTCCTTCTCTAATAATAAAGATATCTTTACAACATCTAATGAGTCGAGACCTGTCTCTTCCAGTGTATTTTTCCCAGATATCATATCTATCGGCACATCGATAACATCAGAAATTATACTAATAATTTGTTCTTTTATTTTATTATCCATTACCTCGACCTCAAAAATCTTTCAGAAACATAAAAATCATCTATGTCTCCATTAATACTATATTCTTTCATGATCAAAGATGTTTTTTGCTTGTTTTCTAAATTTATCATATATTGAGAGGTGGGTCTGTAATATTCATTAATGTACTTCATGTTCTGAACGACTTGCCTCTTCTTTATTTTATTATTTTTATCAAAATATTCCACAATGACCGGATAATAAGACTCTGACTCTATCCAATATCTTTTTTTACTGTAACCAGAAGATTTGATTTCTGTATCCGCAGTTGGAATAGCATCGACAATATGACACTCTTTCCATTTACCACAAGGATTTGTAGATATATATTCATACTTATAGGCATTAAACTTGAAACCCTCAAAATCTTCATAGGTAAATTCTGTCCCCATAAACCAGTTTTGTTTTTGTGAACCAGAAATTCTTCTAATCTTTCTATCTGCAGGAGAATAAGACCATATATCATTGATAGCATCTCCTGAATCAACGATTAAAAGACTAATATTTTTAATGCTTGGAGGAGCTGAAAATTTAACCAGCATTCTTTTTTCTTCGCTATTTTTCTTAAAAAACCTCAACATCTCTCTTTCATGAACGACTTTATCGTCTCTATAAAGAACCATATCATATATTATTTTTTCAGACATTGCTTCTGTTTTATTCTCAGATTCTCTGATTATTTTAAGACCTCTTGATTCCAATAAAGACTCCTGAGCATTTATGGAGGTAACAATCAAAAAGAAGATGGTAATAAATTTAATTGTAATTTTTAATAGCATTATCCAAATTTTCTTTCATTAATAATCTTAACTAATTTTGTGCGCAAAATAATATATGAAGGAATTATAGTCGCAATCGGAATGAAAATTAAGGCTGGAAATAATATCGTAAAAAAATCTTTAAAAGTTGCATATGTGTAAACCTTAAACCAAGCGTCCGTTAATTCTCCATTTAAATAATATGCTAAACCATAGCCAATGGGAATAGCCAATATAATTGCAACAATTCCTAAAATTAAAGCCTCAACAACTATCATCTTAATTAATAAAAAATCACTAAAACCAACAACTTTTAGCATTCCAAAATCCGAAATACGTTTTAATAAAGAAAATGTCATGCTAATTAATACAAACAATACCGCAACACCAATACTAAGAACAGAAGATGCTTTAAGTATGACCCAAATCTGACTACTGATACTTAAAATTGCACCAACTATATCATCGATGGTTGTAATACTTATAACATTGTTGTTATTGTATAAATTTGATTTTTGTAGATCACTTAATTCATTTCCCAGAAGGAACATTCCGGTTACACGATCTTGTAAATCAAACAATTTTTCTACAAAAGAAGATGTAGAATAAGCCTCGCCAGGTACTGCTCCAGATATGATTCCAATCAACTCTACTCCTTCCGTTATATTATTTGCTTTAATTAGAATTTTGTCACCAACCCTAAAACCAAGATCTCTAGCTGTTTTATATTCTAGCAAGATGACATTCTCATCTGTTGGGAGTATTTTTCTTCCATGTAAAACTGAAACATTTCTTACCTCTTTTTTTGGATCCGTTCCCACGATATAAATATTCTTGCTTAGGTTGTTTTGTGTGATTTGAGCATAACCTTTCACATAAGGCGCCCATTTTTCTTTTGGTGCAATTTCATAAAATTCTTCCAATTCATCATTCCATAAAGGTGAAAATAAATCTACAATGGCCACCCACGAATCATTCTTGAAATGATTTATAGCAGTTTTTTCCATCGAGGTTAAGGAAACAAAAAATGAAATAATTGTTCCCAAGCACAAAGCTATAGATAGTACGGTTACGATGGAAATTTTGATATTACGCAGTATACTTCTTAAGGCATATCTAAAATAGATGGGGCCTGAAATTTTACGTGTAATAGAAATTATTTTCTGAAATGACTTAGTTGTGTTTACTGAGGAAGATCGTATTGCTTCTAATGGAGTTAATTTTAATAGCCAAACCTGTGGCCATATAACCGAACTAACAGTTACGGTTAACAACAGTGACGCACCCCACATAAAATAATTATAAAACAATTTTAAATCTGGCTCTGGCATACCGATTGCTAGGGCATAATTTTTTCCAAATATATGTAAAATAAAATGAGAGAACAGATAACCAATAGCTCCAGAAAGCAAAATTATAAAAAATACAGGAAATAAATAGCCAAAGCTAATTTTATATTTCTTATAGCCAAGAGCCATCAACATTCCTATCAAGTTCTTTTCGCTGGATATCCATTGAAACATAATAAAAAATATTATTATGATTGCAGACATCATGAAAACAAAAACTATTGCCGGTAGGAACACCTTAAAAGTATCGAGGTCCATTTCCAGAAATTTATAACTGTAATTGTCAACTTGCTTAACACTATAATCAACATGTAGGCGTGTTAAAGCTCTATCTTCTATATTATTCTTAATTAAATCAGAGCTCACCTTAGAATCAAAAGTAAATAATATGCTATTTAGCATATTAAAGCCTATTTTTTCCCAAAACAAATCTACATTACCATAAATGACACATAGAGAGCCATTTGTTGGAACGAAAATTCCAGGATTTACGGGAGAAATCAGGTATTCTGGACTTAATATTACCCCTCTCACAAATACCTCGTATACTCCATCACCAATACCAACCTTAATAATATCTCCAACTTGATAATTATGATATTTTGCACAATTACGTTCTAATAATACCCCATTAGTATCATTGGCTTGCAAAGGATTACCTTTTAATAGAGAGGTTTTATTTATGCCTGAATTAACACTTAGCTGATTAGCTATAACAACAGAAGATAAAACCTCTTTGTTGTTTTTAATTATCTTTCCAGGAAGAATTAATCTTTTTTCAATATTTGATATATTGCCAATATCTTGAAAAGAAGGAAAATTTATTTGATCCTCAGCGGCAACACGCACCTCTAAATCAGCTACATTACTACTTTTATAAATGTTATTGACTGTAAAAAACAAACTTTCTATCGATGAATAAGACCCCACTAAAAGCCCCACACTAGAAGCAGTAATAATTGATATTGCAATAATACGATATTTTATTTTTAGAGCATTCCTTCCAATAAATCTTAGCAAATACTTCATAAATCTTAGTTTCCTTATTAATAAACCAGCCAACGAAATTAACGTTAAACCCAAGCAATATTAAAATAAATTAAAAATATCTTTTAATACTTATAAATAATCTGTCTTCATCGTCAAATTGTCCAAAGTAACTGCTTTCTTTTCCGTCCATAACATCTAGAACTATTTTAATTTCATAATCATTTGTAATGTCATACTTTATAGAATTAGACAACCAAGAGCTAAATTTATTAAGATCATGTGCAATAAAACTTTTTAATTCCAATTTATCATTAAATGCTTTATAGCTTACTGTAAGAGTAGCGATGTCATCAAAATTACGATCTATAAAATTTTCTGGTTCGTTAAAAATATAATTATCTATGTATTGCACACCAACGAACCAATTATTATAAAGCCAATCTATTCCAGAGGCATAAGTTAAATTATTTACCTTCTCTGGATTATAAAGCCCTAAAGAACCTTTTGTTTCAACATAATAATCTGGCGTGTAAGCTGCCTCTCCCCTTACAACAAAATCTCCAATTGGCCTTTCCATCGAAAACCCCATTTTTCTTTCTCTTTTTATCTCTGATTTAACACTCATTGTATTGATATCAAAAGAGTCCACAAAATTATCACTCCAGCCATGAAAAAAGTTCAATGTATAATCAATCTTTTCTACAGAACCATCAAGCTTAATTGCATATTCCCAGTTTTTCACATCTTTTTGCTTCGGTTTAATTGTTTTGCTAGAACTAACATTAGCACTTGAGTCATCTATATAAAATCTGCTACCCTGATTGGGATAATAATTTTCTTTTATTTCTGGAATAGCAATTAATTGAAAGCTATGATTCTTATAATAAAATTCATTGTTAAACATCCAAAGTGGAATTCTGCTGTCTACATAATCGTTAAATATGAATTCCCTTAAATTAAGTGGATTGATTACATCCAATACTCTTACATTATCCATCTTTCCCCAAACAACCTGTTGTTTACCATAGGATAGTGTAGAAAAGTCATTTTTATATTTGAGGTATAAATCTCTTATTTCAAGATCACCTCTTGTGTTTGTTTCTAATTTATTCTCGTACAACAACCTGAAAGATCCTAATATTTCAAAATCATCTTGTAGTTGGTATTTTGTTGATAGTTGAGCTCTATTTTCAAAAAGACTTGTCTCTGGATTATTTGTTGTAACCCCTGTTCTATTTTGTAAATAACCATCATAACTTAATTTTCCTCCTAAAAGTTGATTTGCGAATACTGCACTTGGGGAAATTAACAAAAAGATAGCAAGTATTATACTAACACAACTGCTAGTATTTTTATGAATGAATATTAGTCTTTTTATCATCAAATTCATTTTGGTACTATGTTTTTGCTTTATTATCTTAATATTATCCAGTAGAAAGGCAAATTGCACGATAATCTGCATATTAATTCATTGAATAAAAAAAATCAAAAAATGAAATCTTTACCTAATTTAAGATAAATCAATTATGTCTAATGATAATGCATCTTTAAAAAAAGTAAGTCATTTTACCCAAAGCCCAAGAGAGGTATTTGAGTTTTGTCTTGAGGGTAAGAATTTTCAAGCAATTTTTCCAGATCCCATAACCCCAGTAGATTCCACAAAGAAACCTGAAGACTTCATAATAAAACCAAATGAAGAGTTTTCTTTTAGGCATTGGGTTTGGGGATTTATACCAATGAGATGGGATGTAAGAATTGTAGAATACAGTGAAAATGAAGAAGAAAATAGATATCATTATGCAGACCAACTTGTAAAAGGTCCTTTAACTTTTTGGCGCCATAGACACATATGTGAGCCAGATGGTAATGGTGGAACTAGATATACTGATGATCTAGAGTTTTCTTTTGGATATAAAATAATTGATGACTATATTTTAAAAGGTCAAGTACAGAAAATCTTTGATCACAGACATCTAAAAATGGCTGAATTACTAGGAGAAAAAGAAAAAAAGGTAAGTAAAGAAGAAAAATCATCTACAGTTAGTAATGATCAAGTAAAATCTATATCAGACAATAAACCTTCAAATACTCCCTCAGTCAATTCTGCATCAAGTATTAATAAATCAACAACATTAAGATCTAAGCTATAAAAAATATTAATAGTAAGTTATGAATTCACAATATTTAGTTAATAAAAAACTTGATTTCACAGGTATTGTTCTATTTGGAATGATCATTGCAACGACTATATTTTTTACATCCTATTATGGTTTTGGGTTTATGGTTGTGGCAGTTCTTTTTGCAGCACTAATAGATATTCCTCATGTTTTGCATACATACGCAAGAATCTTGTCTAATAAGGGGGAGTTTAGTTTATATAGGGAAAAGTTTTTAACCTCACTTTTTTTAATAAGCATTACGGCTTTATTCTTTATAACCAGGAATCAGTTATGGTTACTTGCAATGGTTTGGGTTTATTGGCAACCGTATCATGTATTTAAACAAAATTATGGTATATCAAAAATTTATGCAAAAAAAAATGGGTATAGCGACTCTATTTTTCTTTGTATAATGACATTACTTTTTGGATGTTTATCTCCAATAATATATAGAGTATCTGATACAGGGTTACGCTTTGGAAATTATAGTGTTTTTGAAAAGCAACTTCCTTTTTCAAATTTAGTGATCCCTACTCCGAATTTACCAATAGAATCCTCCTATGTTTTGTATGCATTATTTTTTATGTTTTTATTTCTGTTTTTTCTAGAACAAAAAAAATTATCACTTTCAAAGAAACAGTTGCCACTAATAGTAATTGTGATGAATTTACTGACTGTAAGCACCTATAATATAGGATATCTTTACACGCAAGATCTGTACGCCTTGATTTTAATTGCCACCTCAATGCATGCACTACAATATCATTTTATATGCTTTAATTATCAACAAAGAAGGCAAAAAGAAAATACTGATAAATTAAGGATTAGAATTATTACAAAAAAAGATTTGCTCACTTATTTTGCTGGGTTAATGATTTGTGGAATTTTTGTATCATCATCAGAACTTATGTTTAGTGGTGCTATTCCACTGATTATTGTACTTCATCACTTTTATATGGATGGTGTCATATGGAGAAGAAAAAAGGTTAATGTATGATGAGTAAAATTAATATCCCAAAGATTTCTGATAAAAAACTTTATAAACACAATTACCTGTTGTATTGGCTCGACCATTCGATCTCTTTGTCATTATTTCTTATTAGTGTATTTTTATATTATAAAAGTGATGCAACAACTTTAAAACTTTTTGCGTTCAGCATCTCGGTAATTTTTCTTTACCGATCTCTGATTTTTATACATGAAATAGTTCACTTTACTAAATCTAGTTATGTACCTGGCTTCAGTAGCTTTTGGAATATTACTTGCGGAATTCCTTTTCTAATCCCTACCTTTATGTATAAATGCCATTTACAACATCATGGCAAATGCTATTCTACAATTAACGATCCCGAATATCTTCCTTTTGTATCTTATAATAAGAGGCAATTTATATTGTTTATGCTACATCCTTTCGTTCTGCCGTTTCTATTATATCTTCGTTTTACATTACTAACATTTCTTAGTTACTTTTTTAACAGAGTTAGATTGGTAGTAGATGAAAGATTTTCTTCTCTTGCTATCAATCCACTATATAGGCACAAAACTACAAATAATAAAAAATTGCTACTTAATAATAGGATTCAAGAATCATTATGCTTTATTTATTTAACACTTGTCTCTTTTGCCGTATTGTACAAGTACATAGCATTAAATATAATTATTTACATCTATTTTGTTGTTGTTTTTATTTTATTTATTAATTCTTTAAGAACCTTAGTTGCCCATAGGTACAATCTAAATCAAAACACTAATATTGTTGGTCAGGTCAATGACTCTATAAATCATGACCATGGAATGTTTGCATTTTTATGGGCTCCAATAGGGTTGAGATTTCATGCTCTACACCATATGTACCAAAGTATTCCATATCATAATCTATCAAAGCTACATCGTATTCTTGCCAATTCCTTGCTTTATGACTCTTTTTATCAGAAATGCAGTGCAAAAAGCTTATTTGATTCTCTTAAAAGATTAATTTATCACAAAAATAATGAAAAGTAATTATACAAAATTTGTTAATCCAGATCTTGGATCTCTTTTAGAATCTCTAAATCTTGACAAAACTTTTGTTAAAGGAGATGGGATATATCTTGAAGATAAGGAAGGAATAAAATATATGGATTTTATTGGAGCCTACGGAGCTCTTCCATTTGGACATAGTCCACAAGAAATTTCCAACGAAATAAACAACATTATAGTATCAAAAAGACCAAACTTCGTGCAACCTTCTTGCTTAGAAGAGGCCGGTAAATTAGCAAAGAATTTAATTGATATCACTCCCGATAACCTGAAATATGTAACTTTTCAAAATAGTGGAGCGGAAGCAGTTGAGGCAGCGATTAAAGCGTGTTGGGCGGCTACTGGAAGAAAAGGAATAATATCCACTAAAAGAAGTTTTCATGGCAAAACATTAGGGGCTTTATCTGCAACAGGATCAGATAATTTTCAGCAAGTATTTAATGCTCCTGTGCCAGGATTTGAATTTGTTCAATATGACAACATAGATGAAATAGAAAATCTCCTTAGAAAAAATCCCTGCAAATATGCAGCAATAATATTAGAACCCATCCAAGGAGAAGGTGGTGTCAATGTTCCTTCCAATGGGTACTTAAAAAAAGTACAAGAATTATGTAAAAAATATGGAGTTCTATTTATTTTGGATGAAGTACAAACTGGTCTCGGAAGAACAGGATATTTGTTTGCATTTGAGAAATTTGGCGTAAATCCAGATTGCTTGGTTTTAGCTAAAGCATTGGGAGGAGGAATGATTCCCATAGGAGCCTGCATTTTAAGTGATGCCTCATATTCCTCAGACTTTGCCCTAAAACACTCTTCTACTTTTGCCGGTAACACGATAGCTTGTGGGGTTGGTAATAAAGTTTTAGATTTATTATTAAATCCTGAAAAAGATCTTATTAGGCATGTTAAGGAAACGGGATTTTACTTGAAGAGTGAGTTAGAAAAGATGGCGGCAAAATACAAAAATATTATAAAGGAAGTGAGGGGTGAAGGTTTTTTATTGGGTATAGAATTTTCAATTGATAGATCTACATTTGATTTAAGTTTTGGATCTTTTTTAGGAATCTTGGCAGAGCAAAAAAATATACTGCCCATTTTAGCTAGCTACCTTTTAAATATACATAAAATAAGGGTTGCCCCAACCTTGAATAGTTTAAATGTTTTAAGAATAGAGCCTCCTTTGACAACCACTAAAGAACAATGTGACGCTTTTATATCCGGATTGGAAGAGTCTCTAATGCATCTTTCTGAGGGAAACACCGGAAAATTGCTTTCTCACATAGTTCAGGGTAAGACTTGTGATTCAAAACCAATTAATAGAAGGTTAATAATCCCAAACCTCCCTAAAAAGTCTAATCATTTTGCGTTTATCGTTCACCCTCTTGACAGAAATAGCTTTAAAGAGTTTGATGAGAGTTTATGTAATTTTTCCGATAAAGCCCTCAGAAAAATGGAAGAAAAACTATCTTATAATTTTGATCCTTTTTATGTTTCTTCTGTAGTTATTGAGTCTCCGACAAAGCAAAAAGCTTATGGAGATTTTTATATGATACCTCACTCTGCTGAGCAATTAGTGAGTATGGACAAAGAGTATGTGAATGAACTTATAGGCAAGACTATTGATATGGCAAAGCAGTCTGGTGCAACAATAGTTGGATTAGGTGGATATACTTCAATTGTAACACTTGGAGGAACAACTATGGTTGATCGTGGCGTTAATATAACAACTGGTAATACATATACCATGTTAAGTGTCTGTGAGGCAATTCACAATCTATCAAGTCAACTTGATATTGATATAGCAAAACTTCATGTAGCAATTATTGGTGCAGTTGGGAGTATAGGTTCTGCAGTAGTAAAATCCTTATTGCCAAAAATTCAAAATATGACATTAATAGGAAATCCATCAAGCAAAGATATAAATACAATAAGGTTTGCTAAAACCTTAAAAGAGTCGATACTATATCTGGAAAACTTAGAAATAGATTCTATAGCTCCCAATAGCTTAGGAGAGGTTTTGTTAAAAGAATATCGAGCAAAAAAATATAATATAAATGAGTATACCGCTGATATTGTTAACAGAAAGAATGAGAGTTTTAAAATAAACTTTTCAAGTAATTATAATAATTCAATAAAGGAAGCTGATATTGTTGTGATTGCAACCAACAACGCATCTAAATTTGTTGACCCACAATATCTAAAAAAAGGAGCAATAGTATTTGATTTATCAAGACCAGCTAATGTTATGAATCAAGTTACTAAATTAAGGGACGATATATTGGTGATAGATGGAGGAATCATTGAGGCCCCAGGTAAACCATTATTAGGGGGGAAATATGGCATTTCTGAAAATTTGTGTTATGCCTGTATGGCAGAAACCATGATGCTATCACTAGACGGTATAAACAAAAATTTTAGCTTAGGATTTAATATTAAGGATGATGAAATATTAACTATTTCTGCTTTAGCCAAAAAGCACAATTTTAAATTAGCTAGCTATAGTAGTTTTGATAGACCAATTCCTGAAGATAAAATCAATAACTTCAAAAAGTATTTTTATGACTAATGAAAATATAGAGGTAATTATAGTTAAAACTCGGAAGCAAGAACGTCAGTTTATTAGTTTCCCTTTTGATTTGTACAAGGGTGATTCTTGCTGGGTTTCTTTGCCAAAATCAGAACTGATGAAATCAATATCAAGAACTAAAAACCCTTTTTTCAAAGAGGCTATTATAGAGCATTTTATTGTTATCTTGGAAAAAGAAATTACAGGAAGGGTTTCAGTTACTATACATCAGGAATATAACATTAAATATAATACTAAAACTGCCTTTTTTGGTCATTTTGAGTGCATAAATGATTATAGAGTTGTAAAAGCAATGATGGACAGAGCTATTCTATGGGCAAAAGATCAGGATGCTGTTACTAATATAAAGGGACCATATAGTTATTGTAGTACACAAGAAGTTGGGTTTTTAACAACAAATTTTAATGAACAACCAAAATTTCTCCAACCTTATACAAAAAAATATTATCCTGATTTATGTAAAAAATATGGCTTTAAGGAATCATTCACAGCTAGCACATATAATGTAAAATCTTCTTACTATAATAAATCCTATACAGATTTTCTTGAAAAATATAGTCAAAAACTTAAGAAAAAACATAATTTTTACGTTAGATCTATGGATAAAAAGAAAATTAAAAGTGAAATAGAGATTATTAGAAATTTGTTTAACAAGTCTTTTTATGACAATCATGAGATAGTTGGCATTTCCAGAGAATCTTTTGAATTCCAAATTTCTCCACTTTTAAAACTTGTAAATCCAAATTTTATTCGTATTATTGAGAAGGATAATATTGCCTGTGCATTTGTTGTGATGGTGCCAGATTTAAATGAATTTTTCTGTTATTTTAAAGGATTAAAAAGAATGATGTTGCCGTTTTTTTATAAAAAATTTATTAATAATATTAATTCATCCGTAATAGCTTTAATAGGAACGGAACCAAGTTTGCAAGGTAGTGGCTTGGGAAGGATGTTAGGAAATGAAATAGTAAAAATAGCTCGAAATCTAAGAGAAACTAGTACGATGTGGATAGATGATAGAAATCCAAATAGTTGGGTTCTGGCTAAAAACTCAGGAATGGCAAAAGAGAGGACTTATGTAGTGCTGGAGAAAAAAATATAATAATAACTTATTGAAAAATGGAAAAAAAAGAATCAATTATATCGCTGTCATCAGTATTTAAATCTTATAATTCTGAAAAAACTTCAGAAACAGTTCTGAAGGGAATATCTTTTGATGTACAAAAAAAAGAAATGGTTGATATACGAGGCGTTTCAGGGTCTGGTAAATCAACGCTACTAAACATAATTGGAGGTATTGACACAGTAAGCTCAGGAAAAGTAAAGGTTTGCAATCAAGATCTTTCAACTATGAATCAATCAGAGTTAACAAAATTCCGCAGAGATAACATAGGTTTTGTTTTTCAATTCCACAATTTAATATCATCTCTAACTGCTCTAGAAAATGTTCTAACCTCTATCGAAGCTCAAAGATCTGTGAAAAAAAAAGACATTAGTGATGCTATGGCAATGCTTGATTATGTAGGATTATCTAATAAAGCACACCAATTTCCTACTCAGCTTTCTGGTGGAGAACAACAAAGGGTTGCTATTGCTAGAGCTGCTGTAAAAAAACCTCCTGTTTTCTTAGCAGATGAACCTACGGGAAACCTGGATGAAAATAATGGAAATAATGTAATGAAATTAATGAAAGAATTACAATCTGATTATGATATGACAATGATTATTGTAACACATAATCCATTACTTTCATCCTATACAGACAGAAGTTTTTTTATGAAAGATGGCGTTATATCTGTTGAAGCGGATGATAAGTAATTAAAGTGGCAATCGAATTCCTAGTTATAAATCATGTTAGGAAAATTAGAAAAAGTCGATTTAGACCAAATATGGAAAAATGAAGCACAGGACTTTACGCCGTGGCTTGCACGTGAGGAAAATTTAGAGATGCTTGGAGAATCAATCGGAATTGAGTTGGAATTGGAAGCTCAAGAGAAAAATGTTGGGCCGTTTAGAGCTGATATTTTGTGTAAAAATACCGCAGATGATTCATGGGTATTAATAGAAAACCAAATCGAAAAAACCAATCACAAACATCTTGGTCAGCTTTTAACTTACGCCGCTGGATTACAATCGGTCACTATTGTTTGGGTTGCGGCAAAATTTACTGAAGAACATCGTGCTGCACTTGATTGGCTTAATGAAATAACGGATGCAAAATTCCATTTCTTTGGTTTAGAAGTTGAGTTGTGGAAAATTGGCAATTCACCAGCCGCCCCAAAATTCAATGTGATTTCCAAACCAAATAACTGGAGCAAAACAGTTTCTGATGCTGCAAAAGAAATTGAAAATCAAACCACTTCTGAAACCAAAAAATTGCAATATCGCTATTGGTTGGAATTAATTGATTATCTTGATGAAGCAAGATCAAAGGTGCGTCCTCAAACGCCAAGCCCGAAGCATTGGCTAACTTTTACAATTGGTCGCAGTGGTTTTCATTTAAACACACTTTTAAACACCCGTGAAAATAAAATTGGTGTTGAGCTTGTGATTACAGATAAAGATGGGGCAAAGGCGTTTTATCAGCTTCTTTTGAAAGATCAGGAATCAATTGAGAGGGAAATGGAATGTGCTTTAGAGTGGAAGGAAAATCCTGAAAAAACTCAGTCAAAAGTTGCGCTATTTAAAAATGGCAACATCGCTGATGAGAAAGACAGATCTGTGCAGCAGGAGTGGATAAAAAATACTTTGGAAAAATTTGATTCTGTTTTTAGGCAAAGAATTAGAAACCTTTAATCTGAACTCAATATTACCGCTGTAAATTCACCGCGCGTTGCAACGACTTTTAGGTTCTTTTTACCGTATTCAAAATAGCCGGTGTATTTTTCATAATTTTTGATTGGTTCGCGTTCGAGAGTCAGAGTAAAAAGATTAATGCCAGCGCACTCTGTTTCTTTAAAATCCTTCAAATCGTAAAATGATTTTTTGGCTAACGTTGAGGACATTGATTTGACTGCCTCTTCAAAAACATTGATCAGTTTTTCAATTTCCTGATCACTACATTTTTCATTTCTAACATCCTCGATAAATCCTTTATAAATTAATCTGTTCATTGGTTTGTTCAAAAAAATTAATAAATGTTGCAAACCCAATGAGTGCTTGAATTAAATTACTTATCAAGTGGAATGATGAAGATTTTTTAACGGTTGCAACGAGCCTCAAATTCAGCATTAAAATTGCTGATTTTCTTGAATAAAAAGCATCATTTAAGTTGACTGCAAACAGCTTTAAAGATATGATATAAAAGGCTTTAGAGCTATTTTATCAATAAAAAATAACAAGAAAATGACCAACTTAAATCGAAGCAATAAAATTGAAATTACCAAAGAAAACTATGACTGGGGAATTTTTAGAAGAATCTCGGTAGGAATAGATTTTTCAGTTGCCATCCACCCAGAAAATTGGCAGAAAATTGATAGTTTAAAATCAGGTGAATCAGCCTTTTTTAAAGACGAACAGAATGCCAGATGGGATGTAAATTTTGATGGAGAAAACTTAACTTTTAAAGATAGAAACTGTCATAGCTGCAAAGCCAATAACCTCCAGCAAAGCTGGAGGTTTGATTATGAACCGCTAGAAGCGGTTAGTGTTACTTAATACCTGTTAAACAGGTTCAGTTGATCCAGATATTGATCCGAACGCTCCTGATTTTGGATGTAAGATTTGATGACTTTTTCATCAGCTCCTACTGTTGAAACAAAGTATCCTCTTGCCCAGAATTTATGACCGACAAAATTTTGTTTTTTGTTGTCGATATTTTGAGCGATCCATATCGAGCTTTTGCCTTTGATGAAACCGACAATGCCTGATACAGAATGTTTGGGAGGAATTGATAGAAGCATATGAACGTGATCTTTCATTAGATAACCTTCGACTATTTGGCAATCCTTCTGAATTGCTAAACGATGAAAGACATCTTTTAATTGACGACGAAGCATTCCGAATAAAACTTTCTTCCTGTATTTAGGCGTAAAAACTACATGGTATTTGCATTCCCATGTAGGAGTGGAAAAAGTTCGAAGGAAAACCTGCGAAGCCAGCATTTACCGATATGCACCTTTTTCTCAAAAGTGCAGTTGAACCGGAGAAACAGAGAAAATTTTACCCGATTTTAGGCAAAATATGGAATTTTTGGAGAAGGAAAAGTGCAGTTGAAACGAAGATTGAAAAGCCACCAAAGCCCGCAAATACAGGGCTTGTAAGGGGTAGAATAAAATGATAAAAATCAGTAGAGAATTGGTTTTAGAGAAGTTAACTGGCGGAGAAAGAGGGATTCGAACCCTCGATACAGTTTTACCCGTATACTTTCTTAGCAGGAAAGCGCCTTCGACCACTCGGCCATTTCTCCAATTGGGGAATATTCTGGGATGAATATTGTTGATTTAAAACGAGGCGGTGATGATAGGGGGAAGAAATGATTTTGCAAGAACGAATTGGGGGTGGGTTTGGTGGGGTTTGAGGTGCTTATTAAACTGAGTTCTTCAACGCTGCGTCGCTTTTCTCGCTGCGCTCGAAGACACTCGAGTACAGGGATTCGCTTCGCTCATTCCCGTTGTCGCTAAAAACGATTATTAATCGTTTTTTTAACGCTCCAACCTTGCGCCAGGGATTTTTGCTCTGCAAAAATGCCCGTAAAAGCTAAAAACAGCTTTGCTGTTTTTTTACGCTTTTACCCATAGAAAATCATCGTCCCGGCACCAGACTCAGTAAAAATCTCCATCAACAAAATATGATCTACGGAACCATTCAGAATATGCGCGTATTCAACTTCGCTTTCTAGGGCGCTGATGCAGGTTTCGATTTTGGGGATCATGCCGCCGGTGATGACGCCGTCCTTGATTAGTTTGCGGGCGGTGGAGATGCTGAGGTGGCTGACTAATTCTTTGTTGGGTAAGAGAACTCCATCAACATCGCTTAAGATAATTAGCTTGGCGGCGTTGAGGGCGCTGGCGATGGCGCCGGCGGCGGTGTCGGCGTTGATGTTGTAGGTTTCGCCATTTTCGCCAACGCCGATTGGCGCGATGACGGGGATGATGTCGGAATTTTCAAAACCGTTGAGCACTTCGGGGTTGACATAGCTTGGCTCGCCAACAAAACCTAAATTGAGAATTTTTTCGATATTAGAATCTGGATCTTTTTTGGTGCGAGTTAATTTGCGGGCGGTGATCATATTGCCATCTTTGCCGGAAAGCCCAATTGCCATGCCGCCAGCGCGGTTGATTTCTTTGACGATATTTTTATTGATTGAGCCGCACAAAACCATTTCAACAATTTCAACAGTTTCAGCGTCGGTGACGCGCAGACCGTCGATGAAAGAAGTTTTGATATTTAATTTTTTAAGCATCTCGCCAATTTGCGGGCCGCCGCCGTGAACGATGACGGGGTTGATTCCAACTTGTTTTAAAAGCACCACATCTTCAGCAAATTTGCGGATATTTTCTTCGCTCATAGCGCTGCCGCCAAATTTGATAACAAAAGTTTCACCAGAGAATCGGCGCATATAAGGCAAGGCTTCGCACAGAGTTTCAGCTTTCATCACCCAATCGTGATTATTATTTTTTACTTCTTTTTGAATTGATAAATCATTCATTGCCACAGCTTTTAAATGGCTTTTATCTTTTTTATTTTTGTCGTTGCTCATTTCTTAGGATGGTAAAAATTGTTTAAGAGTTTGCTGCACTTGGTTCAAGTTGCTAATATGAGGGCAATGACCGCAATTGGCAAGGATTTTTAGTTCAGAGCCGGCAATTTTTTCAGCGAAAATTTTGGCTTGTAAAACATTGACCACCGCATCACCTTCACCTTGAAAAATCAGGGTTTTGGGAAAGTTGCTAAAATCCAAATCATAACAAGAAAAGCGTTTTAACTCATCAAGCCAGAAAATTAAATTGTTATAATTATTTTCATTCAAGTCCAAATTATAGGCCAGTTCTTTGGCGCGCTTGGCATCGTTGAGCATCATCAGTAATGAAAATTTTTCTAAAGTTGCTAAAGAATTTTTAACAAAATTTTCGCGGAAAATATCAAAACTTGCTTCGGGCATTGCTGCCCCAATTTGCGGCGATTTTACAAATTGAAAAGGTGCGGCGAATAAAATTAAAAATTCAGGATTGAAAATTTTTTGAGCAATCAAACGTGCGGCGATTTGCCCGCCAAGGCTCCAGCCGGCGATAATTTTTGGTTTGATATTTAGATTTTTTAACGCAGCAAAACAATCTTCAACGCTTGAAAATTGGCTATAATCAAAATGAATGATTTTATAAGAAGAGGAAAGGGAAGAGAAAACTGGGTCAAGCGAGCTAGGTTTTTGTGTCCAGCCCGCTAGGGATAAAATGATTGAATTATCCATCAATAGATCAAATTAAGCGTTAGCAAATCCACCAAATTTTTTGATAAATTTGTTCATATTATCATTATTCGGATTAACAAAACTTTTGCTTCCATCTTGCCAAGCTGGGTGGTTGAAAGGATCAACGTCGGCTTTCAAAGTGTCGCCTTCTTTTCCCCAAGTGGTAATGATTTCAATGGTTTCTTTATTAGAAAGAACCAAATTGATTTTGTGTTGAACCGGATGTTTTGAAGCGGGAGCAGCGTTTGCGGCTTCAGCTTTTACAGCTTTTTTAACTGACATTTTAAGAATGATTGTGAGTTGATAATTTTAAAAGGCTGCGAACTATAAAGAGCTAATTTTATTAGTCAATTATGGATTGCAGTGCGCATATCAACAATTGATTGACTTAAAAGAAATAATGATAATGATTATCATTACTATTTAATTAAAATAAATTTTAGTCATGAAAAAATTATCGGCATTTCTAATTTTAGCTTACTCATTATTTGCTTTTGAAGCTTTTGCAGAATTTAAAGAATATAAAATTGTGATTAAAGATCACAAATTTAGCCCTCAAAATCTGATAATTCCTGCTAATGAAAAAGTGAAATTGTTGGTTGAAAATCAAGATAAGACTATTGAAGAATTTGAAAGCCATGATTTGAATCGTGAGAAAATTGTTGGCGGTGGTAAAACTGCGAGCATTTTTGTTGGGCCTTTGAAAGCAGGGGTTTATAAATATTACGGAGAGTTTAATGAAAAAACTGCACAAGGAACAATTACTGCTAAATAGTTAAATTTTCAGCGAATTTATTGCCTCTAAAGTTTTCACCGTGCCAATGTGGAAAGCTGTTTCTTTCACTTCAATTCCAAAAACTTTATCCAAAATTCCGTTTTCTTTTTGAGCTTTTGTAAAAAAATAGCTCAAAGAAAAAAACTTTTCTGAAGGTTTTGTTTTTAAAATTCGCGGATGAAAAATTTGAACGCCAATATAAGTGTGGCTTGGGTTGGCAGATTTTTTCAGCTCGCCAGTTTTTACATCTAAATCAAAATCGCCATTACCTTCATAACCAAAAAATTCAGCTTTTGGCTTGAGTGCCAACAAAATATCCATCTTCTTTTCATCAAAATTCTCAACCATTGTTTTGAGCAGCGAATTATTTTCATCTTGCCAAAAAAGATCGCCATTAACGATTAAAATTGGTTGATCAGAATCAAGCAAAGCCATTGCATTTACAAGTCCGCCGCCAGTTTCTAACTTTTCATTTTCGTGAGAAATTATAATTTTGGGATTGTTTAAATTGTGCAGATGCGCTTCTAAAATTTCAGCCAGATAATAAGAATTAACGACAATTTTATTGATGCTTTTAAGTGCAGAAATTTTTTCTAAAGCATAATCAATCATTGCTTTATTATGAATTTTGGCGAGCGGTTTGGGAGTTGTGTCGGTAAGAGGTTTCATTCTTTCACCTCTTCCGGCGGCTAAAACAAAGGCTTGGCTAATATTGTTCATTATTCAATCATTTTGGGAACGGTGAAATAACCATATTTGGCATCGGGTGCATTTTTCAAAACTGCCTCAGCAATCCCGCCATCACTAACCAAATCTTTTGCCAAGGGCAAAGCCATTTGATGAACATTGGCAAGCGGCTCAATATTTTTAGTATCAACCTCATTTAAACTTGCCATCCAATCTAAAATAGTGCCAATTTTATTGGCTAAAGCTGGCTTTTTTTCCGCCGCAACTTCAATTCGAGAAAGGCGAGCAATTTTGGTAACTTCTTTTTCGGTGATAGACATAAATATTGATTGAATTTAGGATTGCTTTTTTCGCAAAAAAATAAAAAAGACGATGATTTATAACGATCTAAAACAATTAAATCAAGATTTGCCGCGCAAAGGGCGGCTCTTGGGTTTGGATGTGGGAACCAAAACTATTGGCGTGGCGGTTTGTGATGGCGATTGGTTGGTGGCGAATCCAAAATTAACTATTGCTCGAAAAGGTGGCAAGACGGATTTTTTGGTGATTCAAAAAATTATTGAGGAGAATAAAATTGTTGGAATTGTCGTTGGATTGCCGCTGAATATGGATGAAAGTGAAAGTGCGATGAGTGAGTTTGTGCGTAGATTCGCGGATAGTTTGGATGAGTTTTTATCTGGTGCAAAAATTGTGTTTTTTGATGAAAGACTAAGCTCTTTTGCCGCGGAAGAATTGTTGGAAAGTGGTGAAGCGAAAAATAATAAGCGCAAAGGTTTAGTTGATCAAATTGCCGCCAGCGTTATTTTGCAAGGCGCTATCGATCTAATGAATTCCCAATAAATTCCGCGAAAAACTCTGCGCATTAAATTCCTGCAAATCTTCAATTTTCTCGCCAACACCAATCGCATAAATTGGCTTTCCAAATTGCTCGGCAAGCGCAATTAAAATTCCGCCTTTGGCAGTTCCGTCTAATTTGGTAATCACAATTCCGCTGATATTTACAATCTTATCAAAAATTTCTAACTGGTTTTTAGCGTTCTGCCCGTTGGTTGCATCTAAGATCAAAATATTTTCATGCGGCGCGGAAGGATCAATTTTTTTCAAAACTTGATTAATTTTTTTGAGCTCATCCATCAAATTTTGTTTATTTTGTAAGCGTCCGGCGGTGTCGATTAACAGCACATCAATTTGATTTTGTTGAGCTTGAACAAAAGCGCGATGCGCAACGGAAGCGGGATCTTCGCCTTCTTTCAAAGGTTCAATAATTGGGCAATTGGCGCGCTTTGCCCACACTTTTAATTGCTCCGCCGCCGCAGCGCGGAAAGTGTCGCAAGCGGCGATCATAACTTTTTTGTTATCGTCAGCCAGATTCTTGGCAATCTTGCCAATAGTGGTAGTTTTGCCGGCGCCATTGACACCATTTACGATTATGATTTGCGGTTTTAAATCTGAATTTATTTGCAAAGTTTTTTGGCAAGGCAACAAAATTTCCGCCAATTCATTACTCAAAAATTCTTTAATTTCTTGCTCACCAATTTCCTTATTAAATTTTTTAGCTTTTAAATCTTTAATAATTCTATGTGCCGTTTTAGTGCCAATATCGCTGGTTAAAAGCAGATCTTCTAAATCTTCCAACATTGTTTCGTCTAATTTTTTATGAGTAAAAATTTGACTAATTCGACCAGAAAATAAATTAGAAGTTTTATCGAGTTGGTGTTTGATTTTTGATGGTGAGAAGATTTTTATAAAAGACATTTTGATTTATTGATTGTTTGGCTGTCATCCTGAGCGTAGCGAAGGATCTCGTGAAGCGAATTCGGTTTTTGGTTCACGGGGCTCGGCTCATGAGGTCCTTCGCTGCGCTCAGGATGACAGTGTAAGTTTAGGCTTTTAGACAAATTTTGCCGTTTTTATTTTCAATACGGTCAGCCAATTCTAGCTGCACTAAAACGATGTTAACGATCTGTGCAGGAATTTGCAATTCGGTGATAATTTCGTCGGCAGAAATTGCGCTGTAATCAATTTTCGATAAAATTAATTGGCGCGCTTTTTCAATTTCATTATCGTTTGGTGATTTAGTAGAAAAGCCCGAAAAGCCCGCCGAAATTGGCTCCATCAATTTTATATTATCAGAGCGATCGGCAATGATGATTAATTCTTCAATTATATCGTCAATATTTTCAATCAATTTTGCGCCTTGTTTAATCAAACGATTTGTGCCTTGACACCTTGGATCAAAAGGCGAGCCGGGAACGGCGAAAACTTCGCGGTTTTGTTCCAAAGCAAATCTGGCGGTAATTAATGTTCCAGATTTTAAAGTTGCCTCAACAATAACTGCGCCCAGCGAAATACCGGAAATGATGCGGTTGCGCTGTGGAAAATTGCCGCCGCGTGGTGGAGTTCCAAAAGGAATTTCAGAAATTATCACTCCTTTTTTGGCGATGTCGTAATATAAATTTTCATTTTCTTTAGGATAAATATTGTCGATGCCGCCAGCAATAACAGCAATTGTGCCCGTTTCAATTGAGCCTTGATGCGCTGCGGTGTCAATGCCTCTGGCTAAACCAGAAGCAACGACAAAGCCACGATGACCAAGCTCGGCGGCAATTTTTTTGGCAAATTTGCAGCCGTTAAAAGAAGCGTTTCTGGGGCCAACAATTGCTAGAATATTTTTACCCAGCAATTCGATATTGCCACGCGCAGTTAGAACTGGAGGTGGATCAGCGATTTCTTTTAATAATTTGGGATAATTTTGATCGTTGTAGAGCAGAATTTCGGCACCAATTTTAGTGGTCAATTCTAATTCTTTTTCAGCTTCCGCTAGCGAGCAAATGACAATTGGCTTGTCTCTTCCGCCTTTGAGTGAGAATTCACCAATATTTTCAAGTGCGCTTTTGGCGCTGCCAAAAATTTCGAGCAGGTGAAAAAAAGTGCTGCGACCAATATTTTGGCTGCGGCTAAGTCTGATCCAATCAATTTTTTCTTGATGTGGGTTTGTTTGATTTGCGGTGAGCATTGTAGTTGGGTTTAATGTTTGATGCGATAACCAATTTTTAATAGATGATGAACAATAAAAAGTAAAATAATATTACAGAGCAAAATTGTAATTGCACCAATAAAAAGATCGCCGTCATTATGACCGGTGATGCCATATCTAAAGCCGTCAATCATATAAAAAAACGGATTCAAATGCGCGATATGTTTCCAAAATTCAGGCAAATTATTGGTGGAATAAAAAGTGCCGGAAAGGAAAGTTAGCGGCGTGATAAAATAGCTGGTGATGGCGGACATTTGATCAAAATTGTCGGATAAAATTCCGCATAACATTCCCAGTAATCCTAAAAATAATGAGGCAAAGATGATGCAAAATAGAGCGTAGAAAATGTGATGGGGAAATAACGGGACAAAAAATATGATGGCAATAAAAGTTAATAAACCAACCAAAAGCCCGCGCAAAACTGCGGCGGATGCAAAGGCAATTAATATTCCATTGGCGCCAATTGGCGGAATTAAATAATCGATAATATGACCCATAACTTTGCCCATAGTGAACGAAGAAGAAGTGTTGGCAAAAGCGTTTTGCATTGCCACCATCATCACTAAACCGGCCGCCATAAATTCCTTGAAGGGAACCTCGCCAACATTATGAACATTGCCTCCCAACGACAAAGCAAAAATTGCTAAAAGCAATAAAGCATTGACCATTGGCGAGAAAAGAGTTTGGTGATAAACTTTCAAAAAGCGTAAAACTTCTTTTTTAAACAGAGTGTAAGTTCCGTAATGGTTGGTCATAATTAATTTTGGTTTAAGAATTCTAATATGGCTTGGCGAACCGCCACACCAGCTTCGACCTGATTTAAAATTAGGCTGAAATTTTCATCATCAGCCAAAGAAGAGGAAATTTCAACTTCACGATTGATTGGCCCTGGATGCAAAACGATGACATCTTTTTTGGCTAATTTTAGCTTTTCATGATCAAGCCCAAAGAGGCGATAATATTCATTAGTTGAAGGAATGAAGCAGCCAAGCATTCTTTCTTGTTGGATTCTCAGCATCATAATTACATCAGCATTTTTAATGCCATCTTCAAGTTTTTGATAAACTTTAATTCCCCATTTTTTATTGACCCAATTTTCAAAATCTTTGACTAATAAAGTTGGTGGCATGATCAAACGAATATTGGCGCCGAGTCGTTTTAGTAAAAGCAAATTTGAGCGCGCAACTCTTGAATGCAAAACATCGCCGCAAATGGCAATTTCTAGATCTTTAATTTTGCCTTTATTTTGCAAAATTGTGAAAGCGTCAAGCAAAGCCTGGCTTGGATGTTCATTGGTTCCGTCGCCAGCGTTGATCACTGCGGCGTTTAAATGTTGTTTAAGCAACTCAACAATTCCGCTGGCATTATGGCGAATCGCCACAAAATCCGGATTCATAGCGTTGATGGTTTTGGCAGTGTCGATAATGGTTTCGCCTTTTTTTAAAGAGGAAAGTGAGATGTCGATATTAACAACTTCGGCGCCTAAATTTTTGGCGGCAATCTCAAAGGAAATTCGCGTGCGGGTGGAATTTTCGAAGAAAAAATTGATCAGAGTTTTATCTTTTAAACTCGGTTTAAAAAGCTTGTTTTGATTATTGGCAAAATGTTTTTGGGAGATAGAAAAAATAGATTCTAAATCTTGATCAGTTAAATCGTTGATAGAAATTAAATTCTTATTTCTGAGATTTTTATTTTTTGTGTCCATTCGTCAAATATTTAAAGACCTCTTCCAGATCCGCTTGTTTGGTGGAAATATCGGCAATGTTAAGTTGATTTTTTTCTAAAAGCGACAAAATTTCAATGATATTAATTTGGCTCGGCTGATAGTTGATGTGCAGTTGATTGTTGTTTTTTAAGCTGATGTTCAAAGCTGCTTTCACATCATTGGGAATAAAGCTGATTTCATTTTTAAGAGTTACAATCAGCTCTTTATTTTCCGGCATCATCTTCATCAACTCTTCTTTCTTTTTGCAAACTAGCAATTCACCATTATTGATAATAGCAATTTCGTCGCACAATTCTTCAGCTTCTTCCAAATAATGGGTGGTTAAAACAATTGTAGTTCCCGCTTCATTTAATTTGCGCACATATTTCCATAGTTGAGATCTAAGCTCAACATCTACGCCGGCGGTTGGTTCGTCAAGAATTAAAACTTCTGGATTATGCACCAAAGCTTTGGCAACTAATAATCTTCTTTTCATTCCGCCAGACAGGCTGCGCGGAGTTGCTTTGGCTTTATCTTTTAAACCAAGCGCCTCAATAATTTCGTCAGTGCGGCGATTTTCTTTGCGAATTCCGTAATAGCCGGCGTAAATTTCTAAAGTTTCATAAACATTAAAGAACGGGTCAATTACTAGCTCTTGCGGCACAATGCCGATTTTAAATTTGGCTTCTAATGGATTTTTGTCGAGATCAATTCCAGAAATTTTTACAGTTCCAGAAGTTTTGTTTACTAAGCCGGCGAGAATATTAATGATGGTTGATTTGCCCGCGCCATTTGGACCTAAAAGACCAAAGATTGAACCTTTTTTTATTTCTAAATCAATGCCTTTTAAAGCTTCTTTAGGTGCAGAATTTTTTGATTTTTGATAGATTTTGGTAAGATTTTTTATTTCAATTGCCAGATTGCTCATAAGTTGGGTTGTTATTCTTGAACGATTGAATTATTTTAGCTGCTTAAATTTTAGAAAAGAATACGCCAAATAAAAAAATATGTCCGAACCAGTCAACCACAAAACTTTAGCCGCAACTCTGCAAGAAGAAGATCGCGCTGAAAATTTGCTGCGGCCTTTATATTTGCAAGATTTTTTAGGGCAGGCGAAAATTAAAAATAATCTCCAAGTTTTTATCAATGCCGCCAAAAGCCGTGGCGACAGTTTGGATCACACTTTGTTTTATGGTCCACCCGGACTTGGCAAAACTACTTTGGCGCAAATTATTGCTCACGAAATGGGCGTTGGCTTTAAAGGAACTTCAGGACCAATCATTACCAAAGCTGGCGATTTGGCGGCGATTTTAACTAATTTGCAAGCCGGCGATGTGTTGTTCATCGACGAAATTCACCGCCTCAGCACCGCAGTTGAAGAGGTTTTATATTCGGCGATGGAGGATTATAAACTGGATATAATTATCGGCGAAGGACCAGCAGCAAGAGCGATTAAAATTGATTTGCCTAAATTCACTTTAGTTGCCGCAACCACGCGCATTGGGCTTTTGACTAATCCGCTTAGAGATCGTTTTGGAATTCCGTTGCGATTGAATTTTTATGAAGTTGATGAATTGCAAAAAATTATTATTCGCGATGCCAAAATTCTGCAAACTAAAATCACCGAAGACGCCGCTTTAGAAATTGCCAAAAGATCCCGCGGCACGCCAAGAATCGGCATTAGATTGCTCAAAAGAGTGCGCGATTTTTTAGTTGATTATGGCAATGAAATTGTTGATCGAGATTTAGCAGATTTAGCTTTGAAAAGATTAGAAATTGACGATCAAGGTTTGGACGCTGCCGATCATCGTTATCTAAAATTCATCTTAGTAAATTATTCCGGCGGCCCCGTCGGCATTGACACCATCGCCTCAGCAATCAGCGAAGAGCGCGATTCAGTTGAAGATACAATTGAGCCTTATTTGATTCAAAAAGGATTGGTGGAAAAAACTCCGCGTGGTCGAGTTTTAACTAAGATTGCGTTGGAATATTTGGCGTAGATTTTATCTGTAATGATAGCGACATTGCATAATCACTATTTCATTGGCATCTTTTATTTTATATACTAAACGGTTGTCGCCATTAATTCTGCGTGACCAGCAACCTGATAAATTATATTTTAGTGGCTCTGGCTTGCCAATTCCGGAAAATGGATCTTCTTTGATGCTTTCTACAAGCTCGGCGATTCTTTGAACAACTTTCGGATTATTTTTTTTCCAAAACGCCAAATCATCAGCAGCGTTTTTTGTCCAATTAATTTCCATATTTTTAAAATTCTACTTTGACATATTCGCCTTTAGCGTCTTGCTCCAAAGCTTGATTTAAACGTTTGGCATTAGCAGCGTTTGATAACAAATGAAGAGTTTCAACAAGCGATTCATAATCATCTCTTGCAACCATAACAATATCGGGATGTTTTTTGCGAGTGACAAAAAATGCCTCTTTGTTTTTTTCTATTTTATTTAAAACTGAGCTTAGATTTTGCCTAAGAGATGTATAACTTATTGTTGCGGTTGTCATAAATTTTAAAAATTAAATTAATTGATATGGACAGGCTATGTGTACATATCAAATTTGTCAAATATGATTTTTATTTACAGATCGCTGCGAAGCTGATTTTAGCTGACCGCAAGCTGCCATCACATCTTGTCCTCTGGTTTTTCTGATTGTCACTGTATATCCCGCTTTTTTAATGATATTGCCAAATGCCATAATGCGGTTGCGGCTTGAGCATATGAATTCACTGCCTGTCCAAGGGTTGAATGGAATTAAATTTATTAAAGCGGGAAGTTTGTGGGCTTTGAGTAATCTGACTAAATTCAGCGCATCTTCGTCAGCGTCATTAACTCCGGCAAGCATTACATATTCAAAAGTTATTCTGCCGCTGGGATTGGTTTTGACATAATATTCGCAAGCTTGCATCAATTCTTTCAGCGGATATTTTTTGTTGAGCGGCATTATTTTGCTGCGGGTTTCATCATTGGTTGCGTGCAGAGAAATTGCCAAAACAGTTTTGATTTGATCGGAGAATTTGAGAATTTCGGGAACAACGCCAGAAGTGGAAATAGTGATTTTGCGTTTGGAAAAATTTATGCCATTAGAATCATTCAAAATTTCTACCGCTTTTTTAACTTGGTCGTAGTTGAATAAAGGCTCGCCCATGCCCATAAAAACCATCGAAGTTATTTGTCTGCCATCTGCGTCCGACCAATCATTCAAAAGATCGCGAGCCAGCATCAATTGCGCCACAATTTCGCCGGCGCTTAAATTTCTCACCAACATTTGCGTTCCGGTGTGGCAAAATTTGCAAGTTAATGTGCAGCCAATTTGTGAGGAAATGCAAAGTGTTCCGCGATCTTCTTCGGGAATAAAAACCATTTCGGCTTCTCTACAATCAGAAAATTTGATCAGCCATTTTCTAGTGCCGTCGGTTGATAATAAATCTTGGCTAATTGCTGGGCGGGCAATTGAATAATGCTGGGCTAATTGTTCGCGAGTGGTTTTGGAAATGTTCGACATCACTTCAAAATCCTTGATTCCGGCGGCGTAAATCCAGTTCCAAATTTGTTTGGCTTTGAAAGGTTTTTCACCAATCTTCAACATTTCGGCGGTCAGCTCATCAACGCTAAGTCCAATCAAATTGGTTTTTTCGCCGGCTTTGAAATTGGAGGTTGGTAAAAATTGTGGAGATTTAAAATCGATTAGCATTAAATAATTTATATGAAATTCAGTGACTCAGGCATCATTATTAGCGTTAGAAAATACAGCGAAAGTTCTTTGATTGTCAAGGTTCTTTCCAATAGTCACGGGCTTTATTCTGGCTTTGTGCGCGGCGCAACTTCTTCGCCAAAAAATCGAATTATTTATCAAAATTTTAATTTGGTCGATTTTGAGTGGAGTTCAAAAGTTGAAGATAATTTGGGCTTTTTTAAAATCGAATTACAAAAATCTTTTCTCGCCGATATCATCTCCAGCCCAGTCAAACTCTCAGCTCTTGGCGCAATTTCGCATTTGATTGAACAAAATGTTTTAGAGCGCGAACCAGTTGAGGAAATTTTTTCTGGTTTGCTAGAATTGTTGCAAAAATTGAGTTTGGAAGATGAAGTTTTTCTCAAACAATATATTCAATTTGAAATTGATTTGCTGCAAGTTTTAGGTTATGGCATTGATTTATCTGAGTGCGCCGCAACTGGCGCAACTGAGGATTTGCATTTTGTTTCGCCTAAATCGGCGCGGGCAGTTTGTTTGGCGGCGGGCGAAAAATATCGCGATAAATTATTAATTTTGCCGCAGTTTTTGTTAGAAAATAATCAGTTAGAAACTACCAAGGAAGATTTGTTGAATGGTTTGAAGTTAAGTGGGTTTTTTATTGAAAGACATTTGACTGAAAGAACAAAAATAGAAGCTAAAACCGAGATTTTTAACTCAAGAAATCAGCTGATGAATTTGGTTTTGCGTAGTCTTTCATCCTGAGCGGTGTTCAGTTTTAGTTCGCGGCGCGGCTCATGAGATCCTTCGCTGCGCTCAGGATGACAATAAGATGAGGTGAAATAAAAATTAAAACTTGCTTTCTTGAGAGTGAGGGTTTATAAAACCGCCCACATTTACAGCGGCAATAAACTGCCTTCTAATAAAGTCTTCAAAAAGCCACCATTAGCAGTTATGTTGTCAAAAATTATCAAAACTTCTCTTCTCATTTTCCTCCTCTCTCAGCCTGTTTTAGCGCGCGATTATATTCGTATGGCTGGTTCTTCCACGGTTTATCCTTTTGCGCGAACCATTGCCGAAGAATTTGGGCGTAATACAAAATTTAAAACTCCAATTGTTGAAGCAACCGGAAGTGGCGGCGGCATTAAGTTATTTTGTCTTGGTGTGGGTGAAGATTTTGTTGATTTTGCTAATTCTTCAAGACCAATTGAACCAAGTGAATTGGCAATTTGTAATAAAAATGGTGTGAAAGATGTGGTTGAAATTAAGATTGGTTATGACGGAATTGTGCTGGCTAATTCTAGTTTGGCGAAGTCTTATAATTTGACCAAAGAGCAAATATTTTTAGCGTTGGCGCAAGTTGTTCCGCAAGGTGGAAAGCTGATTAAAAACCCTTATCAAAAATGGAGCGATATTGATAAATCATTGCCAGGTGCCTACATTGCTGTTTATGGTCCGCCGCCAACTTCAGGAACTAGAGATGCTTTTGTTGAGTTGGTGATGGAAGAGCCTTGTGTTAATAATCCAGCTTTTATTGCTAAAGATCCGGATTTGAAAACTCGTCAGAGAAATTGTCATATTATTAGAAGTGACGGCAAATATATGGAAGCGGGAGAAAATGATAATTTGATTATTCAAAAATTAAAAAATGATCGTAATGCTTTGGGAATTTTTGGTTTTAGCTTTTTAGAGCAAAATGCCGGAATCATTCACGGCGCTAAGATTAACGGCGTTTATCCAACTTTTGAAAATATCGCTTCCAATAAATATAAAGTTAGTCGTCCTTTGTTTATCTACTTTAAAAAAGAACATTTGCCATTAGTTAAGGGAATGCAGGAATTCATTGGTGAAATTATCAATGAAGATGCAATTGGCGATGAAGGATATTTGATTGAAAAAGGGTTAATTCCGGCTCATAAAGGTGAGATAAAAAAGATGCGGAAGGAGATTCTAAGCGGTTTGTGAGTAACTTTACTTACTACTTAGATTTATTACAAAGTAGCAATATTTTGTAGTATAGTTAAATGATAAGTCATTAACTAAAATAACATCAAGCTATGATATTTATACCATTAGCGGCTATTTTCGTGTTATCTTTAGTTGTGTAACACACCCTGATTTTGGTTATTAAATCAAAGTCAGTACGATACGGCACAAAGTGTAATCATTTAATTGATAGCTTTGAGTTGCACCAAACTTAGGTTTGGTTGCCCTGATGGCGGTCTTCGGATCGCCATCTTGCATTTTATTTCACTTCCAAAATACAAGCTCCGCCTTGTCCGCCGCCAATACACAAAGTTGCCAGACCACGATTTTTATTTCTTCTTTTCATCTCTCTGAGCAAATGCAAAATAATTCTCGCGCCAGTCATTCCAACTGGATGACCCAAGGCTACGGCGCCGCCGTTAACATTGGTGATATCGCGGTTGATAGTTCCAATTGCCTTATCTTTTCCTAAATTTCTTTTACAAAAATCATCAGAAGCAAAAGCGCGCTCGCAGCCAATTACTTGGGCGGCGAAGGCTTCATTTAGTTCAATTAATTCCATATCATTTAAAGACAAACCAGTTTTGTCTAAAACTTTGGCAGTGGCATAAACTGGCCCTAAACCCATAACTTCCGGAGCCAAACCGGCATAAGCAAAATCTCTTAAATAGCCAAGAACTTCTAAACCAAGTTCTTTAGCTTTAGATTCGCGCATAACAATCATTGCCGCAGCGCCGTCAGTGATTTGGGAAGAATTGCCAACCGTTACTGTTCCGGTGTCTTTTTCAAAATAAGGTTTGAGGCGCGCCAAACCTTCCAGAGTTTGTCCTTTGCGAATTCCCTCATCTTCTTCAACCATCAAGCTGTTTTTTTCATCATTATTAAAAACCGGAATAATTTCTTCTTTAAAGATTCCGTTTTTGGTAGCAGCTTCAGCGCGATTGTGACTTAAAACTGCAAATTCATCTTGCTCTTTTCTGGTGATGGTAAATTCTTTAGCCACTGCTTCTGCTGTGCAGCCCATAATCATTCCTGAAACTGGATCGGTTAAACCTTGTTGAATGCCGATAATTGGCGCTAGAAAGTTGGGGCGGAATTTTGAAATAACGGAGAGTTTTTGCATTAAAGTTTTCGCCTTAAATAAATTGGCAAATAAATCAGTCATTTTGCGACCGAACATCAAAGGAATATTGCTCATTGATTCAGTGCCGCCAACCAAAATAATTTCCGCCTCATTCGCCCAAATTTTACAAGCTGCAGTTGTCACCGCTTCCATTCCCGAAGCACAATTGCGATGAACAGTAAAAGCGGGAGTTTTTTTGGGCAAGCCAGCTTTAAGAGCAATAACGCGAGCAATATTGGCGGCGTTTCCTGGCTGCGCCACATTACCAAAAATTACCTCATCAATTTTATTTACATCAATTCCACTTCTAATCACCAACTCTTTGACAACTCGCACTGCCAAATCATCAGCAGAAACATTTTTTAAAGCTCCACCAGCTTTTCCCATCGGAGTTCTAAAGCCACCGATAATTGCAATTCTTTCGCGCATAGTTTGATTTAATGATTGGTTTTAAAGAAAGGATTTTTAAGATTGTGAAGAATAAAACCTGCTCAATCAATTTCAACTTATAAAATGTTAAATCAAGAAATTGTCAGCTTCGCCAATCATTTAGCTGACTTAAGTGGCGAGGTAATTCGCAAATATTTTCGTCAAGATTTTAGTGAAATAAAAAAAGATAATCAAACGCCAGTCACTCTTGCTGATAAAGAAACTGAAACAGTAATTCGCAATGCAATTAGCAAAAAATTTCCCGATCACGGAATTATTGGCGAAGAATTTGGCAATATAAATCCAGATGCAAAATATCAATGGGTGATTGATCCAATTGATGGCACAGTTTCATTTGTAATGGGCAGACCAATTTTTGGAACTTTAATTGCGCTTTGTTTTGAAGGCAAACCGGTTTTGGGAATTATCAATCAGCCGATAAATAATGAGCGTTGGGTTGGTTTTGAGTCGATTGCAACATTTAATGGTGAGCAAGTTAAGACGCGTAATTGCGTAGATTTAAGTGAAGCAATTTTATGCTCAACTTCGCCATTTTTCTTTCAAGGAAAAGATTTGGTGATGTTAAATAAAATTGCTGCCAAGACCAAATATCAATCGCAAGGTGGAATAATTTATGGCGGCGATTGTTATTTATTTGGGCTTTTGGTGATGGGACAAATTGATATTATTATTGAACGCGGTTTAAATAATTTTGATTTTATGGCGCTAGTTCCGATTGTAAAAGCAGCTGGCGGATTAATTACTGATTGGGCTGGCAGAGAACTCAATATTAATTCTGATGGAACGGTTTTAGCTTGCGGTGATGCAAAATTACATCAGAAAATTTTAGGAATGATGAGTTGATTTTTAGAATTAATTTCGCTTTTAACTCCTAAAATCAAAGGTCGCATTTTATCGCAGTGACCTAAAAAATCTTGAGCTTGGAATACCGGAATTTCTAGCTTCAAATCCTCAATGCGGTTGATTAAATTTTTAATCGCAGCATTAATATTTTCCTTAAAAAATTTATCCTTAATTCCATAACAAAATTCACCAAGCAGAATTGCTTGTGGTTTTTTCTTGGTTTTCAAAATCACCTCAATGATTTGACGAAAATAGCGATCAAGCTTCTCGCCGGATTCTTCAATATCTTCCAAAAATAAAATTTTATCAGCAAAATTTATTTGAAATTCACCACCAAAATGTCCGCATAAAACACTTAAACAGCCGCCAACAATTTCGGTTTTAATATTTTTTGATTTGGTTTTATTGAGCGGGATTAACGAATATTCAAAATTAGTTTTTCTGCCGAAAATCAAATCTAAAATTTCTTTCTCAGATTTTTTATTCACAGTGAGTTTTCCATCAGCAACCAACTGCACCAACATTGGCGCGCAAATAATTTGCCAATTCCAGCTTTGTTGTAAGAAGGTTGAAATTGAAGTTATATCGCTAAAACCAATCAACATTTTATTTTGTTTAATTGGTTTGGCTTTAGAAAAATAAGGCAATAAATCGCCAGCGCTGTAACCGCCTCTTGCGCACCAAACTAGCTTGGAATCAGGGTTTTCTAGGGCTTGATAAAGCTGTTCAAATCTATCTGAAGCAGAAAAATTCGCCAAATAACTATGAAGATTTTTTCTCGGAGTAGTTTTTTTCTCAAGTAAAATTCTTGGTTTTAAACCGAGATTTTGTAAATATTTTTTGATGGTCAAAATCTCTTGAAGAGAGCCGGAAGTTGCGGGGAAAACAACATCAACAATGTTACCTTTTTTTAGCATATTTTTGTTTGCAATTATCAATTAATTTTTTAGAATTCGACCCTTCGATTTAGCCTATTTTCTGTAATCACAAAATGCAATCTGCTAAAAATCAAATTTTAGAAAAAATCATAATTTTTGACACCACTTTGCGCGACGGCGAACAAGCCCCAGGCGCAACCATGAACTTGGAAGAAAAATTGGCGGTGGCAAAATTATTGGAAAAAATGGGCGTGGATGTGATTGAAGCGGGTTTTCCAATTGCGTCTCAAGGTGATTTTGATGCGGTTCATCAAATTGCCAAAATTGTTAAAGATTCAGTTATTTGCGGTTTGGCGCGGGCGAAGGAAGGCGATATTAGAAGAACTTTTGAAGCCATCAAACCAGCAGCGCAACCCAGAATTCACACCTTCATCGCCACTAGTCCAATTCATATGCAATTCAAATTGAAGATGGATGAGAATCAAGTTTTGCAAGCAATTACCGACAGCGTTGCTTTGGCAAAAAGTTTGTGCGGCGATGTTGATTGGTCTTGTGAAGATGGAACTAGAAGTGAATTAGATTTTTTATATAAAGCCATTGAAACTGCTATCAAAGCCGGCGCAACCACGATTAACATTCCCGATACGGTTGGTTATACAACTCCGGAAGAATATTTTGATTTAATTTCTAACATCAGAAATAACGTTAGTAATATCGACAAAGCCATCATTTCAACCCATTGTCACAACGATTTAGGTTTGGCAGTTGCCAATTCTTTATCGGCAATCAGAGCGGGCGCAAGACAGGTTGAATGCACTATCAACGGCATTGGCGAGCGGGCAGGAAATGCGGCTTTGGAAGAAATTGTTATGGCAATTAAAACCAGAAACGATTTTTATAATTTTTCTACCAATATCGACACCACCTTAATTTCTCGCGCTTCTAAATTAGTTTCTAACGCCACTGGCTTTGCGGTGCAATATAACAAAGCAATTGTTGGCGCCAATGCTTTTGCCCATGAAAGTGGCATTCATCAAGATGGAATGTTGAAGAATCGCAACACCTACGAAATTATGACGCCAGAATCAATTGGGCTGGAAAAATCCTCTTTGATTTTAGGCAAACATTCTGGGCGCGCGGCATTTAAAGATCGTTTGAATCAATTAGGATATGATTTGGGGCATAATGCTTTGGAAAATGTTTTTGCTAAATTCAAAGATTTGGCTGACCGCAAAAAAGAAATTGTTGATGAAGATATTATTGCTTTGGTTGATGATGGAGCTTTGGGAAATCAGGCCAAATACCAATTGCTTGATTTGCAAGTTAAATCAACTCCTGAAAATTCCGAAGTTGATTTGAAAATCAGCATTGACGGTAAAGAAATGATGACTAATGTTGTCTCAAATAATGGTCCGGTTGATACGATTTTTAAAGCGATCAGAAATCTTATTCCCCATAATGAAATTTTAGAATTATATCAGATTAGCGCTGTAACTGGTGGCACCGATTCTCAAGCAACCGCAACAGTGCGTTTGAGAAATGAAACAAAAACTATCACTTGCAGCACCTCTGACCTTAATGTTTTACTGGCTTCGGCTTTGGCTTATATTAACTGTTTAAATAAAAAATAATGTTCGGAAAACTCTTCTCAGTCACTTCTCGTGATATCGCCATTGACCTTGGCACTGCTAATACATTGGTTTATGCCCGTGGACAAGGCGTGGTTTTGAACGAACCTTCAGTTGTGGCAATTATGCATGAAAATGGCAAAATGGTTCCCTGCGCTTTTGGTAATACTGCCAAAATGATGTTGGGCAGAACGCCGGCTAAAATTGACGCGATTCGCCCTTTAAAAGACGGCGTTATTGCTGATTTTAGAGTTGCGGCAGAAATGATTAAACATTTTATCCGCGAAGTTAATCAAACTAGAAGCTGGCTTGGACCAACCATTATTATTTGCGTTCCATCTGGCTCAACTCCAGTAGAAAGACGCGCTATTCAAGACGCTGCAGAAGGCGCTGGTGCTAATGAAGTTTTTCTAATCGAAGAGCCAATGGCGGCGGCAATTGGCGCTAATTTGCCAGTCACCGAGCCAACTGGATCAATGATTGTTGATATTGGCGGCGGAACAACCGAAGTGGGAATTTTATCTTTGGGTGGTATCGTTTATTCAAGATCAGTGCGGGTTGGTGGCGATAAAATGGATGATGCAATTATTGCCTATATCAGACGTTATCACAATTTGTTAATCGGCGAATCAACTGCTGAGCGCATCAAAAAAAATATCGGCGCTGCTTGCCCGCCAGAAGAAGGCGACGGTTTGACTATTGAAGTTAAAGGTCGTGATTTAGCCAGCGGCATTCCTAAAGAAATGATTTTAACCGAAAGACAAATCGCTGAAAGTTTGATGGAGCCAGTTGAACAAATTGTTAATGCGATCAAAGTTGCTTTAGAATGCACTCCACCGGAATTATCAAGCGATATTGTTGAAAAAGGAATTGTTCTAAGTGGCGGCGGCGCTTTGCTTAAAAATCTTGATTATGTAATTCGTCAAGCAACTGGTTTGCCAGTTTTTGCGGCTGAAAATCCTTTGCTTTGTGTGGTTAACGGTTGCGGAAAAGTTCTTGAAAATATGAAAATGTTCAGAGCAGTTTTATTCAGACAAGACTAAAACAATATGTCATCCTGAGCGAAGCGAAGGATCTCATGAGGTGTTTCACTGCGTTTAACATGACAATTTAAAATGTTCAAAAATTATTTAGAATATAAAAAACCCAAGGCTAACTTTTTCGTTTATCACAATGTTAGTCGCGTTTTTGGGCGGATTGAAACTCCGCTTTTTTCTCTTCTATGCCTAGTTTTAATTGGTACTTCCAAAATCAGCCCGCCGATTACTGACAATATCACTATGGCAATTGTTGAATCTTCAATGCCAATTGCTCGTGTGGTTTCAATGCCTTTGAATGCGATTGTAAATACTACTATTGATTTTCAAGAATTGATTGATGCGCGCAATCGTAATGCGATTTTGATTAAAGAAAATGAACAGCTTAAATCGCTTTATATCAAGAGCCTCAATATTCATCAGGAAAATAAACAACTCAAAGAAATCCTTAAATATATTGGTCTGCGCAGCACCAAATTTCTAGTCGCGCGCTTAATTGCTCATCCTTATCAAACCTACAGCCATAATGTTTTTATTGATGCGGGTGAAAATCAAGGTGTTAAAGAAGACGATATTGTCACCGGCAATAATGCTTTGATTGGCAGGGTTGAGCAGGTTAGCGCCAGCAAATCACGAGTTCTGCTCGCTACTGATATTAATTCGCGAATTCCGGTAATTGTTTCTGGAGCTAGAACCAAAGGAGTTTTGGCCGGAAATAATACTAATGTGATGGAAATTCTCTATTTGGAAAGAACCCACCACATTACTGTTGGTGATATGGTTTTCACTTCCGGAGATGGCGATTCAATGCCGCCAGGGCTTTTGGTTGGGGTGATTACTAAGGTTGATAAAGGATATGCGGCGGTGGAGATGATTGAGAATGTGAAGAATCTTGATGTGGTTAGTGTGGTAAATTATTAAAAGTGTTTTACTCGCCAATCAAATTGTGAATTCCAAGTAGCGCCAAAGTATAGCCATCAATTCCAAATCCTGAAATTACCGCATCGACAACATCAGATAAAAACGAAGTTTGACGAAATTCTTCTCTTTTAAAAATATTAGAAATATGCAATTCCACTTTGGCACCGCCAAACATTTCTAAAGCGTCGCGAATGGCAATTGAAGTGTGAGTGTAAGCGGCAGCGTTGATGATGATACCGTCAAACTTTTCAATCGCTTGCCCAATTTGTTCAACAATTTCACCTTCAAAATTACTCTGTCTAAAATCAATTTCCAATCCGAGTTCTTTGGCGAGTTGCAAACAATCAGCTTTGGCTTTTTCTAAAGTTCCACCGCCATAAATTTTTGTATCTCTTTTGGCAAGTAAATTAAGATTTGGACCATTTAAAATTAAGATTTTCTTTTTAGTCATAACCTATGAATATTTAATTTTTAGATAAAAGAAAGTAGTAATTGGGATTGAAATTGCATAGACAACACCAACAATGGCTAAAGTCAACCACGGCTTGATTACCAAGCCAACTGCAATTAAACCCAAAACCAATAAAGTTAAATAAACAAACTCATTTTTCACCGGAATTTTTTTGATTGAAATAGTTGGAATAGTGCTGGCAACCAAAACTGCCAAACCAAAACAATATGACAAAACAATTTTTGGATCGGTGAAAAAATAACCATCACCAAATTCAAAAAATAAAACCAAAGGCAACATTGCCATAGCTGCGCCACATGGGGCTGGAATGCCTTGGAAAAAATATTTTGCCAGAGCTTGATGTTTGGCTGGATTTTTAACTTCTTTGTGCAAAGCAACGTTGAATCTTGCTAAGCGCAATGACATGCAGATTGAGAAAAACAAAACCAATCCCCAATCAAAACCATAAACATCAGCATCAGTATTGACCCACATATAAATTATAAATCCGGGCACAACACCAAAATTGACAAAGTCAATTAGTGAATCGAGCTGAGCACCAAAGTCGCTGGCGGTGTTTAAAAACCTGGCTAAACGACCATCAATTCCATCTAAAAAACCGGCGAATAAAAGTAGTGAAACTGATTTTAGCCAATCACCTTCAATGGCGAAGCGAATCGCTGAAAGCCCGGCGCATAAACCAATGATGGTGACAATATTTGGCAAAAGCCCAATTAAAGGCATATAACCACGATTTTTTGGTTTGGTTAAAAACATAATTAAAACTTTATTCTTAAAAAGGGGTGAATATTATTCGGGGATTCAAAGGTCGGCAAAATTCTCTTTAAAATCTCAATTAAGTCAAATTGTTTTATGTCAATTTCAGCTACGACAATCAATAATTTTTTAAAACAACAAGTTAAAGCCGGTGTTTGTTCTTCAATTGAGGAAGCCCAAAAACAACTTGCCTCCAAGCTAGCAGAAATGCGGTTGGATAGAAATATTAAGGAGGCTAGAGAAGATTATAAAAAGGGTCGATATGAAACATTAGATGATCAATGGATTGAAAATTATGTTTTAGAATCCTCTAAAAAATTATTATCTCATAATCACTAAAATTATCATTTGATCACCACAAATGTATCGAATTAGAATTCTTAAAAAAGCAAAACAAGATTTATCAAATATAAGAGATTATATCGCCTTAGATAATCCATATCGGGCTATTAGTTTTACTCAGGAAATGTTGACTAATTTTAGTAGAAAAATTTCCATTTACCCTAAATCTGGTTTGAAATGTAAAGATTTTTATTACTCAATTTACAAAAACTATTTAATTTTCTACGATATTGCAGAATCAGAAAAAGAAATTGTCATCCTCCACATTGTTCACAGCTCAAACTATACATCTTATCAAAACTTTATCTAAATCATGACCAACAATTTAAAATTAATGGCAAATGCCATCCGCTTTTTGTCAATTGATGCTGTTGAGCGCGCTAATTCTGGGCATCCGGGAATGCCGATGGGAATGGCGGATGTTGCCACAATTTTATTTTCTGAATTCCTAAAATTTAATCCAAATGACGCAAATTGGGCGGATCGTGATCGCTTTATTTTATCGGCGGGGCACGGCTCAATGCTGCTTTATTCTTTGTTTTATTTGGTCGGTTATAAAGATATCACTTTGGATGATCTAAAAAATTTCCGCCAATTACACAGCAAAACTGCGGGTCATCCGGAATTTGGTGAATTTTTGGCAACTGAAACCACAACTGGCCCACTGGGGCAAGGCATTGCCAACGCGGTTGGCATGGCTTTGGCGGAAAGAATGTTAAATGCCAGGTTTAATGATTTGGTGAATCACAAAACTTATTGCATTGCTGGCGATGGCTGTTTGATGGAAGGAATCTCGCAAGAAGCAATTTCAATTGCTGGGCATTTGGGCTTGTCAAATTTGATTGTGCTTTGGGATAACAATTCGATTTCAATTGACGGCAAAACTAATTTGGCAACTTCAGAAAATATGAAATTGCGTTTTGAGGCTTGCAACTGGCAGGTTTTGGAAGTTGACGGACATAATTTTGTAGAAATTCGTCAAGCTTTGAGTCAAGCGCAAAATGCTCAAAAACCAATTATGATTTCTTGCAAAACCTCAATTGGCTTTGGTTCACCTAATAAAGTCAATTCTGAAAAAGCTCATGGTTCGCCACTTGGAAAAGAAGAAATTGCATTAACTAGAAAAAATCTCGATTGGAATTTTGGTGAATTTGAAGTGCCGGAAGAAATCCTAAAATTCTGGCGTCAAGCTGGATTAAAAAATCAAGAAACTTACAAAAGATGGCAAGAAAATTTACAAAAATCAGCTTTGAAAAATGAATTTGTGCGTTTGCAAAATCGTCAATTGCCAAATTTTCAAAATCAGCTTGACGAGCTTAAACAAAAGGTTCTTGCCAATAAACCAAAACAAGCCAGCCGCAAATCTTCCGGCGATGTTTTAGAAGTTTTAACCGCGGCAATTCCAGAATTAATTGGCGGTTCAGCAGATTTAACCGGCTCGGTCAATACTAGAACGCCAAGCACTTCCAAAGGAATTAATAAAGATGATTTTTCCGGTCGTTATATTTATTACGGCGTGCGTGAACACGCAATGGCGGCTTTGATGAACGGCATTGCGCTGCATAAAGGTTTTATTCCTTATTCAGGAACTTTTTTGGTTTTCTCCGATTATATGAAACCAGCAATGCGCCTTTCAGCTTTGATGAAGCAACAGGTAATTTATGTTTTAACCCATGATTCTATTGGCTTGGGCGAAGATGGTCCAACTCATCAAGCCGTTGAGCATTTAGCAATGCTCCGTGCTATTCCAAATTTTAATGTGTTCAGACCTTGTGATTTAATGGAAGCAATTGGCTGTTATGAGCAAGCGTTGAAACATCAACAAACTCCATCAGCAATGGTTTTAAGCCGTCAGAACATTGCCTTTTTAAATGGCAATTCTGATGCAGTTTCTAAAGGTGGCTACATTATTTCTGACAGCTCCGAACCGCAAGCAACAATAATTGCCACCGGTTCTGAAGTTGAAATTGCTGTGCAAGCGCAACAAGAATTAGCCAAACAAAATATCGCCGTCAAAGTTGTTTCAATACCTTGTTTGGAATTATTCGCCGCGCAAAGTGAAGAATATCAACAACAAATTTTGGGCAATAAAAACAATTTGAAAATTGTTGTTGAAGCCGCTTTAGCTCAAGGTTGGGAAAAATATCTGGGTGAAAACGGAATTTTTGTGGGCATGAATAGCTTTGGCGCTTCTGCAAAAGCTGAAGATTTATATGAATATTTTGGAATTACTGCCCAAAATATTGTTGAAAAAATTTCTAGAAAACTAAAAAAATAAAATGTCAGAAAATCTGGAATATGTAATTGCTGGCTATAAAAAATTTCGTCAGAAATATTTTCAAAGTGATAATCAGCTTTATGAAGATTTAAAAAACGGTCAAAGCCCAAAAATTTTGGTGATTGCCTGTTCAGATTCCAGAGTTGATCCGGCGATTATTTTGAATTGCAAACCCGGAGATTTATTTGTGGTTCGCAACGTTGCCAATCTAGTTCCGCCTTATGAAAATGATAGCGGACATCATGGAACTTCTGCCGCTTTAGAATTTGCGGTTTTGAGTTTAGGAATCAAACATATTATAATTTTAGGACACAGCTCGTGCGGCGGAATTCAGGCTTTGGTTCAAGATCCAAGTAAAATGCAGGAAGAAAATTTTATCAGCAGATGGATGGAAATTGCTCAGCCGGCATTGCAAAAAACTCTAGAAAATTATCCTCATCAATCAATTGAAAAACAAGTTGGCAATTGCGCCAAATTTGCTTTGATCAACTCTTTGAATAATCTTTTTACTTTTCCTTGGATCAAAGAAAAAGTTGCCAGCAAAGAATTATTTTTGCATAGCTGGTATTTTAATATTGATAGCGGAATTATTGAGGAGTTTGATTCTAAGACTGAAAATTTTACTGAATTGCAAATTGATTCATAAATTCTTCTAACTTTCCTTCCAAAATTATCGGCAAAATTTTGATGATTTTTTGATTGATAATTGCCACATTTTTTAATTCATCATTATTGAATTTGCTTAAAACATAATCAGCAATTTCATATTCCTTATTCTCCGGCCTGCCAATTCCTAAGCGGACGCGCACATAGTTTTTGCCTATTTTGTCATCAATATCTTTCAAACCATTATGCCCAGCATTTCCACCACCAATTTTGGCTTTGATTCTGCCTAATTGCAGATCTAAATCATCGTGAAAAACAATAATTTTTTCTGGAGGAATTTTGTAAAAAGCGGCGCTGGCTAGAACTGCATCGCCAGAATTATTCATATATTCTTGTGGTTTGACTAGTAGAACTTTTTGATTTGAAATTGTGCCAGAGAAAAATTGTCCACCAAATTTATTGCCTAAAGCTTCTAATTTAAAAGATTCAGCAATTTGATCGGCCAATAAAAAGCCAAAATTATGTTTAGTATATTGATATTTTGAACCGGGATTTCCTAGGCCAACTAATAAGAACATTGGGGAGGTTTATAATTTTGTCATCCTGAGCAAAGCGAAGGATCTCATGAGCCGCGCGCCGTGAAGCAAAACTGAGTGCGGCTCATGAG
>JAZKFV010000008.1:0-26923 GCA_040386195.1 Pseudomonadota bacterium | reverse complement strand
CGTCTCATGAGATCCTTCGCTGCGCTCAGGATGACAACAGGATGACAATTAAGGATGGCTTTTTTGATACTCAGCATTTTTCTTAATCGCTTTAGCAACTTCCGGCGGCATATATTTTTCATCGTGCTTAGTTAGAATTTCACTAGCAATAAACACATTATTTTTCTGATCCCAAATTCCTTTGGCAACCATTCCTTGTTTCTCGCGAAATAGATCTGGCTTGATTCCTGAATAGTGAATTTTCAAATCCGCTTTATAATCAGTGATTACAAATTCCAAATTATTTGCTGAATCTTTCACGCTATTTTCTTTTACTAATCCACCAACACGAATGATTTTTTGTTCAGGAATTTTCAGTGCAGAAAGTTCAGAAGGTGAATAAAAGAAAACAATATTATCGCGGAAGTTAGAAATTATAAATGCCAGCGCAACTAGGCAAATCAATGCGGCGGCAGCAATAAATTTAATTCTATTTCTTTTGAGTTGAGATTTTTTTGAGAGCAGTTTCATTCTTTTTTAATTGCAGAAGAGAAAATAGAGCAAAGCCAAATAAGATAATTCCAGCGGTTAAATAAGCGGCTTTGACGAAGGAAGAGTAATCGTGAAATTCTGGCATTGTTTAAGTTAAATTATTGCAAATAAAGATTGGCTGTTTACAATTCTCGACTCTTTTGCTCAATTGATGAATTGAGCGGGGATCCCCATAAAGTGGGGCGGCGACAATTCGCCGTAAAAAATAAAGTTCGCCCGAATAGCTCAGTTGGTAGAGCAAAGGACTGAAAATCCTTGTGTCCGTGGTTCAAATCCGCGTTCGGGCACCACTTCTTTTTCAAAATCTACCTTTTTCAAAATCTACAAACTGCTTTTCAACATCCAAGCATTTTTATCGTGAGCTTGAATTCTACCAATCAACATATCCGCCGTTCCTTCATCACCTTCTTTTTGCACAATCTTTAAAGCATCGTAAAGAATTTTAGTCAAAGTTTGATTATCATTATAAAGCTCTTTAACCATTGCCAAAGTTTTAGCATTTTCATTGCCGTTTTTGATTTTAGATTCTTTACCAAACACATCAAAACTGGCGGGAACCAAGATATCTAAAGCGCGAATTCTTTCAGCAATTTCGTCAATTGCTTCGGATAATTCTTCATATTGTGCACCGAATAATTCGTGCAAACTTTTAAAATTAGCGCCAACCACATTCCAGTGATAATTTTGAGTTTTCAAAGCAAGTGCATAGCTGTTGCTTAAAACATTGTGTAAAACTTTAGCGACATTTTTATTGCTCATAAATTATTTTTTTGAAGTTGATAAAGAATGAATTTTTTTCATAAATTCAGTAATTAATTTTGGCGATTTGATGCCTCTGGCTTCTTCAATTCCGGAAGATAAATCAATCATTCTCGCGCCAGTAATTTTCAACGCTTCGTCAATATTATCAATATTAAGTCCGCCGGATAAAAACCATCTTTTTTTAGTTTTCAAATTTTGCAAAATCTTCCAATCAAAACTTTCTCCACTTCCAGAAGTTTTGCCGTCAAATAAAAACATATCAGCAATATTTTCATAATCTTGAACCAGCTCTAAATCCTTAGTTTCACTAATTGGAAAGGCTTTAATAATGGGGATTTGAAATTGATTTTTGATTTCTAAAATGCGGCTTTTTTTGGAGCTGTGAATTTGCAAAAGATCGGGCTGTAAATATTTTAAAATTTCCCGAATTTTTTTATCCTGCGCATCAACAATAACCGCAACTACTCTGACTGAGCGAGGAATATCGTGAGCAATTTCTGCGGCTCTTTTGGCAGAAATATTACGCGCTGATTTAGGATAAAAAACAAAGCCAATAAAATCAGCGCCACTTGCAACCGCTAGATCAACAGTCTCTTTGGTAGTGAAGCCGCATAGTTTGGTTTGCATATTTATAATTTGAATCCTGGAGGTAAGGGAAGTCCATTGGTTAAAGATTTCATTGACGAAGATGAGGCGTCGTCGGCTTTTTTCTTGGCGTCGTTGAAAGCGGCAACTAGCAAATCTTCCAAAATATCTTTCTCATCAAGTTTGATTAGAGAATCGTCAATGAAAATCTTTTTGGCCTCGCCGCCGCCAGTCAGGGTTATTTTAACCACTCCGCCGCCTGAAGAGCCTTCATATAAAACTTTTGCTAATTCTTCTTGAGCGTTTTGCATTTTTTGCTGCATCGCTTGCGCTTGACGCATTAAACCTTGAATATCCATTTGATTAATTATTGATGATTTTTAAAAGTGAACGAACTTGATATTTTGTAACTTGATAAATTCTGGTCAAATAGCCGGCTTTGTCAATGTTTTCCTTAGCAAACAATGGAATCTCACGGATTTTTTTATCACCAATTTCAACAATTAAAGTGGCAATTTTTTGGTCTTTAGAAACCGGCGCATAGATTGGACCTTTATATTTTATTTTAACTTTAATTTTATCCAAAGGTTGAGATTGTGGCAAAGTAAAAGAAACGCTTTGATCACTGACTAATTCCACTTCGCTTTTATCTCCAAGCCAAGTTCTAGCTTTAGCAACCGGATAATTTTTATCGAAGATGGTGATTTTTTTGTAATTGTTAAATCCGTAATCCAAAAGTTCGGTCACAATTTCACCGCGCTGTTTTGGGGTTTTAGCTTCATTAGTAATGGCGATTAATCTTCGTGAACCACGAGATGCAGTGCCAACCACGCCATATCCACCTTCATTAGTATGTCCGGTTTTCATTCCGGTTGCGCCTTCATAGCCGGATTTGATTAATGGATTACGATTGCGTTGAGTGATGTTTTGATAGGTAAATTCAGTGGTTGAAAAATAATGCAAATATTCTGGAAAGTCAGACGCAATGCGGTTGGCGACAATAGAAAGATCGCGCAAACTCATATAATGTCCGTCTTGATTTAAACCGTGAGGATTACGAAAATGGCTATTTTTTAGACCAATTTTTTGACCAGTTTCATTCATCAAATCCGCAAAATTATCAATACTTCCCGAAGTTGCTTCAGCCAGCGCAACCGCAGCATCATTGCCGGAAACTACTAAAAGTCCGGTGATTAATTTATCAACCGTAACCACATCACCATAATTTAAAAACATTTTTGATCCGGATTTTTTCCAGGCATCTTTACCAATCACACATTCATTATCTAAATTGATTTTACCTTGTTTTAACTGATCAAAAATTACATAAGCAGTCATCAATTTAGTCATCGAAGACGGCGCAATTCGGGCGTCGGCGTTTTTTTCTAGCAAAACTTCTTTAGTGTCTTGATCCATTAAAAGCAGATAGTTGGATTTTGCTAATTCTGGATAATTGCTGTCTAAAGCCCAAGATTTTTGGCAAAAAACAAACAATAAAAAAACTGTCAATAATTGGTTAAAAAGAAATTTGTTCATTGTTATCTGAGAGTTTGGCTTGTTGTTGCTAAAAGTTCTGAGGGTTGATTATTTTATTATCTTTTTTCTGAGCGGCTTGATCAATTTTTTTATCAAGATATTTTTTACGCTTTAGCTGCTTTTCTTCTTGAATTAATTCAGCGCTGATTTCGCGGTCTTGCCAGCTGGCTGATTGTCTGGTAAAATCAAGGTCTCTTTGTAAAGTTCTGTGATTGATTAGTTGATAATTTTTTTCTCCCAACGCAGTTTCAATCCCAAAAGCATCACGATTAGGAATGGTAATGTCGTCAAATGACAATCTTGGTCGCCCATAAGAATTAGGAAAATTTTCTAAATTATAGCTAACCGCAAACATATCTTCAGGAAGCTGCGCGCTTTGACCTTGTAGCAAAGTTTCCGCGTTGGGTAAAAAATCTTCCGGCGGTTTGGGCATTAAAATTTGTGAAGTGTCAATGAAAGCGGATTTGGAAGATTCGGCATTTTCGATGTGGAAAATTTCTTTAGGTTCTTTCCAATTTCTGTTTAAGGATCGTGATTGATTGGAAATATTCATCTCATCGCGGCGCGAGTTGATATCTTCAATATGATCTCCATATTGCTTCAAAAAATTGTTATTCGCCTGATCAGATTTGCTTTTAGTGCAAGAGCAAAAAAAATGCAGCGATGCAATCAATAATATTGTTTTGGTAATTCTACTTAACGATAAAAGCATCTTTATAACCGGCGTTTTTAGCTTGTTTTAAAATAATATTCGCTTTTTTGGAATTAGCGATTGGACCAAGTAAAACGCGATAGCTTTTTTTATCGCCAGAATCTATTTCTTCAATTGATCCTTTAGAAATTTTTGCGCTTTTGCTGAGAATTTTATTGGCATTTTCGGCAACTGAAAAAGAGCCAATTTGTATAAAAGTTCCAGATTTATTACTAACCGTCGCACCTTTAGGAGCTTTGGCAGAAGCAATTGCTAATTTGAATTTTTTAGGAGAAGAATTTTGGTTGGCGTTATTTGCCAGCTTAGTTTCAGTCAATTTATTATTGCTGGTGCTGACTGGTTTATCATTAGACAGATCATAAGAAACAGTTGCTTCTGGCTGATTATTATTTTGTGAAGCTAAAGTTGTTGATTGCGCCGGCGCTGCCAAATCTGCCGAATTATTATTTGGAGTTTGAGTGCTCATTTCCGGAATATCGTTTTGAGTCAATTTGCCATTGGCAGGAGCAATATTATTTTTGTTGACCTCAATGTTGGGATTGTTGGCTAATATTTGAGCATTACCTTCAGGAACAAATCTTTTTACTGGTTTTGGATTGCCGTTTAAATCAACAATACGAATTTCGGTTGGGGCATCTTGATTCTTTCCTGCACAAGAAGAAAACACTAATAAGGCAGATAATAAAAGAAGTTTAAAGCCAGATTGTGAAATGATAAAAGGGGATTTTGTGAGCATTTTTATTTCTAAAATGTTGATGAATTGGAGGTGAAGAAAGTTAAGAAAATCTAACTAAAATAATTAACAAAAGCAATCTAATAATCCGCAGTTATTTGGCTGATTTTTTGGTTCTATTATTGACTCCAGTTTCGCGTTTTTTAGAGAAAGTTTTTTCCTTTCTGCCTTCAAAAGGATTTTCACTTTTGCGCAGTAACAAACGAATTGGCGTTAGTTTTAAATTAAAATATTCCCGCAGAGAATTTACCAAATAACGGCTGTAAGCGCCGGAAATGGCTTTGGGATAGTTGGTGAAAAGTGCAAAAGTTGGCGGACGCTTTTTGGCTTGAGTCATATATTTTAATTTGGTCGGCTTGCCTTTGACCAAAATTGGCGCGTGTTTGCTTTCAGCAATGCGCAGCCAATCGTTGAGTTTGTTGGTTGGAATATAAGCTTGCCATTCTTCATAAACTTTAATAGCAAATTGCAAAGTTTTTTTCACGTTGTGATCATTGATCGCAGAAATTGGAATGATTGGTGCGCCAACAATTTCGGGCATAGTTTTGTCTAATTGCAAACGAATTTCTTTAATCATTTCGTCTTTGTTGGGAACTAAATCGAATTTATTAATCGCAAAAACCAAGCCGCGACCTTCATTTACAACCATTTGCGCAATTGCCAAATCTTGGTGATCCAAAATAAAATCCATAGTTTGGGCTTTATATTGAATTGAACTGACATCAATCAACATAATTACAATCTGCGCAAAACGGATTGAACGCAAGCTATCAGCAACTGAAAGCGTTTCCAATTTTTGCTGCACATTGGCTTTGCGTCTAATTCCGGCAGTGTCGATCAAGCGAATTTGATAACCTTCAAATTGCCAATCAATGGCAATTGCATCACGCGTAATTCCCGCTTCTGGTCCAGTGATTAGGCGCTCTTTACCCAGCAAACTATTGAGAAAGGTTGATTTTCCAGCGTTAGGCTTGCCAATAATGGCAATTTGAATTCTCTTATCATTTTCTTCTTCAGCCAAAACTTCACCAAAATTTTTATTATATTCATCATAAAACGGTTCAATTGCGTCATATAAATTATTGAATCCTTCCTTATGTTCCGCGGAAATTCCGACCATTTCTTTGAAACCTAATTTGTAATATTCCCGCCCAAAAAATTCTCCATCTTTGCCTTCTTGTTTATTAACCACCAAAATTGCGTTTTTGCCAGAATTGCGCAACCAATTGGCAAAATGTAGATCCGCCGAAGTAATTCCAGCTTTGCCATCAACCACAAACAAACATAGATCCGCATCAATAACTGCAATCTGGGTTTGCGCCACCATTCTTTTTTCCAAAGCCGCATCGTTAATTTCATTTTCCAACCCCGCAGTATCAATAACCATAAACTCCATCGGCCCCAATTGTCCCATCGCTTCCCGGCGATCCCTCGTTACTCCGGGCATATCATCAACAATTGCCAAACTTCTGCCCACCAGCTTATTGAACAAAGTAGATTTACCAACATTAGGTCTGCCAATAACGGCGATTTTGAAAGTCATTTATTCTAATTATTAAGGATGAGGAATTATAGCGATGATGGTAATAAAATTTCTATTTGGCCCGTAATGCCAGAAAATACGATAAGCCGCCGGAGTGTTATTTTCAGCATAGCACTCAAAAATTTCTTCACCATTTTCTCCAGATAAAGAACTATATTTGTGAGTGTTTAAACTTGGATGTTTTGGATTATTTTCTAGATATCCGAGTGTTTTAATTATTGCCTTATAACGTTTTACCAAAGAATGTTCTTTTTCTATTTTTCTTAATTGCTTTTCTGCTTCAACAGTGAATAAAAGATTGAATTTGGTCATTGTGGTGAATGTTGGTAATTAACTAAAACTGCCTAAAGATTTAACTTTATTTTTAGAAGATTGTTTTAAACCTTTTTTAACTGAAGCCATAGCCTTGGGGTTTTGATGCAGCCATAATTCTTTGGCTGGTATTTCAGCAAAAGGCTCAAGAATAATGCGGTGATTTTTATCTAAATAAGCCTTAAAACTGCTGATATTCTCAGTTAAAAAACTGCTCAAGCATATTCTGCCTTTATTGTCTGGTCTAAGTGTTTTTGATATTGCGATTGTAGTCATTGTGGGGTTTTGGATTGATTTAAAGCTTTGTTTATTGAAAACCAAAAGTGGGAAAATGTCAATGTGGGATTTATTATTTTAACAAATTTCTTAGTGCCAAACCAATATCACCTTGTCGCATCAAAGATTCACCAACTAAAAAGGCATTAATGCTAATTTTCTGCATTTCTAGAATATCCGCTTTAGTAAAAATTCCGCTTTCGCAAATGATAATTTTATCTTGAGGAATTTTTGTAGCCAGATCAACGCTGGTTGAAAGGCTAATTTCAAAAGTTTTTAAATTACGATTATTGATACCAATCAAACGGCTTTTTAGTTTTAAAGCTTTTTGCAATTCTTCTTCATCGTGAATTTCAATTAATACCGAAAGCCCAATATCAAGCGCGGTTTGCTCTAATTCAATTGCTTGTTTTTCGGAAAGCATCGCCATAATTAACAAAATGCAATCCGCGCCAATGAGTTTGGCTTCCCAGATTTGGTATGGGTCGATGATAAAATCTTTTCTTAAAATCGGCAAATCAACTTCTTTGCGAATCGCCGATAAATATTCATTTTTGCCCATAAAATATTTTTCATCAGTCAAAACCGAAAGACAAGTTGCGCCGTTTTCTTGATAGGTTTTAGCAATTGCAACTGGGTCAAAATCGGCGCGGATTATGCCTTTGCTCGGTGAAGCTTTTTTAACTTCGGCGATAATTGCGCATTTATTTTGCTTTAATTTTTCTTCAATTGCCGCGGCAAAATCTTTTGGTTTATGATCGGCGCATTTAATTTGCGCACAAATTTCCTGCCCAGAAAGCAATTTTTTCTTGCCTCTAACCTCTAATTGCTTATCTTGACAAATCTTTTCTAAAATATTCATAAATTTATATGTCGAATTTTTTAAACTCGCGCCCGAGAAGAAATCGCAAATCGCCGTGGATCAGAGAATTATTGGCGGAAACTCGCTTACATTCAAGCGATTTGATCATGCCGTTTTTTGTCATTGAGGGCAAAAACAAAAAAGAAGCGATTAAAACTTTGCCAAATCAGTTTCGTTTTTCAATTGATTTATTGATTAAAGAAATCCGTAAAGCCAGAGATTTAGGCATCCCAGCGATAATGCTTTTTCCAGCAACTAATCCAAAATTAAAAACCGCTGATGGTCGCGAAGCTTTGAATGCTGATAATTTGATTTGTCAGGCGGTGAGGGCAATTAAAAAACAAGTTCCCGAAATTGGAGTGATTTGTGATGTGGCTTTAGATCCTTATACTTCGCATGGTCACGATGGTTTGCTCGGCAAAGATGGATTAGTTTTGAATGATCAAACAATTGAAATTTTATGCAAACAAGCTTTGGTGCAAGCTAAAGCCGGCTGTGATATTGTTGCGCCTTCCGATATGATGGATGGGCGAGTTGGTGAAATTAGAAAATATTTGGATCAACACGGTTTTGAAAATATTGGCATTATGTCTTACGCAGCAAAATATGCTTCCAATTTTTATGGAGCTTTTAGAAATGCAATTGGATCGGATAAAAATTTAAGCGTTGGTGATAAGAAAAATTATCAGATGGATTTTAGAAACTGCGCTGAAGCAATTCGAGAAATAAATTTAGATGTTGCGGAAGGTGCGGATATGCTAATTATCAAGCCCGGATTGCCTTATTTAGATATTGTTGCCAAGGCAAAACAAATCTGCAATTTGCCAATAATTTCTTATCAAGTGAGCAGCGAATATGCGATGTTGAAACTTGCCGCTAAAGAAGGAATTTTAGATTTTGATGCTGGATTATATGAAACTTTGATTGCTTTTAAAAGAGCGGGAGCAACAGCAATTATAACTTACGGAGCCATGGAAATTGCAGCTCAACTAAAACACGCCAGCAATTGAATTAGCTAAACCTTTTTCCAATTCCGGCTGAGCAACTTCCCATTTTAAATTCACTTTATTTGCTGAACTCAAAATTCGAGTTTGATAAATAATGTTATCACCTTTTTGCTTTTCAATAATTCTAATATCAGTAATTGCTGAATAATAAACATCTTCAACCAAAGAATTAGCCACCACAGAAGCTCCAGCGCCAATCACTCCACCAATAATTGTGCCGCCAATCTTGCCATTTCTGCCACCAATCATCGCACCTGCCGCGCCAAAACCAACCGCATCTAAAACTCCAAAAGGAGATTTTTCTAAAGCAGTTTTGCTGGTTTTGCCAGCTTGGAGAATGTTGATTTGCAAAATATAATGTGATTGCCCCGGATCATTAGTGACGCGGTAATCTTTTTTTCTTAATTCTCTTCGCAAATTCTCAACAACATTAAATGATTGTTGATCAGAAGTGTTGTGAGTTTGGATAAAAACAGTTTTTAAATTATCAGTAACTGGATTTAGAAAAATGCTACTTTGCATTTTAGTTTTAACTTCCAAATTTCTTTTAGAAACTGCGGTGCTAATAGCGGCGCAAGAGGTGAGGGTGAGAATTGAAAATAATAGAATAATTTTGTTTAAAATTTTCATATTTAACTCCTATTTTATGAAGCGACTTCCTGGTTTTACAGCGGGAATATTTTTTAGCTCCGGTGGAACTGAATTAGGATCGAAAACTTTTACATCAAGCTGAATCAGCGAAACCACTGGAACGCCAAGCTTTTCAGTGATGTCGTCATAATTGCTGCGATCAACCAAACAAGCTTCAGCAACAATTTCGCCGCCCATTTTTTGTACGCACTCAAAAGTTTCTAATGATGATTTTCCAGTAGTGATAACGTCTTCAACCACTAAAACCCGAGCGTTTTTGCGAATTTCAAAACCGCGACGAAATTGAAATTGCCCTTCAACTCTTTCACAAAAAATTGCTGGAATGCCCAATTGTTTTGCCACTTCATAACCAACCACAACTCCACCCATTGCTGGAGAAACGACGATATCAGCAAAATTATTACGCATTCTGCCAATGATTTTTTCAGCTAATGCCGCGCAAAGTCTTTGTGCTCTGGCGCCGTCCATCAAAACTCGAGCGCATTGTAGATAAGTGTTGCTGTGCAAGCCGGAAGATAAAATGAAGTGTCCTTGCAAAATTGCTTTAGCGTCTAAAAATTCTTGCAGATAAATATCTTGATTTTGCGACATAATTCGATTTGAATGTGTGTTCCTAAGAAACGCGAAATCTACTTACAAAATGACCAATAATCAAGACAAAAAATCCTACATAAATTCAGCCAAAAAAACCATTGAAGCCGAAATTGCTGGTTTAAATTCTTTGTTAGAATTTTTAGGCGAGAGTTTTATTCAAGCGGTAGAAATAATTTTGAAAAGCAAAGGCAGAGTGATTGTCAGCGGTATGGGCAAAAGTGGTCACATTGCTAATAAAATTGCCGCAACTATGGCGTCAACTGGCACTGCAGCATTTTCAATTCACCCTGGAGAAGCTAGCCACGGCGATTTGGGAATGATAACCAAAGAAGATGTGGTGATTTTACTTTCCAATTCTGGCGAAACCAAAGAGCTCAAAGATATAATTTATTATTGCAAAAGATTTTCAATTCCAATGATTGGTATTGTCAGAAGACAAGATTCTGAATTGGCCAACGCTTCTGATATTGCTTTGGTTTTGCCAGAAGTTCCAGAAGCCACCCAAATCAAAGCTCCAACCACTTCCACAACTATGATGTTGGCACTTGGTGATGCTTTGGCAATTGCGCTTATGGAAGCTAAAGGTTTTAGCAATCAAGATTACGGCGTCTTTCATCCAGGTGGAAAATTGGGCGCCGAATTTATTAAGGTGAAAGATTTAATGCGTCAGCAAAAAGATTTGCCGATAGTTCATAAAGAGGCGAAAATCGAAGAGGTTTTACTTGAGATGACTTCTAAGCATTTGGGCTGTACCGGCGTTGTTGATCAAGCCGGAAATTTGGTGGGAATTATTACTGATGGAGATTTAAGAAGACATATCAACAAAAATTTTATGAATCTTTCTGCGGAAAACTTAATGACTAAAAACCCAGCTTTTATTGATGCAGACATGCTTGCAATTGGAGCGGTGGCTTTGATGAATGAGAAAAAAATTACCAATCTATTTGTTGTTGCAAATCAAAAAGCGATCGGAATTTTACATATTCACGATTGTCTTAGAGCCGGAGTGGTTTAATCGTTACTTAACATTTCCAAATATTTATAAATCTCGTTACTAATTTGCTGAAAATTGCTGGAGCTTTGTAAATTATTTCTAAAACCAGCCAAAATTTCTCGATAATCATTTCCAATCAAATCCACGTTTTGCAAGGCTACATCAAGGCGATTATTTTCAATTGCGTTGATAATTTTAAACATTGCCGACTCAACTTCTGAAGCAGAATTACTCTCGCCGGTTTTTTTGATAATAATAAATCTGGCAATCACCGCTTTAATCCTTCCCCACCAAGTTCCGCCGCTTTTAATTTCAACTTGTTTAGCTTTAATTTGTGGAATTAAATTGGCAAATTCTTTGGCTAATTCTTGACGATTTTTTGGTTGATTTTTTAGAGTTAATTTTAGTTTAATAATTTTGTCAGTAAGCGCAAAATCAGCGCGGCAAAGCACTTCTAGCTTTTGTAATTCGTTGTCAAAATTTTGCCCAGCTGCGATTAAATCTTGCAATTTTACAAAACTCAAAATAATTTTTGGCAAGCTGTCATTGGTTTTTAGCCTTGCCAAATCTAGCTGCAAAGCGCTAAAACTATTTTGTAATTCAGAAATTTGTAATTGTTGTTTGAGTAAAATTTCATTCTGATTTAAAGGCTTTTCTTCAATTTTATTGGCTTCGCTGTGAGCTATTGGGGTTTGATAAATCTCAGTTTCAATATTAGCAAACTGGCTTTGAGCGTTGTCTTTGGCTTGTTTATAGTGAAATTCATTGATCAGATATTTCCCTGAAAAATAAACCAAACCAATAATTGTTAACCAAAAAACGGCTAAGTAATAATATTTTTTAGATTTTTTAATTGGTTGTTCTGGCATATTATTTTTGAATAATTCCGGTTTTTAAAAAGTTCATTTTATCGGCTAAATCAGCGATTTCTTTAGTTAAGCATAATATTTTTATTTCACGCAAATATTCAAGCAAATTATCTTGCGCTGCGAGTTGATGAAAAATTTTGAGGCTATTTTTAGAATAAATCCAAACCTCGCCAACCTCGCCATTCTTGATTTTATCGATAGTTGGGGTCGAAAATTTTTGGCTCGGCGTAGTTTTGTAAACCACAATTTTCTGAGCGGAAAAATTTTGTTCCTGCAATTTTTCAGCCAAATCTAAAGTGATAATTTCTCCTGATAAATAAAGAATTAAACCGTTAGATTTAGATAATTTTTCTAATGCTAAATTTAGTAGTGAAGCAGCAGAATTGTTGGCGATGAGAATATTCTGATAACCTAATTTCTTAATTTTATCGGCAGTTTTTTCTCCAATTGCCAAAATCAATAAATCTTTTTCTAGTGCCAATTTTTCTAAAGCAAAAACTGCAGCAGAGCTGGTAATCAAAATTGCCTGAAGCTTTTCTGTGATTGGTTGAAGATTATCAATTGGAGCGATCGAAAATAAAGGCTCAATTAAAGAAGAAAGATTTTTTTTGCTTAAGTTTTTAGCGATGTTTTCGGAGAGTTTTTGAGGTCTGGTTAAAAGAATTTTAGCCATTCAAATTATCAAGAATATGTTTGCCAATCTTTTTAATTTCCTCGCCGGCATCATTGCCAATTCTGATCGAGTCCTTTAAATCTGAGGTTCGTGAGGTTTTATAAATTTCCCTACCATCTAAACTAGCCAGTAAAACCTGTAAAAATAATTGATTATTTTGCACTTGGCAATAAGCGGCGAGTGGCGTTTTGCAAGAGCCGTTGATGGTTTTTAAAAATGCTCTTTCGGCAGCAACGCAAATTGTGCTGATTGAATGATTTAGCGGTTCTAAAAATTTGATCATAAATTCGTCATCACTTCTAGCTTGCAAAGCCAAAGCGCCTTGACCAACTGCCGGCAACATTTCTTGAGTGTCAATAATGGCGGTGATACGATTTTGTAGATCAATTCTGGTTAAACCAGCAACTGCCAGAATTGTGGCATCAACTTGTTGATCTTGCAATTTGCTCAATCTAGTGTCGATATTACCGCGAAAATTAACAATTTTTAAATCGGAGCGTTGATTCAAAATTAAAGCTGCGCGCCGTGGTGAAGAAGTGCCAATTGTGGCGCCAAAAGGTAGGTTTTTGATTGAAGAATATTGATTGGAAATAAAACCATCGTGCGGATCTTTACGCTCGGGGACTGCAAAAATATCTAAGCCGGAACTAAAAAATCCGGGCATATCTTTCATCGAATGCACGGCAATATCAATGCGCTGATCTAATAAAGCTTCTTCAATTTCTTTGATAAATAAACCTTTTCCACCAATATCCACAAGGCTTTTATCGATAATTTTATCGCCGGTGGTTTTGAAGGGAATAATTGAAATTAATTGAGGAGAATTTTGGTATTCTGGATAAAAAGAGGTGATGAGTTTTTTGACTTCTTCAGCCTGAGTTAATGCGAGCTTGCTGCCTCTGGTACCAATTGAGATCTTTCGAGTAGCAAGCATTTTAGGCTCTACAATTTAAGTTAAAAACTAACCTTGTCTAGCTTTGAATCTAGGGTTCACTTTGTTGATAACATATAGGCGACCTTTTCTGCGCACTACTTTGCAGTTTTTATCACGAGCTTTTGCTGACTTCAAAGAGTTGTAAATTTTCATAATTTTGTAAGTTAAAAATTGCCTGATTTGAGATAGGCGAATAAAGGAAGGCAGCAATATACAAATCGATCTTAATTTGTCAATATCATTCTTGGATTAATGGCGATTTTCAGAAGGTGGTTGTTGACCATGATTTTGATCTGACAAGCTATTTGCAGATGATGTTCGCAAAAGATTCGCGGGTTTTTGAGATTCTAGTTTTGTTGTTAATTTTTCCATAGCCAAAATTCCCCTTTGTTTTACTGATTCTGTCGCTTTTTTTAACGCATCTAAATCTTCTCGACCATTTATTTTTTTAGTAAAAATAGCGTGATCAATCGGTTCATTTTCTATTCCCAAATCTTTTTCTTGCGCCTCAAGCTCATCTAAATAGCTGATCTTTTTTCCAGTATCGTCAGTTAGATATTTTTCTGTTAACGAAGCGGCTGTTTTTAAAACTAAATTTATCTCATCAAAATTTTGGCAAGCTGTTTTGAGCTTTGCTAAAGATGGTTGATCTATTTTAAGAGTTTTATCTGCATCACAAGCAATCAAATGCAGTAAGATTTGATGAAGCACAATCGCAAATTTATCTGTTATTTTTCCTTCAGATTCGGCGCCGATAAAACCTAATAATTTTTCTTGGCTAAAATCTAAAGCAAGAAAATTTTCCAGCAAAAAATTATCAATAACTTTTTCATCAATTGCTAAAACATTAAAGATTTTTGATTGAAAAAATTGACTATTTAAATAAGAGACAGCCAGAGTTAAATAAGGTGAATGCTCGCTGGCGAATAAAAAATCGCCAAATTTATTTTGATAGCCGTCTTTTTGATTAAGAGGATAAATTTTAAGAAATTGTTCAACAAAATATTGTTTTTGCTGATCAGTTGGGTTGGGAATTTTTTTGAAAACGCTAATTAAAAAACTGTAAAGTTTTTCACCAGACTGAGTTTTATATTCAAAAATTTTTGGTTGGATTTGATCTACTTTTAGTTTTTCATCAATAATCAATTGAGCTTGAGATTCAAGTATTCCACAAATAATTTGGTCTCTACTTTTCATTCGTCATTTTGTTTAGATCGTCGCTTTTAACTTCAATTGCAGTTTCTAATTTTTGTAAAAATTCTTTTTTCTCCAATCCTGGTTTTATTGGTGGTAAAAATTCTAAAATTATAGTGCCAGATTTTTTGGCGCCATTTTTATTCCAATAAATTCCTGAATTCAGCGCGGCGGGAACTACATCGACTTGTAAATGATGATAAATTGCCACAATCCCAATTTGATAAGGATAATCTGCCACACTCGCGCCAGCTGGAGTTCTGGTGCCTTGCGGGAAGAGAATGATATTTTGTTTGTTATTGGTATATTTTTTAGCTTCAGCCAAAAGACTTTTTAAAGCTTTAGCACCGCCTTTGCGATCAATGGTGATTCCGCTCATTGCCTTTAAAAACCAACCGTAGAAAGGAATTTTGAGTAATTCTTTTTTCCAAGAATAAACCGGACGATTAAAAATTAAGTGAAAGACAATAGTTTCCCACATTGATTGATGCTTGCAGGCAACCACAAAACCGTTTTCTTTAGGCAAATTTTCTAGCCCACGAATTTCATATTTAACGCCGCACAACTTTTCTAAAATGAAAAGCGAAAACTGCGCCCAAACTTTGGCGCCAGTATCAGCAAGCTTAGAATCGTTATCAATAATGGCTTTGACATAGGCGATGGGAACAATCATTCCCCAAATGCAGATGAAAATATCGAAGAGAACGGAGCGAATTTGTCGGAATTTTTGGAGATGTTTTTTATCAGGCACTTCAACAATGATTTGATTGAAATGGTGCCGAATGAGAGATTCGAACTCCCGACCTACTGTTTACAAGACAGTTGCTCTACCAACTGAGCTAATTCGGCAAAAAGGAAGCGGGTAAGATAGATTAGTGGCTTTTTAAAATCAACTTCTAATTGCTAGAGAAATTTACCAAATAATTAAAACTTTAAATAGCTCACCCATTTGCTTTTCATCGATAAGACGATTGATGCTGGAGTTGATTTGATTTTGTTCTTCGGGATTTTTTTTGGCTAATAATTTTTCTCGTCTTGATTCAATTCCAAGCGAATTTAGAAATTCTTTTTGAGTAATAAGTGAAGTTTGTAAATTATTTTTCTGAGCGATTTTTTGGAGATTAGCAAAATCTACCAAAGCAGTAATATCGCAGTTTCCAGCTTCTTTTAAAACATCGCAGAATTGATGATTTTTTATTGCTTGCAAAGTGTTTTTGAATTCGTTTTTGATGTAGCCATAATCAATTATTAAACCCAGCCCATTAGTTTTTTTAATAGCTTCGGAGAGTTCATTCATAAAACTCATTGCTTGTGAGCTGTGTTCAAAAATACTCCCTAAATTCTGCTGGTCGGGGTTTGTAACCCCGACCTTAATGTTCATTAAATTTCCTAAAACAAATTCCAATTCACCATTCGCATCAATCCCAACCATCTTCTGCGCCCAACCATTTTGCGTCTTCACAAACTGATCAATGGCAAAACAATCAAACAATTCATTAGCTATAAACAAAATCGGCGCATCATTATTTCGGCAATAAAATTCAGCAAAATTATTATACCAATCAACCTTGAAGCCTTGCAAATTCTGCTTTTGAACCTCTTGCAATCTTGGGCTAATTTCGATGACGGAAATATTAACATTGGCTAAAAACTCAGGAATTTTTTTTGCCACCGCCAGAAAATCTTTCATCAAAGTGCCACGACCAGCGCCCATTTCCACCAGATTAATTTTTTTACCAGAATAATTATTTTGCCAAATTCCCATCAAATAAGCGCCAATCAATTCACCAAAAACCTGACTAATTTCCGGCGCAGTAATAAAATCCCCATCTTTGCCAAACGGATTTTGCTGCTGATAATAACCAAGCTGCGGGCGAAACAAAGCCTCGTTCATAAACTGGCTGATCGAAATTGCGCCGTTAATTTGGATAAGATTTTGAAGATGAGATTTCATTGTTAAAGTTAGCTAACTTTTTTAACAAATTCTGATTTGAGTTTCATAGAGCCAATGCCAGCAATCTTGCAATCGATATCGTGATCACCGCCAACAAGGCGAATATTTTTAACTTTAGTGCCAACTTTTACCACTAAAGACGAGCCTTTCACTTTTAAATCTTTAATCACCGTCACATCATCGCCATCATGCAAAACCACGCCATTAGCGTCTTTGATAACTTCTGGCTCATCTTCTTTTTCAATTGGCGCGGCGAGTTTTGACCATTCGCAAAAACATTCTGGACAAACATACATATCACCATCTTCGTAGGTATATTCACAGCCACATTTGCTGCATTTTGGAGATGATGTCATTTTATGAGATAAAGTTTTTGAGTAATTTTAGTCCAACATCAGAGCTTTTTTCAGGATGGAATTGAGTAGTGATTATATTGTTTTTGGTAAGAATTGCATTTAGTGGTGAGCCATAATCTACGGTTGCTACAACATCATTTTGATCTTTAGCGTCAAAGTGAAAGCTGTGAACAAAATAAAAATGTTCGCCATCTTTTATGCCATCTAAAATTGGATGAGATTTTTTAATTGAGATGTTGTTCCAGCCAATATGGGGAACTTTTAAGGAGTTATTTTGATTATCAATTTCGATCACATCACCTGCGATAAATCCTAATCCAGCATTTTTGCCATATTCAAAACCAAAATCCGCCAGAAGTTGCATTCCAACACAAATTCCTAAAAATGGTTTTTGGTTTTTTAGAACTTGAATTTGTAATTCTTCCACCATTCCATCAATGGCTTTTAAGCTAGAAATGCAATCGCCAAAAGCACCAACTCCGGGTAAAATTATGTGAGTTGCGGATTTTAAATCTTGAGGATTGTTGGAAATTTCGATGAGCTGAGAATCTGATTTGACGAGCTGTAAAGCGTTAAACACTGATTGCAAATTGCCAGAACCGTAATCAATGATAACAACTTTTGATTGCCGCATATTATGTTGTGAAATATTGGGAAGGATTTTTTCTTTGTTTGATGCTGATGATTGATGGGCAAAAATCTTGATCTTCGCTTTTGAAACAGTTGGAAATGAAATGTAATTTGGCTTCGTCTTTATTTTTGCCAAAAACATTACCAACAAATTGGTAATTATGTTTGCGCAAATATTGTTCATACCAATATCCGGCGTTCAAACCAACTATGAGCAGCAAGCCAAATTCAATTGCCAAAATATCAAATGAACCAAATAAACCTTTTTGACCAATTATTATTAAAAGAATATCAATCAAGGTGAGACAGGCAGCTTCTTTCCACATTTTATGTTGTAAAAACCAAAGAATGCCGAATAAAAAAGCTAGATAAGAAAAATTACTTTTGACAACAACTAAATCTTCGATTGTATCAGTTTCTGATTTTTTAACGTAGATGTTGAATAGTTTCATCGGGGAATGGGGAGTGATTTTCTACCATCCTTTGCTAAATTGAAAGGATGGTAGAATAGAAGTTATTTCTTTAAAGCAGTTTTAACTTTTTCAACTACTTGATTGAAAGCATTTGGCTCTCTAACGGCTAGATCGGCTAGAACTTTTCTGTCTAAACCAATATTAGCTAATTTTAAACCGTTGATGAATTGAGAATAGATCAAACCTTGTTCGCGAACAGCGGCGTTGATTCTTTGAATCCACAATCCTCTAAAATCTCTTTTTCTAACTTTTCTATCTCTGTAAGCATATTGTAAAGCTTTTTCAACTTTTTCAATAGCAACGCGGAAACAGTTTTTTGCTCTGCCGCGATAGCCTTTAGCTAATTTTAGAATTTTTTTATGACGTGCTCTTTTGGTAACGCCTCTTTTTACGTGACTCATTTTCTTGAAGAATTAATTAATTATTATTAGCGATTATATGGCATTAAGTGTTTAAGAGCGCCAGCGGTGTTTGCTTCGCTAAGTACTGCAGACTTTCTTAAATTTCTAATTTGGCTGCCACTTTTTTTGGTCATGCCGTGTCTTTTGCCAGCTTGTTTATGTTTGATTTTACCAGTTCCAGTAACTCTTAAACGTTTTTTGGCGCTGCTATTTGTTTTTAACTTAGGCATTTGTAGTTTAGTTTTAAGTTATTAATTGTGCTTACCTCAAGTTGGTGGGACCGGTAGGACTCGAACCTACGACCAAGACGTTATGAGCATCCTGCTCTAACCAACTGAGCTACAATCCCGAATTATTTTTATTTAAGAAATAAAAGATAAGTTGTATGCAGCAATAAAAAAGAGCCGGCAATTTAACGGCTAAATTTGTTTTTTGCAAGAGGATTCTAGCTTTTATTTGCAACTATTACTAAAGCCGGACGAATCAACCTTTCGCCAATGCTATAGCCGGCTTGAATAACTTGTTTGATTATGCCGTCTTCTTCATTTTCTTGGGCGGCAACTTGAGAAATGGCTTCGTGATAATTGTGATCAAACTTTTCGCCAGCCGGATAAATTCTTTTAATGCCGTGCTTTTCTAAAGTTTTAGTTAATTCTTTTTTAGTCATCACCATCGCTTCGGCAAAATGTTTGATCAAAGGTGATTTGTTAATTTCTTCTTCGGGCAAATTATCTGAGGCTAAATAAAAATTCTCGACCACCAAAACCAAATCGCCGGCAAAATTTGAAACCGCGTATTTATTAGCTTTATCAACTTCTTCACGATTTCTTTTGCGAGTATTATCCAGCTCGGCAGCAAGGCGAAGCAAGCGATCATTTAGATTTCTGTTATCTTCTTCTAAGGCAGAAATTTTTTGATCTGATTCAGAAATTTGTTCTGGTTCAGACTGAGTTTGGTCAGTAATATTTTCTTGATTCTCGGTTTTTTCTTCAGTCATTTTTTAGGAGGTTTAATTTAAGGAGCGCAAAATTTACTGCCCATATTTAGGTTGTAAATATTTTTTTTCAATATCTTAAAAATTATGATTGACTAACTAGTCAGTCATAATTTAAAATCCGCCAATCTTTTTTTCAAAATATGCTCCCAAAAGACAAAAAAATCATCGTCGCCACTATCAAACTTTTTGCCACTGAAGGCGTTTCAGTTGCAACCGCTAAAATTGCCGAAGAAGCAGGCGTTTCTAATGGCAGTTTGTTTAACTATTTTGCGTCTAAGCAAATTTTAATTGATGAAGTTTATCTGCAAATTAAAACCGAAATTGCTGATTCAATTCTATCTGATGTTGCTGAAGTTAAAACTTTACAAAAATTTCTCTTCTCACTTTGGAGCTCTTATATTTTATGGGCAATTGCTAATCCGGTAAAATATAAAGTTGTGCATTTGCTCAAGGCTTCACAAGTTATAAGTCCAGATGCAACCAACCGCACCGAAGAAATCTTCAAAGTTGCTAATCAAAAAATTGGACAGGGAATTGCCGATGGGCAAATTGTCAACATTCCTTTGGATTATTATTGTGATTTAGTTTCGTCACAATTGATGGCGGCAATCTCTTATTTAAAATCACAAAATTTGCGCGGCAAGGCTTTAAAAGAGCATATCTCAAACAGTTTTGAAATTTATTGGAACGGCATAATTAAACGGTAACTAAAATGAAATTTAAAATAAAAATTAGTCAAAATAATCGCAAAAAAATCTATATTATTTTAGCAATTCTGGCTTTTGCCGGCGCTGCATATTATGGCTTTCTTCATTTTAAAGCTGGCGCCAAAGCCAATCAAAATAAGCCGGCTGTAGAAGTTTTGGCGCTCAAATTACAAAGTCAAAATGTTGATGATTTTGAAGAATTGCCCGGTCGCACTTCGGCCTATCGTTTTGCTGAAATTCGTCCGCAAGTTGATGGAATTATTCTCAAGCGTTTTTTCACTGAAGGCAGTTTGGTGAAAAAAGGTCAGCAGCTTTATCAAATTGATGACGCGCCTTATTTAGCAGCTTATAACAGCGCCAAAGCTGATTTAGAAAAGGCCAAAGCTAATTTGGTTACCACCAAAGCTAAAAATGATCGCTTCAAAAAATTGATTGAAGTTGATGCGGTTAGCAAGCAAGAATATGACGATGTGATCGCCAGTTTAGGCGAGGCGAAAGCAACGGTTGCAATTGCCAAAGCGGCAGTTGATAAAGCTAAAGTTTATTTAAATTATACTAAAGTTTTTGCCCCAATTAGCGGCAGAATCAGCAAATCATTGGTCACGGAAGGTTCATTAGTTGCGGCTAATCAAGCGCAAATTATCACTAACATAACTCAGCTTGATCCAATCTATGTTGATATTGCCAGAGCCAGCGAGGATTTAACTCAATTTCAAAGTAATGTTAAAGGCGCTGCCAAAGATCAAAAAGTTCCCGTCGATTTATATTTGAATGACGGCACGATTTATCAGCATCAAGGTTCTTTACAATTTTCAGAAGTCAATGTGGATCCAAGCACCAGCTCAGTTGAACTTAGAGCTATTTTTGATAATCCGGATCAAATTTTATTGCCCGGATCTTTTGTCAAAACCAGAATTAGAATTAATAGTTCTAACGCAATTTTAATTCCCCAAAAAGCCGCAACTCGTAATCCTGACGGCACTTTGAGCGTGTGGATTATTGACGCTGAAAATAAAGTTAATCCAGCGCCAATTAACATTGTAAAGGCAATTGGTAATCAATGGTTAATAAAAGATGGTTTAAAAGATGGTGATGTGATTGTCACTGAGGGCTTCCAAAAAATTGCACCCGGCGCTCTTGTGAAAGCGGTTTTCCCGCAGGAAAAGTCAAATTAACTATATCAAAGTAAAACTATGTCCAGATTTTTTATCGACAGACCAGTATTCGCTTGGGTAATTGCCATAATGATTATGTTGGCTGGCGCAATTGCGATTTTAAAATTGCCAGTTGAGCAATATCCAAACATTGCGCCGCCAGCGGTTTCAGTGCGCGCTTCTCTTCCTGGTGCTTCGGCAGAAACTTTAGAAAATAGTGTCACCCAAGTAATTGAGCAGCAGCTCAGCGGTATTGATAATTTGCGTTATTTTAGCAGCACCAGCGATTCTACTGGCAATGTGAATATCACTTTAACTTTTGAACCAGGAACTGATCCCAATATTGCTCAGGTGCAAACTCAAAATAAAGTTCAAGCCGCCTTGCCACTTTTGCCGCAAGATGTTCAGCAGCAAGGTTTGAAGGTGACTAAAGCTAATGAAAGCTTTTTACTAGTTATTGGTTTTTATTCTGAAGACGGCAAAATCACTCAAGGTGAGCTTGGCGATATTTTATCTTCCAAAATTCAAGACCCAATTTCACGAGTCAACGGCGTGGGCACGGTGACGGTTTTTGGCTCGCCATATTCAATGCGAGTGTGGCTGAGTCCCGATAAATTGCTCAAATTTAATTTAACGGTTGCCGATGTTAAAAAAGCAATTTCTGAGCAAAATGTCGATGTTTCAGCAGGTCAAATGGGCGGCTTGCCGGCGGTTGAAGGGCAGCAGCTCAACGCCACAATTAATGCCAGCTCACGTTTAAAAACCACTGAAGAATTTAAAAGAATTGTGCTCAAAGTGAATAGCAACGGTTCGCAAATTCGCCTCAAAGATGTGGCAAGAATTGAGCTTGGTTCCCAAAATTATGACCGCATCGTTCGCTATAAAAGAATGCCCGCCGCCGGTGTGGCGGTTAGTTTGGCAAGTGGCGCCAATGCTTTGAAAACCGCGGCAAATGTTAAAGCCAAAATTAATGAATTATCTAAAGTTTTGCCCGCCGGCGTTAAGGTTCTTTATCCTTACGACACCACGCCATTCGTAAAACTCTCAATTGAAGAGGTGGTGAAAACCTTGTTGATTGCGATCTTCTTGGTGTTTTTGGTGATGTATTTATTTCTGCAAAATTTTCGCGCCACATTAATTCCAACTATTGCCGTTCCAATTGTAATACTTGGAACCTTTGCCGCTTTGGCGGCGTTTGGTTTTAGTATCAATGTTTTAACAATGTTCGCTTTGGTTTTAGCCATTGGTTTGTTGGTTGATGACGCCATTGTGGTGGTTGAAAATGTTGAAAGATTGATGAATGAAGAAGGGCTTTCGCCTTTAGAAGCAACGCGCAAATCAATGGATCAAATTACCGGCGCTTTGATTGGTATTGCTTTGGTTTTGTCAGCAGTTTTTGTGCCAATGGCTTTTTTTGGCGGCGCGCCCGGCGCAATATATCGCCAGTTTTCTTTAACGATAGTTTCAGCAATGACGCTGTCAGTTTTAGTGGCGTTAATTTTATCACCATCACTTTGCGCAACTATTTTGCAGCCAATTAAAAAAGGTCACGGCGAAGTTCATAGTGGATTTTTTGGCTGGTTTAATCAGTTCTTCGATAAAAGCCGCAGCCAATATGCCAAGCTTGCCAATATCATTATTAATAAACCAAAAAAATATTTTATTGTTTATGGAGTTTTGCTGGGCATTTTGGTTTTGGTGTTTATCAGAATTCCCACTTCATTTTTGCCCAATGAAGATCAAGGTGTGATGTATCTTTTAATCAGCACTCCGCCCGGATCAACGGCCGAGACCACTTTGCAAAGTGTAAAACAAATTGAAGATCATCTTTTGGATAATGAAGGTAAAAATATTGATCATCTTTTCACCGTAACCGGCTTCAGCTTTGCTGGCAGCGGTCAAAATGCTGCTTTGGGTTTTGTGGGTTTAAAAGATTGGAGCGCAAGAAAAGATCAAGACCAATCAGTCTTTGCGCTAGCTGGCAGAACTATGGGCGCTTTTTCACAAATTAAAGGCGCTTCCGCTTTTGCATTTTATCCGCCGCCAGTTCGCGAGCTGGGCAATGCTTCTGGCTTTGATTTTCAATTAATTGATCGCGGTGGATTGGGGCACGAAGGCTTGATGCAAGCGCGCAATCAACTGCTGGGAATGGCAGCGCAAAATAAAAATTTGCTCGCAGTTCGCCCCAATGGTCTTAGCGATGTGGCGCAATATAAAATTGATATTGATACCGAAAAAGCCGCAGCTTTGGGCTTGTCAATTGACGATATCAACAAAACTTTACAAACCGTTTGGGGCTCGTCTTATGTCAATGATTTTATCGATCAGGGTCGCATCAAAAAAGTTTATCTGCAAGGCGACGCGCCTTATCGAATGCTGCCCCAAGATGTCAATAAATGGTATGTAAAAAATAACCAAGGCAAAATGGTTCCTTTTAACAGCTTTTCTTCAGCGCATTGGGCTTTTGGTTCACCAAAATTAGAACGCTTCAACGGCAATGCTTCGGTGAATATTCAAGGCTCACCAGCTGCGGGTTTAAGCACTGGAACCGCAATTTTAGAAATGGAAAAAATGGTTGAAAAATTACCCGCCGGAATTGGCTATGAATGGCAAGGACTTTCTTATGAAGAGCGTCTTGCCGGCGCGCAAACTCCGGTGCTTTATTTGTTATCAATAATCGTAGTGTTTTTGAGTTTGGCGGCTTTGTATGAAAGCTGGTCAATACCTTTTGCCGTAATGATGGTGGTGCCGCTGGGCATTATTGGCACGGCAATGGCGGCGCTTTTAACCGGCATTGGTAATGACATTTATTTTCAAGTTGGCTTGCTGACCACCATTGGGCTGGCGGCCAAAAACGCCATATTAATTGTGGAGTTCGCCCGCAATTTAACGCGGCAAGGACACAATATTAACGAAGCCGCAATGATCGCGGTTAAACAAAGATTTCGCCCAATTATTATGACTTCTATGGCATTTATTTTAGGCGTAGCTCCCCTAGCATTTGCCCACGGCGCCGGCTCCGCCAGCCAAAATGCCATTGGCATTGGCGTGATGGGTGGAATGATTGCCGCTAGCACTCTGGCAATATTATTTGTGCCAATGTTTTATATAAAAGTTCAGCAATTTTCTTGGAAAAATAAAAAAAACAACAATGAACAGAATTCTTAGCGGCGCCATAATCATTGCTCTGATCTCATCTTGCACAATGATTCCAAAATATTCACGCCCCAAATCTCCGGTGGCAGAAACATTTTCCGGAATTGATTCTGCTGAGCAAATTCAAGCAGTTTCCAGCATCAAATGGCAGGAATTCTTTAAATCTGCCGATCTGCAAAAAATTATCCAAACTGCTTTGGATAATAACCGCGATTTGCGAGTGGCGGTTTTAAATATTGATGCGGCGCGGGCTTTATATCGGGTTAGTCAATCCAATTTAATGCCCAAAATTGATGCTAAAGCAAGCTACACCAAACAAGAAATTCCCGCCAATATTGGCTTTGTTGGTTTTCAAAATTCAAGATATGACGCCAATATTGCCAGCGCTGCTTTTGAAATTGATTTATTCGGTAAAATTCGCAGCAGCAATAAAATGGCTTTGGAAAGTTTTTTTGCCACCACAGAAGCTAAAAATGCCGCGCAAATTGCTTTGATTGCTGAAGTTGCCAACGCTTATTTACAATTTCTCGCCGATCAAAAAATTTGGCAATTAGCCAAAGACACTGTTGCTGCTGAAGAAAAATCTTTTGAAATGATCAAAAAACGTTTTGAATTTGGCATCATTTCTGGGCTCGATTTATCTGGGGCAAGGATCAATATTGAAAACGCCAAATCCACCCAAGCGCTTTATGCCCGCAAGACCGAGCAAGATAAAAATGCCTTATTACTTTTGATGGGCGTTGCCAGTTTTGAGCTTTTGGAAAAGCCGGCTAAATTGGAAGATGTTGAATTGATGGCAAATTTGCCAATCGGTTTAAAATCCGATGTATTATTAATGCGCCCAGATGTGATGCAAGCTGAGCATCAACTCAAAGCTGCCAATGCCAATATTGGCGTTGCCAGAGCGGCATTTTTTCCAACTATTTCTTTGGTTGGTTCAGCAGGATATGCCAGCTCAGATTTATCAAATTTATTTTCCAGCTCTTCTGCGGCGTGGAGCTTTACCCCGCAAGTTAGTTTGCCAATTTTTCAGGGCGGAAAAAACAAAGCCAATTTAAATTATGCTAAAATTAGCAAAAATATTTATATCGCCAAATATGAAAAAGCCATTCAAACCGCTTTTCGTGAGGTTGCTGATCAGTTAGCGGCGCAGAAAAATTTAGACCAACAAATGCAAGCCGAAACTAATTTGGCAGATGCCGCCAACCAAGCTTATACAATTTCTAACGCCAGATACCGCGAAGGAATTGACAGTTTTTTAAATGTTGCCGATGCTCAAAAACAATTATTTTTAGCCGAGCAAAGCAAAATTAATTTACAAAAAGAAAAATTAGCAAATCTAACTCAACTATATAAAGTCTTGGGTGGCGGGATTTTATAAATTAGTAAAGTTATTAATTGTTATGTTTCAAAGAATTATTTTTTGCCTCGGCTCCAATATCGGCAATCGCCAATCTTATCTCAATCAAGCGATAAAATTGCTGCAAATTGCATTAGAATTAACTGATCTTAAACAATCTTCAACCCTAGAAAATAAAGCTTTATTGCTACCAAACTCACCGCCGGAATGGGATATTGATTTTTATAATCTGGCTCTTTCCGCACAAATCAATTTAGAAAAATTTCCACCGTTAGAAATTTTAAGAATCACTCAAAAACTTGAAATTGATCTAGGCAAAATCTATCGCGGCAAATGGGCACCACGAGAAATTGATATTGATATTGTTGCGATTGCTGATTTAAAAATTGATCACGGCGCCGCCTTAAAAATCCCTCATCCCGAACTTTTCAACCGCGATTTTTTCTTAAAAACTATTGCTGAAATTGAGCCGGAAATTTTAAAGAAATTAAAAGTTTGATTTATTTTTAAGATTGAATTAGATTTTTAAAAAACTTAATTAAATCTTTTTAAATATGCTAAATATAACTCAAGATATTCAATCTTTAACCAGCTTCAAAAACGACACTGCTAAATTTATTGCTAATCTCAAAAAATCCGGACGACCTTCTATTCTAACCGTGAATGGCAAAGCAGAGATTGTGGTTATGGATGCCGCTGCTTATCAAAAAATTCAAAAGAAATTAGAATTTGATCAAACTGTTGATGAGATTAATCGCGGTTTAGAAGATTTTGAAAATGGTAAATTTTCTCCGGCTGAGGAAGTTTTTGAAGAGTTACAAAAAATTATTGATAAAGCTAAGTCTGAAGCTCATACTAAAATTAAAACTAAAAAAAATAATACCACTAAAAAATTGTAATGTGATTGCGTAAAACTGGATTGCCGCGCAGAGCTCGCAATGACGACGTTTTTAGTTTTGAACGAGAA
>JAZKFV010000007.1:0-41299 GCA_040386195.1 Pseudomonadota bacterium | reverse complement strand
AGATCCTTCACTTCGTTCAGGATGACAGTTTTGTTATTAAGGGATAATTACCTTAAATTAAATAAACGAACTCAACGCCAGAGCCGTTCTAGCAACCATTGAATCTGCGCCCCGTGGGGCGCAGATCTCAAATGAGTTGGGATTTCATTCTAACAAACCAAATCCTCAACCACCACTTGCAAATTCTCATTGCCCATCCAGCTATTAATATTAATCTGCCCAATAATTGCAATTGGTTTTGCTTTATTTTTAGAAATTAAAACCTCACCCAAAGTACTATCCATCGCATTGAAAGCGAATCCGGTGATTCTGCCATTCCAGCCCGCAAGAGTTTTAGCAGAAAAAACACATCTGATATGTTTGCCATTTGAACCAACAATTTTGGCTTCAACAATTTGCAAATCTTTGATTAAAAATCTAGGCTTAGCATTGCCCACACCAAATGGCTCAAGGTTCAAAAGCTCTTTGGCTAAATTTAAATTTGCTGAGTTAATATCTAAAATATCAGCAAAATGAGCGATTTGATTTTGATTAGAAAGTGCCACCGCTGCAGATAATTCACTATTCAAAAAGTTTTGCAAATCAGCAATTTTATTTTCTTCAACCGAAAAACCCGCCGCCATTTTATGCCCACCACCCTCAATTAAAAGCCCTTGCAGCTTGGCTTTGATAATTGCCGCACCAAAATCAACTCCCGAAATTGAACGGCACGAAGCTTTGCCAATGCCGTCTTTTAAAGCAATTATCGCAGTTGGTTTGTTATATAAATCTTTAATTCTGCTCGCCACAATTCCCACCACACCTTGATGCCATTGATCGGAAGCGGCTAATAAAACTGAATGATTGTGCTGAGTTTTTTCTAAAGAATTTTTGGCTTCTTCTAAAATGTTAACTTCAATATCTTTGCGCTGATTGTTGTAAATATTAAGTTCAGCGGCAATTTTATTGGCTTCTTCTTCATTGTTGGTTGATAACAACCTAGCGCCCAAATCAGCTTTTCCAACTCTTCCACCGGCGTTAATTCTAGGGCCAATCACAAATCCTAAATGATAACTTGACGGCTCTTCATCTAAACCGGCAACATCAAACAAAGCTCTGATGCCAATATTGGTGCGGCTTTTCATAATTTTTAAACCTTGCGCCACAAAAGCACGATTCACTCCATCTAAAGTCATCACATCGCAAACCGTTCCCAGCGCAACTAAATCCAGCAATGACAACAAATTTGGCGGCGATAAATTATTATCCAAATAATATCCAATATCGCGCAAAGCCTTATTCACCGCTACTGCCAGCAAAAATGAAACTCCAACTGCGGCTAAATTTTTGTGAGGAAAATTTTCATCCAAACGATTAGGATTAACAACCGCAATTGCTTGCGGCTTATCAAACGCGCCAATGTGATGATCAATTACAATCACTTCCAAACCCGCTTGATGCGCAGCTTCCAAGGCTTCAAACGCCACCGTTCCACAATCCACCGTAATCACCAAATCCGTTCCTTGTTTTTTCAAATTCAAAAGCGCCGCCACATTTGGCCCATAACCTTCCAAAATTCGGTCAGGAATATAAATACCGATTTCCACACCAATGCTGGCAAAGAAGCGTTTCAAAAGCGCTGAGGAAGTTGCGCCATCAACATCATAATCACCAAAAACGGTGATTTTTTTACCACTTTTAATCACCGCAATAATTTTTTGCACCGCAATTTCCATATCCAAAAGCCCAAACGGATCTGGCAAACTCGCCTTAATAGTCGGATTCAAAAAATTCTCAACCTCTTCAAAATTAAATTCCCGATTAGAATTTTTCGCCGCCAAAACCCGCGCCACAGAAAGCGCCACACCAAATTGCTGATGAATAGTCATCGCCAATCTTTCATCGCTAGGAGATTTTTGGTAAGTTTTTTTTAAAATGGATTGATAGGTTTGAGATGTCATAGCTTAGTTGAGCTTTAGTGTTTGGTGAATTGTCATCCTATATAAAAATCGTCATCCCAGCTTAAGCTGAAATGACGAAGCTCAAACTACAAATCCTGCAACGCCGTTACATCTAAACTCATTCCTTTTTCCTTATAAGCCTGAATCGCAGCAATCAAAGCTTTGGCGCCGGAAATTGTGGTTGAATAAGTGGTGTTTTTGATTAGTGCAGTTCGACGAATTGAAAAGCTGTCTTTGGTGGCGGTGGCGCCTTCTGTTGTGTTGATGATGAGAGCGATTTCTTTGGCAGCAATCATATCAACGATGTGCGGCTTGCCTTCAGCGACTTTATTGACAACTCTTGCCGCAACTCCATTGTCATTTAAGAATTTTGCCGTGCCTTTGGTGGCAATGATTTCAAAGCCAATTTGAGTTAAATCTTTAGCAATTTGAGTGAGATATTTTTTGTCAGAATCTTTTACGGAAAGAAACGCCAAACCTTGAGTTGGCAATTTTACACCCGCAGCAATTTGCGCTTTAGCAAAAGCCAGCGGAAAGGTTTTGTCGATGCCCATAACTTCGCCGGTTGATTTCATTTCTGGACCTAAAATGATGTCAACATTGTTGAATCTGGCGAATGGAAAAACCACTTCTTTGACTGAAAAATAATTTGGCTTTTTATATTCCAATTTAAATTCAGATAATTTTTTGCCAACCATTATCAAAGTAGCAATTTTTGCTAAAGGAATTTTAGTTGCTTTAGCCACAAACGGCACAGTTCTTGAAGCGCGCGGATTTACCTCTAAAACATAAAGTTGATTATCTTTGATGGCATATTGCACATTCATCAAGCCTTTTACATTCAGCGCCAAAGCCATTTTGATTGTTGCTTGTTTGATCTCTTCAATAATTTCATCACTCAAAGAATAGGGTGGAATTGAGCAAGCAGAATCTCCAGAGTGAATTCCCGCCTCTTCAATATGCTGCATAATTCCCGCCACAAAAACTTCTTCGCCATCACATAAAGCGTCAACATCAACCTCAATTGCATCAGTTAAAAATTGATCCAAAAGCAACGGGCCAGTTTCAAAAACTTCGGAATATTCGGCTAAATATTTGTGCAAATATTCCACATCATAAACAATCGCCATACCTTTGCCACCCAAGACATATGAAGGGCGCACCACAACTGGAAAACCAATTTGATTCACTTGATCAATAACTTCAAAAGCGCAGTAAGCGATATAATTTTGGGGTTGTTTTAAACCTAATTGTTCAAGTAATTTTTTGAAACGATCACGATCTTCAGCCAGATCAATCATATCTGGAGAAGTTCCAATAATTGGCACATTTTCATCTTGCAAAAACTTTGCCAGCCCAAGCGGAGTTTGACCGCCGAACTGCACATTAACTCCTAAAAGTTCACCATTTTCTTGCTCTTTTTGCACCAATTCCAAAACATCTTCCGCAGTTAAAGGCTCAAAATATAAACGATCCGAAGTGTCGTAATCAGTTGAAACTGTTTCAGGATTACAATTAACCATAATCGCTTCAATCCCAATTTCCCTCAAAGCAAAAGCAGCATGAACGCAAGTATAATCAAACTCAATACCTTGCCCAATTCGATTGGGCCCCGAGCCTAAAATTATAACTTTTTTACGATTAGTTGGAAATGATTCGCAGTTTTTTAGTCGTGAGTCGTGAGTCGTGAGTCGTGAGTCGTAAGTCATAAGTCGAGTTATATTTGATTGATTTATTTCAGTTTAAAACAAGAAACCAAAAACACAACCAACTTACCACTCACGACTCACGACTAACGACTTACGACTTACGACTTACGACTTACGACTTACGACTTACGACTTACGACTAACGACTAATAAATTGATCTTTTAAAAAATAAAGCTAGATTAATCGGTCTTTCAACCAACCTTTTGAAGTGATGGAAAACATTAAAATTTCTGCTCAAAATATCGATTTATTCTACGGAAAAAAGCAGGCATTATTTGACATCAATCTAAACTTCCAACCCAACAGCACCACCGCCTTAATTGGTCCTTCTGGTTGCGGCAAATCTTCTTTTTTGCGTTGTTTGAATCGTATGAACGACACAATTTCCTCTTGCAAAATCACCGGTGAAATCAAAATTGACGGTCAAGATATTTACAGCAAAGATTTAGATGTAGTTTTTTTGCGCTCTAGAGTTGGCATGGTTTTTCAAAAACCCAATCCATTTTTAAAAAGCATTTACGAAAATGTCGCTTACGGCCCGAGAATTCATGGGCTTTTTAATAGCAAAAAAGAGCTTGATGAAATTGTTGAAACCAGCCTACAAAAAGCCGGCTTGTGGAACGAAGTTAAAGATCGCTTGAATGATCAAGCTTCCGGATTATCCGGCGGACAACAACAAAGATTATGCATCGCCAGAACAATCGCGGTGAAACCCGAAGTAATTTTGATGGACGAACCCTGCTCCGCTCTTGATCCAATTGCCACCGCCAAAATTGAAGAATTAATTGATGAGCTTAAAGAAAATTTCACCATCATCATCGTCACTCACTCAATGCAACAAGCGGCGCGGGTTTCGGATATGACCGCGTTTTTTAATATGGGTAAAGTGGTTGAATATGACGCAACTAATGTAATTTTCACCAGCCCAAAAAATCAGCAAACTAGTGATTACATAACTGGAAGATTCGGCTAAATGAAATATAAAATCTCTTTATTAATTACATTATTATTTTTTTCCTCTTGTCGCCATAGCGATCAATCCATTCAGATCAGCTCTGCTGCGCCGCAATTAACTATCGATAAATATTACAACAAAAAACTCAATTTGAGAGTTGCTGATGATAGAGAAAATAAAAATTTCATCGGCTTTGAAAATGCTCTGGCGCTGTGGAAATTTGATGAGCAATATAAAAATCCGAATTATGCTGCTGATAAAAAATTAGCCAAATTAAATAATGACCAAGATTTATCAGCAATAATTTTACAAAAATTATCCGCCAATTTAGATCAAAAAGGTTTAAAACTAAAACGCTTTACAACCAATCAATTAAAGGTTGAAATCTTGGAATTAGGTTTCGTTTCTACCAATTATCGCGATGTTGCTTACAGCAAAATTCGCGTAACCGTTAGCAATAAAAATAGTGATTTAAGCAAAATTTACGACAAACAAATCATCCATTACAAACCGCTTTTGGGATTGTTTTTGAAAAAAGAATATCACAACCAAATCATTAATGAATGTTTAGATCAAAACATTCAGGCAATTATTAATGATAATTTATTGTGGAATTTTCTTGATTAATTATGACCAAAAAATCCTTCACAACTCTTAACCAACTCAAACTTCTTTTCCGTTGGCTAAAGCCAACGGTAATTGATAAAAAATTGCTCGGGATATGAATTTGATTAAGTAATAATAGAATTTTTGCTTAACAAAATAAGTGATATTGATTCAGATATTATTATTTTACATTTTTTAACTTTTATTTAACTTTTTAAACAATTCTATGACTAATCAATCTTTTGACCTAGTAATTATCGGTGGTGGCCCGGGTGGCTATGTGGCAGCAATTCGCGCGGCGCAGTTGGGGCTTAAAACGGCTTGTGTGGAGGCGCGCAAAACTTTGGGTGGAACTTGTTTGAATGTTGGTTGTATTCCGTCAAAGGCGCTTTTGGAAGTTTCGCATAAATTTCATGATGCGGCGCATAGTTTTGCGGATTTGGGAATTGAAACTTCTAAACCGAAGATTGATGTTAAAAAATTAATTGATAACAAAAATAAAATTGTTGCAAGTTTAACTGGCGGAATTGCTGGCTTGTTTAAGAAAAACAAAGTGACGATGATTAACGGCTATGGCAAATTTTTGAATAAAAACCAAATTGAAGTTTTGAAAGAAGATGGCTCGAAAGAAATTGTGGAAGCTAAAAATTTCGTAATCGCCACCGGCTCAGAAGTTGCAGGCTTGCCTGGCGTTGAAATTGACGAAAAAATTATCGTCTCTTCAACCGGTGCTTTGGATTTAACTGCAACTCCAAAAAAATTAATTGTCATTGGCGCGGGCGTTATTGGGCTAGAAATGGCTTCAGTTTGGGGCAGATTTGGTGCTGAAATTGAAGTGGTGGAATATTTAGATAAAATCACCCCAGCAATGGACGCGGAAGTTTCTAAACAATTCCAAAGAATTTTGGAAAAACAAGGTTTCAAATTCCGTTTATCGACCAAAGTTTTATCAGTTAAAAAAGATAAAAAAGGTGCCATCGTTGAAATTGAACCTTCGGCTGGTGGCGCGAAAGAAAAGTTGGAAGCTGATGTGGTTTTGGTGGCAATTGGCAGAAAACCAAATACTGCAAATTTAGGTTTGGAAAATGTTGGCATCAAAACTAACGCCCGCGGATTTATTGAAAATCATCATTTAAAAACCAATGTTGATAATATTTATGTGATCGGCGATTGCACAGCTGGACCAATGTTGGCGCATAAGGCTGAAGATGAAGGTGTGGCGGTTGCCGAAATTATTGCTGCCAATGGGAAATATCCTGCTGGACATATTAATTATGATTGTATTCCTAATGTAATTTACACTTACCCAGAAGTTGCGTCAGTTGGCAAAACTGAAGAAGAATTAAAGGCTGCTGGAATTGCTTATAACATCGGCAAATTTCCAATGATGGCAAACTCTAGAGCCAGAGCCACTGGCGACGATCAAGGTTTTGTCAAAATCTTAGCTTGCGCTAAAACCGACAAAATTTTAGGCGCCCATATTATCGGTCGAGAAGCTGGAAATATGATTCACGAAATTGTTGTCGCAATGGAATTTGGCGGCAGCGCTGAAGATATTGCCAGAACTTGTCACGCCCACCCAACTTATAACGAAGCCATTAAAGAAGCGGCTTTAGGAGTGGATAAAAGATCAATTCATATTTAATTAAATGCTCAATGAGTAAAACCTCAAGAATTTTAAAAATCCTCAGAGGTTTAAAGATTGATAAAAAACACTCATTTTTTTGTGGGCTAAATCACATCTTTTTATTGCTGATCAGCATTCTCTTTTTATCAACGGCAATGGGCATCAATATCGTCTCCTTGCCGCTGGTTCTCTATCAAAATCAAGTTCCAATTTCTCTAATTGGCTTTGCCACCGCCAGCGATATTTTGGGTGGAATTTCGATCATTTATTTGCTGCATAAATTAGGCAAAAAACTCGGCATCTTCAATTCAATTTTATTTTTTGGCTGCCTTGCCTCGGGCACAATTTTGCTGCTGCCTTTTTATCAGAATTTTATTTTGTGGCTGTTGCTCAGCTTTGCTTTGGGAACCGCAATTATCAGCATCATCAGCCTGCGCAGCGCTTGGATAAATATTACGATCAAGAATAAAATTCGCGCCATGATCATCGCCACCTCGAGCACGGCGGTTTGTATTGGCTTCACCATTGGTCCAATTATTGTTAAATTTATTGGCGCTGGCGATTATAAAGTTTTTATAATTTCTTCGCTTTTCACCTTGCTGAGCTGCTTAATTTTATTTCCAATTCGCCAGTTTGAACCCAAATTAATTCCGCATAGCAAATTAAGATTGATCGTTTTTATCAAACGCAATCCGCGCATTTTTCTCGCCCGCTTTTTGACTGATTTACAATGCGGCACAATAATATTCTTCACTGTCATTTACGGCATCAAAAGCAATATTTCCGCAGAAAATTCTGGTTTGTTAATTAGCATTTTTTCAAGTATCGGAATATTGGATTTTCTAATTGGTTTTATGATCAATCAAAAATCTTATCAGAAGCTAATTTTATGGGGATTTGTCGCGTTCTTTCTGGCAATTGCCGCTTTGCCTTGGGCAATTAAGAATTATTATTCAGCAAGTTTGATTTATTTAATTCTCGGCTGGATAACTTCGTTGGTGTCAATCTGTTGCTGGTATGGAGCGAATTTGAAAAGACGCAAAAATCAGATGATTTTCATTAATTCTTCATTTGCGGCAATTGGATTATTCGGTGGATTTTGTGGAAATTTATTGGCTGGAATTGCGATGCAATTTATTGGCAAAGAAGGTTTTGTGCTGATAATTGCAGCTTCTAGTTTAGTATATTTAGGGATCTCTGCAAAGCGGGGCGGAGCCCGTGCTCCGTAAAAAATAAATTTACCATTTCACTACCGACGCGCCCCAAGTAAGCCCGCCACCTAAAGCTTCAAAAACTACTACATCGCCTTTTCTAATTTTATTATTTTGTAGCGCAAAATCTAACGCCAAAGGAATGGAAGCAGCAGAAGTATTGGCGTGATTGGCAACGGTCATAATTACTTTTTCTTCCGGTAAATTTAACTTTTTAGCAACCGATAGAAGTATTCTGGCATTGGCTTGGTGCGGAATTAGCCAATCAATATCTTTGACTTCCAAACCAGCTTTTTGCATCACATCCACCACCGATTTTGCCATTTTATCAACCGCATGTTTAAAAACTTCTTTGCCTTGCATTTGAATAAAACCGGCATTTTGCGAAGATGCAACGCCGCCGCTGGTTTTTAAAATATCATTCAAATTACCATCGGAATAAATGTTGGTAGCGATAATTCCGCAATTTTTATCTTCAGTTGCTTGCAATACAACCGCGCCAGCACCATCACCAAACAGCACACAAGTGTTACGATCTTGCCAATCAACAATGCGCGACAAAATATCTGCGCCAATTACTACCGCGTTTTTAACTTGTCCAACTTTGATAAAATTATTAGCAATATTTAAAGCATAAACAAAGCCAGCGCAAACTGCTTGCACGTCAAAGGCAAAAGCATTCTTAGCGCCGAGTTTAGCTTGAATGGTTGTTGCTGTTGATGGAAAAGTGAAATCCGGCGTTGTGGTTGCCAAAATAATCATCTCAATATCTTCAGGATTCAAACCGGCTTTTTTAATGGCAATTTTTGCCGCAAAATAACCAATGTCGGAAGTCATTTCGCCTTTTGCAGCAATGTGTCTTTGATTTATTCCGGTGCGTTCAACAATCCAGTCGTTAGTAGTGTCGACGGTTTTTTCTAAATCAAAATTAGTGAGGATTTTGGCGGGCAAATAAGAGCCGGAGGAGAGAATTTGTGAGTTAAATGTTTTCATTTTTACTATCCTGAATTTCATCGTGATAACCGTTGGTCGCGGATTTTATTTCGGCAATAATTTTATCGTTAATTTTGTCTTCAACCAATGAAATCGAAACTTTTACAGCATTAGCAAAACTAATTTTATCGGCGCTGCCGTGGCTTTTTACCACCACACCATTTAAACCAACTAACATTGCGCCGTTATAATTTCTAGGATCAAGGCGCTTTAACGCTGAACTCAAAGAAACACTGGCTAATAAATAACCAATTTTGGCTAAAAATGAACTGTTAAAACCTTCTTTCAAAGCACTAGAAACCATTTTGGCTGTGCCTTCAATGGCTTTTAAAGTTACATTACCACAAAACCCGTCAGTTACAACCACATCAACCGTGCCTTTAGCAATATCATCACCTTCAACATAACCATAAAATGCGCTGGCCAAATCGCTTTCTTTGATTAAAAGCGCGGCGGCTTTGACTGAATCGCTACCTTTTAAATCTTCTGAACCAACATTCAAAATTCCAATTGAAGGTTTTTCAATCTTCAAAACCGCTTTAGCAAAAGCGCTACCCATTATGGCGAATTGAAAAAGAACGTCAGAATTGCAATCAACATTGGCGCCCATATCGAGCATCACTGTGGCAGTTTTTTTATTATTGGGCATAAAAGTAACAATCGCCGGGCGATCGATGGAAGGAAGTGGTCTTAAAACAATTTTAGCAATTGCCATCAAAGCACCGGTATTTCCGGCCGAAACCACTGCTTGAGCCAAACCATCTTTAACTGAGTTGATCGCCAAACGCATACTAGAATTTGCGCCTTTTCTAAGCGCAACCGATGGCTTCTCATCAGCAGCGATAACTTGGTCGGTATGAAAAATGGTAGAATTATTTTTAAGAGCTGGGCAGTTATCCAGAATTGGATTAATTAGATCGGCATTTCCGTAAAGTAGAAAATGAACCTCAGAATTTGACGAGGAGATAATATTGGCACCTTCAATTATTGAGCGCGGCGCATCATCGCCGCCCATACAATCAAGGGCTATGTTGATTTTCTTGGTCACTTAATAATATCCCTTAATAAATTATGACAACAAGGCGGACAACTAGGCGGCCTCAGCTACTTCACTAACTTTTTTGCTTAAATCAACAACTTTTTTGCCGTTGTAATAACCATCAATAGAAATGTGATGAGATAATTTATATTCACCAGTAGTTGCATCAACTACAACATTTGGTAGATTAACGCTGTAAGAGCCATTACTGCCTCTGCGCATATTACGTCTTGATTTAGACTTCTTTCTTTTAGGAACTGCCATGGTAAATAAATCTTCTTGGGTTGGAAAAAATGAGTTGCTATAATAGGCAGCAAAATAATAAAATCAACTGCTAATTTCCACTTCACCTCTCAATCAATAATGCGCCATTTAATATTATTATCTACCCTAACCATCAGCTTAATTGGCCTTACATCTTGTGGTCAAATTGAGAAAAAAGGTTATTCTTTTGAATTATCTGATTATCAACTTTTGAAAGAAAAAATTAGCAACAAAAATGATGCCTTGAATTTTATGGGCTATCCTAGCTTTGTATCTGAGATCGATCAAAAAGAACTTTGGGTTTATTATTCTGAGGATATCAAAAAATTATTATTTTTTAAACCAGAAATATTAGATCGCAAAATAATCACCATCTCTTTTGATAATCACAACATTGTTGAGAAAATAAAAAATTATGATCTTTCCGATCAAGGCTCTATCAAATTCAATCCGAATTACACAGCAGTTGCTAATCAGAAAAAGAGTTGGTGGTCACAAATATTTGGTAATATTGGGCAAGTAAAAGCTAATTAATTAAAACAGCCTATGAAAAATTTAGCTGTAATTTTATCTTTATTATTATCTGGCTGCGGAATTTTTAAGGAAGAGCCTCAATTTAACACGGAAATTTTTTGTCCAAATTCTTCATATCGGATTTTAATTCTCCAATCAACAAAGGCAGAGGTAGAGAAGTCAATTATCGATGCGATTGAATATAATCAGAAAAGCAATAAGAGAAATAGATATACAGTTTTATACCTACCAAATAACCGCAGCACATCAATATATAACGCCACGCCACAAGAGCTTATCAGTCAGTGTCAACTAACTGAAAGACCAAGAAAACCTATTTATAGTAACCCAGCTTCTTTATAATATCTTATGGCTCCAGGATGGAGTGGCGCAGAATTGCCTTCTTTGATAATTTCTCTTTTATTCAAAGAGGAAAATACTGGGTGCAGAGTTTTAAAATTATCAAAATCACTAAATACTGCTTTAGTTACATTATAAACCACATCGTCGGAAATTTGACTTGAAGTAACGACTGTGGCTTTAACACCAAAAGTTTCAATATCATTTGGATTGCCCCTATACATTCCTCCCGGAATTATTGCTTTAACATAAAATGGGTTGAGCTTAACTAATTTATCAATTGATTCTCTATCAACACTTAAAATCTTAACCTTACATTTTGGATTGCTATATTGAGTAGCTTCTTGCAAAACACCATTTGGATTTCCCGAAGTGTAAATCATCACATCAATTTTGCCGTTACATAACGCCTGAACTTGATCAGAAGGATCAAGATTACTGATTGCAGCAAATGATGATTTATTCCAACCTTTGACCTTGGACAAAACTTCCATAGTCGCATACATTCCAGAACCTTGGGGACCAAAATTCACTCTTTTGCCAGCAACATCGTCGAGTTTTTTGATGCCAGAATTTTCTAAAACTGCTAAAGTGAAAGTTTCAGTATATAAGGAGAAAATTGAGCGTAAGTTTTTGAATGGTTCTTGATCAGCAAAAAAGCCTGTGCCGTTATAGGCGTGATATTGCCAATCGGATTGGACGATTGCAAAATCTGTGGTTCCTTTTCTAAGTGCATTTAAATTTGATACTGAACCGCCAGTTGATTCAGCTGAACATCTGATATTATGATCTTTTCTGCCGCGATTAACAAAGCGACAAATAGCTCCACCAGCTGGATAATAAACTCCAGTAATACTGCCAGTTGCGATATTTATATATTTTGTAGTAGCAAAAGCAGGCGCCATATCAAGAGATAGGACGATGAAGGAGAATATTGTGAATAGTTTTTTAGATTTTCTCATTATTTATCAACTTAAATTTAATGAATTCATAAGAAAAATCAGCACTGAGCTAGTGAGATTTTATCTGTTTATAGATTAGTAATTTTCGCAGATCTTTAAAAAATCTTTTATTTTTTTCTTTCAGCAGCAATCTTTTCTTTTAGTGAAGCGACGTCAAGAGCTCCCGGCACTAAATTTTCACCAATTACAAAGGCTGGTGTTCCGTTAATTCCAATTGATGCCGCTAATTCTTGATTGACTTTGATTTGAGCTTCAATTTCTGATTTTTTGCTTTCCAAGGTTTTTTCAACTTTTTGAACATCAATATTCAAATTTTTGGCAATCGCCAAAGCATCTTCTCTGGTTCTGGCACTTCCTTTCATTAAAGCATTATGAAAACTTAAATAGCTATCCGCAGAAACCATATTAACTGCAATGGCAACTTTAGACAATTCTACAGAAGAGGCTCCTAAAATTGGCAATTCTTTGAAAATGATGCGAACTTTTTTATCCTGTTTGATTAAATCCTCAACAGTGATTTGGGCTTTCTTGCAATAACCACAATTGTAATCAAAAAACTCTACCAATGACACATTATAACCCTTTGGGGCAAATACTGGATCAGTTTTAGTTTTAAATAAATCGCTTTGTTTTGAAGAGATATTTTTTTGCGCATCGTGTTGTTGTTTTTCGGCAGCTTTTTGTTGCATCGTTACAACTGATTGAATGATAGCTTCCGGATTAGCCTCAACCCATTTAGCAATTACCTTTTCAACATCACCGATATTTTTCACTGATTCGGCAGAATTTAAACCGGTTGCTTTAACCACTAACTCAGCTTTTTCTTCAGTATTTTCTGATTCAATCTTCGCATTCTTTTTATGAATTGTAGTATAAACTCCGCCAATAACCAAGGCTATGAGGATGATTGTAACTGTTGCTTTTAGAGAGAATAGTTTTTGAATTGCTGATTTATTTGTCATTTTTAAAATGCTTTTATTTAAAGTGCTTCGCTGGTTAGATTGTCAAACTTGGATAGATTATCAAAAAAATTAATGTTCAGGAAAACTATCAAACCGATATGATAATTGCAACAAAAATAAAACCAAATTTTTTAATTGAAGAAGAGTGGATTAGCTCTAATCACAACCCCTTTTCAATAGTGGTTGGAATTGATGAAGCTGGTCGTGGACCTTTGGCTGGTCCAGTGGTTGCGGCAAGTGCAATATTGGATAAAAAAATTTATCCTCAAGAATTAAATGACTCTAAAAAATTATCTTCAAAAGCAAGAAATGAAATATTTCTTGAATTAATAAATACTATAAAATTTGGCATTGGAGTTGTTGATGAGAAAACTATTGATAAAATTAATATCTTAAATGCTACAAAATTGGCGATGCAGCTGGCTTTTGAGAATTTATGCCAAAAATATCAGATAATTCCTGATATGGTTTTGGTCGATGGCAATTTCATTCCCAATATTAATTGTTCCGCAAAAGCAATTATCAAAGGCGACAGCAAAAGTCTTTCTATAGCGGCGGCATCGGTAATTGCTAAGGAAACTCGCGATGAAATTATGACTAAATTAGACAGTGAATTTCCGCAATATAATTGGCAAAAAAATAAAGGCTATCCAACTCAGAATCATTATGAGATGATTAAAAAATTTGGCATCTGCCAATATCATCGGCAAAGTTTTACTCTATTTAAATAATGCAAATTCTACAACAAAACGATCCTAGCGCCGCTAAAATAGCGGCAGAGATTCTAAGAAATAATGGCATAATCTGTTTTGCAACCGAAACAGTTTATGCTTTGGCCTGCGATGCATCCAGTGATATTGCGGTTGCAGCACTTTATAAAATTAAACAACGTGATTTAAAAAAACCAATTGCAGTTTTTGTTCAAGACTTAAAAACAGCAAAAGAGTTTTTGAATTTCAGCCAAGCCGAAGAAGCGATTGCCAAAAAGTTTATGCCCGGAATGATTAGTCTGGTGCTGCAAAAAAAGAATCTCATTCAACAAAAAATTAAAATCTCTTCTTTGCTGAATAATAACGATAAAAATCTGGCGTTAAGAATTCCTGATCATCAATTTTGCTTAGAATTATTAAACGAATTTAAAGGTATAATCGCCGCTACCAGTGCCAATCCCAGCAACCAAGCTGCCGCAACTGATTTTGAGCAGGCACAAAAATATTTCCTCAATAAAATTGATTTAATAATTGACGGCGGAGTTTGTCTTCATAAAATAGCTTCAACAGTTTTGAAGGTAGAAGATGGCATCAAGATAATCAGATCTGGCTTAATCACAAAAAATCAGTTAGAATTATGCATAAGTTAATTAGCAATCCTATTTTCCGTATTATTGGAATAGGGATAATTTTATATTACGGTCTGCTTTATAATAAAAATCATCCCGACAGCCTAGGAAATCGCTTAGCACCGGAAAAAGTTAAAAGTGATTTAAATGAAATATCATCAAAAAGTGTTAATATTCTTGCCAATATCAAAAAGGCTGAAGATATAAAAAAATCTTTGAATCAATCTACAAAAGAACAAAAACCTGCTTTGGAACCAAAAAATGCACAATAAAAAAATCCATTCCATTTTAAAATTTAGCTGCGATTTTTTGCCGCTTTTAATATTTTTTCTGGTCTATAAAACTTCAAACAATAATCACCCGATCATTCCCGCCACAATTGCTTTGGTGCTGATAACTTTTATCGCTTTATTAATTAATTATTTGATCACTAAACAAATCGCCAAAATGCCATTATTTTCGGCCATTATTTTAGGTTTTTTTGGCTTTTTAACTATTTTTTCTGGCAATGAAATTTTTATTAAAATCAAACCAACTTTGGTCAATTTGCTCTTTGCAGCAATTTTATTATTTGGTTATTTTTCTAAAAAACCTTTACTCAAAATGTTATTAGGTAGCGCTTTTGAAATCAGCGATCAAGCTTGGCTCCATCTTTCACTGCGCTGGGCAGGATTTTTTATTTTTCTGGCAATTTTAAATGAAATAATTTGGCGCAATTTTTCTACCGATTTTTGGGTACAATTTAAAGTTTTCGGCATTTTGCCAATCTCAATTCTTTTTACTCTATTACAAATTCCTTATCTGCTTGGGCAACAACAAAAATCTTAATTTATGAATCACATTCCAATTAAAGTAGAAAATATTTTTAAAGCTTTCGGTAATAAGTTGGTTTTAAACGATGTTAGTCTTGAAGTTTTAGATAATGAGATTTTTGGCTTTGTTGGCTTAAACGGCATTGGCAAAACCACTTTGATAAAAATTATTATTGATCTTTTAGAGCATGATGGAGGCGGTGCGGAGATTTTTGGAATTGACAAAATTCTTCCTGAAGCAAGAAAAAATGTCGCCTATTTGCCGGAAAAATTTCAACCTTCAGCACAATTAAAAGGAACTGAATTTTTGAAATTTGTTACTGGTTTTCACCAGAAAAAATTTGATCTTAAAAAAGCTGAAAAAATTGCTGAAATTTTGGATTTAGAAGTTGGTGCTTTGAAGTTAAAAATCGCCAAATATTCCAAAGGAATGACCCAAAAATTGGGTTTGCTGGCAACTTTTTTAAGTGAAGCAAAATTAATTATTTTAGATGAACCAATGAGCGGATTAGATCCAAGAGCCAGAATTGCACTTAAAAAACAATTAATTAATTATAAAAAAGCCGGCAATTCAATATTTTTCAGCTCGCACATTCTTTCTGATATCGATGAGATTTGCGATCGTATCGCAATTATAAATGATGGGAAAATTGTTTTTATTGGCAAGCCCGGAGAGTTCCGCACTAAACATAATGAGGATAGTTTGGAAAAAGCGTTTTTGAGTGAGATTGGAGTGAAATGAATTATTAATTTTCTAACTTGCCTAAAAAAGCTAAAATCTCATCAACATGTCCATTGACTTTCACCGAATTCCAAGCTTCAGCAACATTGCCTTTTTTGTCGATAATAAAAGTGCTTCTATCAATGCCTAAATATTTTTTACCAAACATTGATTTTTCTTTTAGAACTCCGTAAGCCGAACAAATCTCACCATCTTCATCGCTGACTAAATTAAATGCTAAATTATATTTCTGAATAAAGTTGCAATGACTTTTTATTGAATCGCGGGAAACGCCTAAAACCACAGTGTTCAAAGCAACAAACTTTTCGATATTTTTAGTAAAATCTTGCGCTTCAATAGTACATCCCGGAGTGTCATCTTTTGGATAAAAATAAAGAACAACATTTTTACCTCTAAGTTCGCTTAATTCAATTGTAGATCCATCATCACAAACGGCGCTGAAAGATGGGGCAATTTTTCCAATTTGAACTGTCATATTTAAGCGGATTTTTTGGTTGATTTTTTAGGCGCAGATTCTTCTTCCACTACTTCACTTACCAACAATACTTCGTTAAATTGTGATTGGCTGCAAAGACCAAGCAAAACAATATCGCGAGGCTTAAGATTTTTCATATTCCAATGAGTTTTATTGCGAATAGAATCGATCATTTTATCCGTAGTTCCAATCAATTTTTTGATTTTGGCATTAGTGATTTCAGGATAATATTTTAGTAAATAAAAAATTCCGTCTGGTTTGTCAGTTCTTCTGGCAATTGGAGTATATTTGCCAGTTTTTTTCTTTGCCGAAGCTTTGATAATATCTGACGCTGATTGTTTTAATGTCAAGTCAGCTTTGGAATTGCTTTCACAACGAGAAATTTCTTCTCTAGTCAACTGACCTGAGTTAATTGGATTTTGCCCAATGATACCAGCCGCCACATCACCATCAGCAATGCCCTGAACTTCTAACTCATGAAGCCCACAAAAATTTGCGATTTGATTGAAAGTCAATGAGGTGTTCTCAACTAGCCAAACAGCAGTTGCTTTACGCATTAGAGGAAGTTCTTGAGTCATAAACTTAATTTATTTAATTGTTAAATCGGATCTATCGCGCTGTAGCGTAGCGTAAGCGGATGGTGCACCCGGCAAGATTCGAACTTGCAACCTCTTGATCCGTAGTCAAGTACTCTATCCAGTTGAGCCACGGGTGCGTGAATTAGTCGTAAGTCGTAAGTCGTAAGTCAGCCCAAATCCGGTTTGACTTACGACTTACGACTTATGACTAATGTTAATCTTCGCTTTTTTCTTTTTTAGACTTCTCAGCTTTTTCAGCAGCTTTTTTATCTTTGCTGATTCCTAATTTAGTTCTAACCAAAGCTTCAATTTCGTCAGCAACTTTTGGATTGGTTTTGAAATATTCTTTAACATTTTCTTTGCCTTGACCAATTTTAGCGCCTTTATAAGCATACCACGAGCCGGATTTTTCAATGATTTCGTGAGTTGTTGCCAGATCAATAACTTCGCCAATTTTTGAAACGCCTTCACCGTAAATAATTTCAAATTCTGCAGTTTTGAAAGGTGGAGCAACTTTGTTTTTTACAACTTTAACTTTGGTTTCATTACCCAAAATATCTTCTTTATCTTTAACTTGCGCACCTCTTCTAATATCTAAACGCACTGAAGCATAGAATTTTAGAGAATTTCCGCCGCTGGTAGTTTCAGGGCTGCCAAACATTACGCCGATTTTCATCCGAATTTGGTTGATGAAAATTACCGTGCAGTTGGTTTTGGAAATTGAGCCGGTTAATTTTCTTAAAGCTTTACTCATTAAACGAGCTTGCAAACCCATTTGATTATCCGCCATTCCACCTTCTAATTCCACTTGTGGAACTAGAGCCGCAACTGAGTCAATGACGATTAAATCAACCGCGCCAGAGCGAACTAAAGTATCAGTAATTTCCAAAGCAGCTTCACCATTATCGGGTTGAGAAATAATCATTTCATCAGTATCGATGCCTAAATTTTTAGCATAGGTTGGATCAAAAGCGTGCTCGGCGTCAATGAAGGCGCAAGAAAGTCCTTTTCTTTGAGCTTCGGCAATTGCGTGTAAAGTTAAAGTGGTTTTGCCTGAGCTTTCCGGACCATAAATTTCAATGATTCTGCCGCGTGGATAACCACCGATTCCTAGCGCTAGATCTAACGCTAAAGAGCCAGAAGGAATAACATCAACATCCACAACTGGACGTTGACCAAGTTTCATAGCAGAACCTTTACCAAATTGTTTATCGATTTGTGCTAATGCAGCGTCAAGGGCTTTTTTTCTATCGTTCATAGTGTGGTATATATTTAACGGTTAATAAAGTTACTTTAAAATACTAAGCATAGTTTCACCAAGAGAAGCTGGGCTATCAGAAACAGCAATGTCAGCTGATTTCATCGCTTCAATTTTATCTTCTGCACCACCTTTGCCACCAGAAATAATTGCACCGGCGTGACCCATTCTTTTGCCTTCCGGAGCAGTTCTGCCGGCGATAAAGCCAACACAAGGTTTTTTACGACCTTTTTTAGCTTGATCTTTTAAAAATTGCGCTGCTTCTTCTTCATCAGATCCGCCAATTTCGCCGATCATAATCATTGCCTGAGTTTCTGGATCAGATAAAAACATATCTAAGCAATCAATAAAATTAGTGCCATTAACCGGATCGCCACCAATACCAATACAAGTAGTTTGTCCAAGACCAGCTTTAGTGGTTTGATGCACTGCTTCGTAAGTTAAAGTTCCTGAACGTGAGACGATACCAATTTTACCTTTTTGGTGAATGTGACCAGGCATAATACCAATTTTACATTCGCCAGGAGTGATAACGCCCGGGCAGTTTGGACCAATTAATCTTGATTTTGAGCCAGCTAAAACTTTTTTAACTCGTGACATATCTAAAACCGGAATTCCTTCGGTGATACAAATGATCAATTCAATTTCAGCATCAATTGCTTCCAAAATCGCATCCGCAGCAAATGGAGGTGGAACGTAGATTACTGAAGCGTTGGCATCAGTTTTTTTCTTAGCATCCCAAACTGTATCGAAGACTGGTAAGTTTAAGTGCAAAGTGCCACCTTTTCCGGGAGTAACTCCGCCCACCATTTTAGTTCCATAAACGATAGCTTGTTCAGAATGGAAAGTGCCTTGAGAGCCGGTAAAACCTTGGCAAATAACTTTGGTATTTTTATTAACTAATACTGACATAGTGTTTATCTAATTTACAATTTTGATGAATTAAAGTGGTAGATTACTAAGGTTGGATTGATTATTAACCGCAGCAACAATTTTTTGGGCAGCATCACCTAAATCGTCAGCTGAAATAATTTCTAAACCGGATTTAGCTAAAATTTCTTTACCCAAATCAACATTGGTTCCTTCCAATCTAACTACCAAAGGTATTGACAGATGAACTTCTTTAGCGGCCTCCAAAATACCATTGGCGATAATATCGCAACGCATAATTCCACCAAAAATATTCACCAAAATACCTTTAACATTTTGGTCTGATAAAATGATTTTAAAAGCAGCAGTAACTTTTTCACGAGTGGCGCCGCCGCCAACGTCCAAAAAGTTGGCTGGAGAAGATCCGTAAAGTTTGATAATGTCCATTGTTGCCATTGCCAAGCCAGCGCCATTGACCATACAGCCAATTTTGCCGTCCATTTTTACATAATTTAAATCATATTTTGAAGCTTCAATTTCCAAAGGTTCTTCTTCATCTAAATCTCTTAATTCACGAATTTCTGGGTGGCGGTAAAGAGCGTTGTCATCAAAATTATATTTGGCGTCAAGCGCAATTAAATCACCTTCAGCAGTTTCAACCAAAGGGTTGATTTCAATCTGCGCTGCGTCAGTTTCGTTGAAAGCTTTGTAAAGAGCGAAAACAATTTTAGTAAATTTATTGAGCAAAGGACCGCTAAAACCAAGAGCAAATCCTAGTTTTCTAGCGTGAAATCCTTGAATTCCACAGGCTTTATCAACTTTAACAGTAATAATTTTTTCCGGATTATGAGCCGCAACTTCTTCAATATCCATTCCGCCTTCAGTTGAAACCATAAACACGATGGTTTTGCTCGCTCTATCCATCACAACTGACAAATAATATTCCTTTTTGATGTTTGAACCAGCTTCAACATAAAGTCTTTTAACTTCTTTTCCTTCAGGACCAGTTTGATGAGTAATTAAAGTTTTACCTAAAATTTCAGCCGCTTTTTCTCTAGCTTCTTCAACAGATTTAGTAACTTTAACACCGCCAGCTTTGCCTCTTCCACCAGCGTGAATTTGGGCTTTGACCACAAAAATTGAATGACCGGCAGATTGTAGTTGCGAAGCAACATCAAACGCCTCGTGAACCGTGAAAGCGGGATAGCCTTCTGGCACTGGCACGCCGTATTTTTTTAAAATTTCTTTGGCTTGGTATTCATGTATGTTCATATATCTAAACTAATAATTTGGCTAAACTAAATTTGGGGTTGGCTGAAAAGAGCGGGCATTTTAGGTTTTGGCTCCGTTATTATCAAGTTATAATTTTGGTGATTTTCTAAAATAAGAAATAATTGCCTTTCTGGCAATTGCTTCAATCTCGTTATCGGGAGTAAAACTTTTTAATTCGGCAATTAAATTTTCGTCACAGCTAGCATCCAAATAACCGTTAGTTTCATAACATTGATCATGATGCTGACAAGCTAAATCGGTAAGATCAACCGGATCAGGATTAGCTTCTGCCTTAGGATGATCTGGCCCGCACCAATTGCCATAAATTGGAAATTCTCCGGCAGTTTCTTTATTGCTAAAGATAGCGCAAGAAGAAGTAAAAAATAAAACGATAATTGCCGCAAAGATTTTCATATATTTTTAGTCGTAAGTCATAAGTCGTAAGTCGTAAGTGATAAGTCGATCCGAACTCGGTTTGACTCACGACTCACGACTTACGACTAATATTTATATTTTAGTTTCTTCAACTAATTTGCGAACCGCTTCCACTGAACGATTAAACATTGTGGTTTCAGCAGAATTTAATTTTACTTCGACAATTTTTTCGACACCATTTTTGCCGATAATCGCCGGAACGCCGATATATAAACCCTTCACGCCATATTCACCATTTAAATAAGCAGCAACTGGCAAGATTCTTCTTTTATCTTTTAAATAGCTTTCTGCCATAGAAATTGCTGAGGAAGCTGGCGCGTAATAAGCCGAACCATTTCCTAAAAGTTTAACAATTTCAGCGCCGCCATCTCTGGTGCGTTGAACAATTTCGTCGATTTTATTTTTAGTTGTCCAGCCCATTTCAATCAGATCGGGAACCGGAATTCCGGCTACTGAAGAATAACGAACCAAAGGAACCATAGTGTCGCCGTGACCGCCCAAAACAAAGGCGTTAACATCTTCGATTGAAACATTAAATTCTCTGGCTAAAAACAAACTCATTCGTGCTGAGTCAAGAACGCCAGCCATTCCCACCACTTTATTTGGCGCAAAACCAGTGATTTTTTGCATAACATAAACCATCGCATCCAAAGGATTAGTGATCACAATCACAAAGGCATCAGGCGCATATTTTTTGATTCCCTCGCCAACTAAAGAAATAATTTTAGTGTTAGTTGCCATCAAATCATCACGGCTCATTCCCGGTTTTCTGGCAATTCCGGCAGTTACAATAACCACATCCGCGCCGGCAATATCTTCATAATTATCCGTGCCAATAATATTAGAGTTAAAACCTTCAACAATTGAAGATTGCTCCAAATCTAAAGCCTTGCCTTGTCCGGTGCCTTTAGCAACATCCAAAACCACAATATCACCAAGCTCTTTTAAGCCAATTAAGTGAGCCAAAGTGCCACCAATATTTCCGGCACCGATTAGAGCGATTTTATTTCTTTTGATCATAAGTTTAGTTATTAATAGTTTAGGTTATTTGACAGAAAAGTTAATTGGTCCGGTGCTGCGCCCGTTAATGAATTGGTCTAAATAAGGGTTGCCGGAATTGTCGATATCTTTGACATCGCCAAACCAAATAATTTTACCTTCATAAAGCATAGCGATTTTATCAGCAATTCTGCGCGCTGAATGCATATCGTGAGTGATGCTGATAGTTGTAGCGCCAAGTTCTTTGGAATTTTTGATAATTAAATCATTGATCACATCCGCCATTATCGGATCCAAACCTGTTGTTGGTTCATCGAAAAAAATAATTTCCGGCTTAGCGGCAACTGCTCTTGCCAAAGCGGCGCGCTTTTGCATTCCACCAGAAAGTTCAGAAGGATAAAGATCGGCAACTTTGGCGCTTAAACCCACTGATTCTAGCTTTTCAATCGCAATTTCTTTAGCCTGTTTTTTAGGCATTTTGTTGGAATTGAGTAGACGAAAAGCAACATTTTCCCAAACTGGTAAGGAATCAAACAGCGCGCCGCCTTGAAATAAAAAACCAAATTTGCTCATCAATTGATCCCGATTGGCGCCGCTAATTTGAGAAATTTCTTGCCCATCAATTTTAATGCTTCCCGAAGTTTGTTTCATCAATGAAGCAATAACCTTGATGCAGACTGATTTTCCTGAACCAGAACCGCCCAAAATCACTAAAGATTGACCTTTAACAACTTCAAAATCTATGCCTCTTAAAACTTGTTTATCACCAAAATTTTTGACCAAATTGGAGATGGCTATTTTTGGCTGCGCTTGAATTTGTGGCATTTAATTTGTTAGTTGGATTTTACTGGCGCAGTTGAATTATCGCCTAATTTTTTATCGATAACATTTTTGATTTCATTATATCCGCCGTAGCCGCTGATTATTTCGCCATTAATGAAAAATGTTGGGGTTGAAGAAATTTGTAAAAGCTGAGTTGCCTGCAAACGAGCTTTTAAAACTGCTTCTTGCAAAGTTTTATTTTTGATACATTGATTAAATTTTTCACTGCTCATTCCATCAAGCTTTGCTAAAGTTTCCAACTTGGCGGTGAAATCTTCACCAAACGCCCAAGCTTCTTGGGTGCGAAATAAAACTTTGATAAAATCGTAATATTTTGCCGCATCTAACTCGCGATCATTCACTTGGCAAATTGCCAACATTCCCGCCACCAAAGCTGGCTGATTAAGCGGAAAATCACGATAAGCGAATTTAACTTTTCCAGTTGCAATATATTCGGTTTTTAATTTAGAAAAACCATCGCTATAAAAAACGGCGCAATGCGGACAAGATAATGAAGCATATTCAATGATTGTAACTGGAGCGTTTTTATCGCCGATAACAATATCACTTGGCAAGATTTTTAATAAACTCGCCGCTTCACCTTCAGCAATTTTAGGAGTTGGAATTGATGTGTTTTTGGAAGCCTCATCGCCAGCGTTGGATTTGATATTGGTTTTGCCAAATAAATTATTGACCGCTAAGAAAATCAGAGCAATTGCCAAAATAACCGCTAGAATTGTTAGGGAAATTTTTTTAGTATTTTTGTTCATATAAGAGTTTGGAATTGTTTTGGTATGAAAGCCAGAAAACCATAGCTAATCAAAGTTTAAATTCAACATTTTTAACCATGAAAAAATTACCAATTTCGGTTTTTATTATTACTCAAAACGAGGCCGATCGAATCACGCCAATCATCAACGCCGTAAAGGAAATTGCTGATGAAATTTTGGTGATTGATTCCGGCAGTTTGGATAAAACAATTGCCATTGCCACAAGTTTGGGCGCCAAAACTTTTTATAATAAATGGTCAGGCTATGGTCAGCAAAAAGTTTTTGGCGAAAGTTTGTGCAAAAATAAATGGATTTTAAATATTGATGCCGATGAAGAAGTTGTGCCGGAGTTGGCGGCCGAGATTAAAGAATTATTTGCGAGTGGAAAAATTGATCAATTTATTGGTTATAAAATCAAAATCGTCAATAAATTTTTTGGTGAAAAACGCCCGAAAAAATTAGCTTATTATTACAACCAATTGCGGCTTTATAATAAGGAATTTTGTGGGTTTAAGGATAGTGCGGTTCACGATTCGGTTGTGATTAAGTCGTCAGTCGTAAGTCGTAAGTCGTTAGTTGGACAACTAAAAAATATCATTGCTCATCAATCTTTTCGTTCGATTGAGCATTGGTTGGAAAAGATTAATTCTTATTCAACAATGCAGGCTGAAGATGCGTTTTTTAAAGGCAAAAATGTTTCAATTTTCAAAATTTTAATCACGCCAACTTTTGCTTTTTTCAAAGCTTATTTGGTGCGCCGCTATTTTATCTATGGCTTTAACGGCTTGATTTATAGCTATATTTTTGCTTTTGGTCGGTTTTTAAAATTGGTGAAAATTAGACAAAAATTTATTGATTAGGATTTTTTTAGGCTTTTCGCCAAGCTGAACAAAAAAGGATTAATCGCAATTGAAAGCAAAGCGCCCGCCAAAATTAAGTCGGAAAGATGTGATGAAAAAACCCCCATTTTCATCGCCAATCCCGAAAGAATAAAAGAAAATTCTCCAATTTGTGCCAAGCTTGCCGCAATGATTAAAGAATCAGCAACTGAATGACGAAATAAACGAGTGATGACATAGGCTGCCAAAGGTTTGGCAATGACAATAATGGCAAAAGTTGCCAAAACCATCAAAGGTTCTCTGGTGATAACTGAAGGATCAAACAACATTCCTACCGAAATAAAAAACAACACCGCAAAAGTATCGCGCAGCGGCAATGATTGTTTGGCGGCTTTGCGGCCAATGTCACTTTCATTCAAAACCATTCCCGCCAAAAATGCGCCCAGCGCAAAAGAAGCGCCAAATAAAGTATAAGCGATAAAAGCAAAACCCATTGAGATTGACAAAGTGCCTAGCGACATCAGCTCAATTGATTTGGTTTTGGCAATATAAACCAAAAGACGAGGCAAAACTTTGCGCGCAGCAAAAACCATAACAATGGCAAAAGCGGCAATTTTTAAAAGGATTGAAAAGATTTGGTATAAAACTTCATCAAACTCTAAATTGCTTTGATTGGCAAAAGCATCAGAAACCATCGGCAATAAAACAATTGCCAAAACCATAATAATATCCTCAACAATCAGCCAGCCAACTGCAATTTTGCCAACATCGCTGCTGATCATATGGTAATGCTCTAAAGAACGCAGCAAAACCACGGTGCTGGCAACCGAAATTGCTAAACCAAAAATGATTCCTTCTAAAATTGTATGACCCATCAACATCGCCGCAGCTATGCCAATCAAGGTTGTGAAGGCACTTTGCAACAACGCGCCGGGTGTGGCAATTTTATTAACCGCAACCAAATCTTTGACTGAAAAATGCAAACCAACACCAAACATCAAAAGAATAATTCCAATTTCCGCCAGCTGTTTTGCCAGTTCAATATTAGCAACAAAACCCGGAGTGTGTGGACCAATCATCATTCCAGCACAAAGATAACCCAAAATTGCTGGCAATCGCAAACGATTAGCAATCAAACCCAATAAAAACGCACCAACAACGCTGGCAACAATGGTGGTGATTAATGGATAGCTTTCGATCATTTTATTTATGTGTTTATTTCCTTAGCCTTTTAAATCCAGCTTCCAAATCCGCTTTCAAATCTTCAATATCTTCCAAACCAACATTGATTCTCAAACAAGTTTTATTGCCATAATTCCATTTAGTGGCGCTTCTAACATTGGTGGCGTCGAATGGTAGAATCAATGATTCGTAGCCGCCCCAAGAATAGCCCATTGAATAATAATGGAGTTTATCAACCATTCTGGCTAAAGATTCGTTAGAATATTTTTTATCCAAAACAATTGAGAATAAGCCAGCCGCACCTGTAAAATCGCGCTTCCAGATTGCGTGTCCTGCGCTGGATGGTAAAGCCGGGTATAAAACTCTTTCAACTTCCGGTCTTTGCTCAAGCCAGCTGGCAAGCTCAACCGCATTTTTAAAACAATGATCCATTCTAATTTTGGAAGTTCTCAAACCTCTTTGCGCCATATAGCAAGAAAACGGTGCAGCGGTTGAAGCCATATAACGGAAGGCTTCATACATCACACGAAAATGTTTTTCACCAATAGTAATTGCGCCCATCATCACATCGGAATGTCCGTTAATATATTTAGTCACCGCCATCACCGACACATCAACGCCGTGATCGAGCGGTTTATAATAAATGCCACTCGCCCAAGAATTATCAAGAATGGTGGTGATATTATGTTTTTTAGCAACCTTACAAATTGCCGGAACATCTTGCATTTCAAAGCTCAAACTGCCCGGGCTTTCCATAAAAATAACTTTAGTATTTTTCTTGATCAGCTTTTTAATATCTTCACCAATTGTTGGATCATAATAGGTGGTTTCCACGCCTAATTTTTTCAGAAATTTATCAGCAAATCCGCGGGTTGGTGAATAGGTGCTGTCAACTAAAAGCATATGATCACCTTGTTTTAGAAAAGCAACCAAAGCCGTGTTGATAGCGGCTGCGCCTGAGGCGGTGACAAAAGTGTTATAACCGTTTTCTAATTCAGCAATCGCTTTTTCCAAAGCGAAATTGCTTTGCGTGCCATATCTACCGTATTTCAACTCATATGGCTCAACCAAATCGTTGTTGGAATAGCCGCGCTCAGCATACATCAAATCTTTCAAAGTTGGAAAAACTATCGTTGAAGTTTGATAGATTGGCGGATTGACCATCCAGCCTTGCTCTTTGGGGTTGCGACCGGCATGAACAATTTTAGTTGCTTCTCTCATTCCTTTTTCCATGTGACCTTTACCTATAAATTATCTGATTAAATTATCCCCAGCCAGCAAGCCGCCAAGCTTCTTGCCACCTAGAATATGAATGTGAAAATGCGCCACAGTTTGTGAAGCATCAGCGCCGTTATTAGTTATCAGGCGATAACCACTTTGATCCAAACCCAGCACCGCAGCAATTTGGCTGACTTTTTTGAAAAAATCAACAATTTCCTCAGCCTGTGCGTTATTAGTAAAATCGGCAAAGTTAATATATTCGCCTTTGGGAATTACCAAAATATGATTTGGCGCTGCTTTAGAAATATCGTGAAAAGCCAGAACTGAATTGTCTTCATAAACTTTATCACAAGGAATTTCGCCACGAATAATTTTGGCAAAGATGTTTTGAGAATCGTATTTTCTAGGCATTTTTTCTAGGAATTATTGATATTTTTGAATTGAGTTAAATTCTATTTCCCCTTCCAACCAATCCGCCAGCTCTTGACTCATCCAACTAATAAATTCAATCAAGTGCAGATAATATTTATCTAACGGAAATTGCACAATTGGCTCGCAATGGGAAATGCGGTTTCTGAGTTTGTGGAAATTTTTTAGTCTTTCTCTAAACAGAGATCTTTTGGGCATATTTTCAACATCGACAAAAATTTTATGCAATGATTTCATCCATAAATTACGGTCGTCTTTGTCATAATCTCGGTTAAAAAGATTAATCCAAAAACCAAAATTTAGGTTTGAAGTAACATTGCAACTATTGATCTCTTTAGAATTATTGCTCAAATCCAAGATAACAGAATTAATCAAAGATTTTTGTGTTTCTGTGAAGTTTAAACTTTCGCTCTCAAACCAGTTAAAACCAAAATCATTAATCAATTGTTGATTAATTGCATTTCTTAAAATCACTTCAAATTGAATTAACGCCGAATAAAATTTTTCGCTATATTTGATGTTAAGACGATAAATTTCTAATATTTTTTCTAAATCATCACTTTGAGCAATTTGGGCATATTTGCCCAGTCTGGATTTAGAGAGATATTTTTCTAATAATATTTGTTGGTTGTGCATAATTTGTGGTTTTTTTGTGGTGAAAATCTGTAATCAATAACCCCAAACTTTTGAGGTTATTTTTAAAATATGTTAATTATTTTTTATAATCTGAGAATTTTATTTATTGACAACTAAGAAAAAAAACTGAAGATTCCTTGCGTGTACCGAGCGAAATCCCCTGATTTTTTCAAGAAAATTATGACCGCTCGGTTTTTTATTGCCCGCAACTCATCTTTAAAAAATTATTTCCCAACTCGCACTTTAATCATTTTATCGGGATGGCCAACCATTCCGTTTGGTCCATTGCCTTTTTTGATTTTATCGACCACATCCATTCCTTCAATCACACGACCAAAAACAGTATATTGTCCGTCTAAAAATCTAGAATCTTTCAACACAATAAAAAATTGGCTATTAGCGCTATTGGGATTAGCGGCTCTGGCCATTGACAATGCGCCACGAATATGTGGTTCATCAGAAAATTCAGCTTTTAAATCCGGCAGTTCGCTACCACCAGTTCCAGTTCCAGTCGGATCGCCAGTTTGCGCCATAAAGCCATCAATAACGCGGTGAAAAACCACATTATCATAAAAGCCACGATTAGCTAAAGTTTTAATTCTTTCCACATGTTTAGGCGCCACTTGCGGCATTAATTCAATAACAATTTTGCCGTTTTTAGTTTCAATAGTTAAAAGATTCTGCGGATCATATTTGCCATTCGCCGCTTGGTTTTCATTAGTCATAATTAAAAAAGTTAGGATTGATAGAAAGGTAAAAGTAAAAAGTTTGGTTAGTTTTTTCATATTTTAATTTAAGTTAAAGTTTAGAGTTTGAAAGTTTTAATTTATTTTTATCTCGGCTTCTCGCCCGAAGATGCGCCTAAGTTATTGCCTCTTTTTAAGATAGTCATTTCTCTTTTTAGAGATGGGCTTGATTTAGGCTTAATATCTGGGTTAGGTATTGTCGGTGATTGTTGGGTGGCGCTTTTTGGATTAATTACAGATTGCGGTAATCCTCTTCCAGCTTGCCACGGCTTTTCTTGAACGGAAGGCGGAGGGGATGATCTTGTGTTTTTAAGATCGTCTAATTCTTTTTCCAAAGCCTGACGTTTTTTGAGTTCTGCTCGGCTTTGTTCTCTAATTTTTGCAATTTCCGCTGACTTTTCTTGCTCCATTTCTTGCCGCATCTTCTCTTTTTCTTCTGATATTATTTTCTCCATTCGCGCTCTTTCTTCCGATAATTTTTGCTCCATCTGCTCTCTTGCTTCCAACATCTTTTGTTCTGGCTCTGTTGTAGTTTTTGCCTTTTCTGCCAATGCTTGTTTATCTTTAAGGGCAAAAAATAAACCTCTTAATTGTTCATATCTGTGGTCTTTTATTATTCCTTCTGGTTTCAGATTAGTAAAATGATCAATTACAAATCGATCAAAATTCTGTGCTTGTCGCACCTGCGCATCATAACCTTGCTCAAATTCTTCAGCAATTCGCTGATGAAATTTTGTCTCACTAAAAATGTGTGGCGGCAATCCAGAAAAATTATCTTTTAGAAACAATGCTTCAAAAAGTTTGTTAGTCTCAAAATTGGGTGTATAGACAAAATCTAGATCTTGCTGAACGTGTCGTAAAAAAACTAAAGCATCAATTTGTGGATGATTGGAAGATCCAAAAACAAATAATGTTTTGGTTGTCGCGTCAATAAAAGGCCTTTGACCGTAAAATTGAAAACCACCACCAACATCTATAGTATCACCTTCTAAAATTGTTATATCAATTGGACCAGGTGATTGGGAATGTTTTAGCTTGATATTAAACCCTTTTTTGCCGCGTTCATCAGTGAATTGCTCAGGATTTTTTGCAATAGAATAGCCATTTTGTTGGGCGTTGGCTTTGATTTTATCCAGAGCTTTACCAACATCGCCAACTGCAATTTTTATATCAAAATCCTTGTTGTCCGGATTGTCCTGAAGACCACGATAAACAGAGCCAAGAATATAATAATAAACTTTGCTACCATAGTAAATTTTTGCATTTGGTTTTACATCGACAAATAATGGATTGGAAACCGCATCAAAACTGTGCACTACAGCTTGAGTTGTATAACCCACCCTATCATACAAACTTTGATCATCTAAAGGCTCTAAAAATGGTTTGCGCAAAAGCTCTGCATAGCCCGTTGCGCCACATAATCTGTTATATAATTGAATGTTTTTGTTATCGGCGCTCAACTTTTGCTCTTCCAAAACTACCTGCTGATCCGAGAGCGTCTTTAGCTCACTTTCAAGACGCTTAATTTCCTCATCTTTTGAAGAAGGTTCTAAAGAATGCGGTGGTCTTGGCTCTGCTTTTGCTTCAGTTAGTTTTTGTTTTAATTCCCGACTAGAGCGCTTTATTTCTTCTAAAGATTGGGTTATCGATCTTAGTTCGCCACCAAGTGTTTGACCTTTATTGTCAGAAGCGGCAAGCTTTTTTCTAAGATTGGCATTGCCGCTGTTTAAACTTTGAATTTCTTGTTTAAGCCCAGTAACTAATTTTGTATGTTCTTTGTCCAATTCTGCGTGCGCATCCAGAGTTTTGTTGTGAGTTTTTTCCAAAGCAGCAAGGCTTCTTTTGGTTTTGTCTAACTCAGATTCCAACTGACTAATTCTTGCTTCTAATGCCAGATATAAAGGATCAAGGGGTGCGACATCAGCTCGAACTTCATTTGCAAACCTAGTTCTTATGTCCTCCTCAAGCTCACGAATACGATCTTGTAATATTGCTATTTGTTCCTCTGAAGTTAGCTCTACTGCTGGAGCTACAATTTTCGCTTCTTTCGTTTTTATGAAACTGGAATCCAGCCCTTCCTCTTCTACGATTGACACTAATGCTGTCAATAACTCTTCATCTTTTGGAGACTCAAAGGTGCTGTGAATGAAATCGACAATAAGTTGACCACCATATTCTTGACTAGCCAAAACAACCAGAGCAGTTCTTGATTCCTTGTCTTCTGGTCGTTTTAAAGTTGCCTCTAAAAAATTCGCTGCAGTTGTTCGTAAAATGGATGATTGCAAATAAAATTGCCCCTTAATAACTTTTTCAAAGTCTTGGTAAGAAAAGGGGAAAGTTTTAGGAATTGGAGGTGAAGATTTATGATAAGTTATCAAACCATCAATAAAACGCGCCTGAACATCTGCTGGGCAACTTTTTATTGCGGGCTCTAAGATCATACTAAACAAACTTATAAAAAAATTTTGATTGTCCACAAAGGCGGTTGGATTTTCTGCAGTTGCTTGTCCAGCAAGCACCACACTATCCATCACACTAGCCATCTCTTGTGGGAATGATGCAAAACATAATTTAAATAGATTTTGTAATGCTGCTTTATTTTCTAGATTGTCTTTAATGTTTTTCACATACTGAGCACTTCGCTCCCCATTTTCTTTTACGTGATAATATTCATGGTACATTTGTGTAATATAAAACAATAACATACCCAAATTTTGCTTTTGTCTCTGGGTATTTTTAGAATCTTTTGCAGATTCCAACATATCACAAAAAGCCCCGTGATAAACATGTTGATAAATTAAATCGTGACAGATTTTCTGACAACATATTTGTAGTCTTAATTGTCGATCATACAATCCGTCACCAGATTCTTGTATCTTATCATTTCTTTTGATTTTGTTTATCTCTGCGCATCGTTTTTTTATACCAGCTACCAAATTTTTATCTTGACCTTGAGCTAATTGAAATAATTCTTCGTGATCCAGAAAGTGACACAAGAATTCTCGTCTTGCAGAAGTAAAGTTTGCAAATAGCTCTGCTTTTTCTTCGTCTGGACTACTTACTTGAGGAATTGAATCTAAAATTTCTTCCAGAGTAGCTTGATCAATTTCTGAGAATCGACCTTCATAAATAGCAATTTTTTCTAGTGCAATTTGAAGTTTGCTTTTGTCGGCCAATAAACGATCTTTTTCAGCAATAATTTCTTCAATAAAGGAGTCTGGATAATTCTCAAAATCTAATCCTGATTCCAAAGAAAAGGGGTAGTCAGTTCCAATACCAGTCAGCGCAAAAGGGTGTTGGCACCCATTCAGCTCTTTTAAAATTTCAATATTAAAATGCGCAAGATGGGGATTGTTTTTGATAATTCTTTCCAAAGCATCCGGAAATAATAATTTGCCCATTACATACATAGCGTTAGCCATTTTTGGATATAATGAGTTTTGTGAGCGAGAACACAAAACAACACCAAACAAATTGGCAATTTGCTTTTCTTGCTCTTGAGTGAGGACAAATTGTTCTGGGCGATCAGCTATTTCCTTTCTTAGCTCTCTTAGTTCACAAATCATCAATAGCAAATTGATCGCAAGGTTTGCAACCCGGTCAAGATTTTCATTACTGGCAAATGGATGAGTATTTCCAATTGGTGATTGATAAACTTCCATTAGCAGATCAATTAAATCCGTAATTGATCTTTTTTTTCTATAATCAAATTGTCCAGCAATAATAATAAATTGGTTTTTTGCCTCTTTTGGATTTGGAAATACATAATTTTCAAAAAAAGTAACTACTGTTAATAGCCGTTCATGTTTTTGATCTAATTTAGTAAAGTCAGAAAGAATTCTATTTGGATAATAAAATTGTGCGGGGAGTGTTCCCTTATCTAATTCTGTTTCAATTAAATCGATAACTGTCAGGCAATGCGCAAGGTTTCTGCCATCTATATCAGCAACACCCGTTAATTTGCCATTTCTTTTAGCACACGACAAAAATACTTGGAGCACTTCCATTGCTTCTTGTAAAGATAAATCGTCAACATCTTTTAATCTTTCAATAGCCTCTTTTAATTTTTCATCTTTTTGATGGGGGAAAAATTTCCCATCTTTTGGCGACACAATTCTTGATAAGAAACAAGCGATTTGCCTTCTTACATATTCACTTTCTGACTCGTCTTTCAATCTAGGATATAAGAGAAACAACATTAAATCATCAATGTTGCTAAAACAGGAATCAAATTGTTTCTCTCCCCTTTTGACACCAACTTGTGGCAATTTACTAACTAGGCGTTTTTTTGCGCTACTACTTCTAGTCATTTCTAATTAAATTAAATTATCAAATTCCTTAATCGCAAATCGATCAGTCATTCCGGCGATGTAGTCGGAAACATTGATGGCTAAATCTTGAGGATCAAGGCTGTCAATTTGATGATGTTCTGGCAAGCAGTTTGGATTTTGGATGAAAAAATCAAACAAGCCGCCAACTATTTTGTGAGCTGATGCAGTCATGCGATTAACTTTGTGATGACGATACATATTTTCCATCAAAAACTTTTTCAGACTTTGATGAGCAATTTCCATCTCTTCAGAAAATTGTACTAAAAATTGTGGACAATTTCTCACATCTTCATTGTTATCAATTTGATATTTTTTGATGTTATTTTTAGTATTAGAAATCACATCCAAAACCATATCATTGACGATTCTTCTTTTCGCTTCTGAAACCAATAATTCTCTTCTGGCTTTTGGGCTTTTTTGTAAAACTTCTTGGAATTTTTCACCCACAAAAGGCAAATCCAAAAGATCTTTTATGCTGAATAATTCAGCTCTAATTCCATCTTCAATATCGTGATTATTATAAGCGATATCATCAGAAATTGCTGAGATTTGAGCTTCAATTGAAGGCTGGCGCGCTAAATCCAAATCATTTTTTTGATTATATTCTCTGATGTAATGATGAGTTTTAGATAAATCTTTAATAGCGCCGTTATGCTTAACCACGCCTTCCAACATTTCCCACGATAAATTTAAGCCGTCAAAATCAAGATATAAATGTTCAAGCTCGGTGATTAATTTTAAAGCGTGAGCATTATGCGAAAAGCCGCCGAATTTTTGCATCTTGGCATTGAGCGCATCTTCGCCAGCATGGCCAAAAGGCGTGTGGCCTAAATCGTGAGCCAGTGAAACTACTTCGGCTAAATCTTTATTGCAGCCAAGGCCCGAAGCAATCCAGCGCGCAATTTGCGCCACTTCCAAAGAATGAGTTAAACGAGTGCGATAATGATCGCCTTGGTGATTAACAAAAACCTGAGTTTTATATTGCAAACGGCGAAAAGCGGTGGAGTTGATAATACGATCACGATCACGCCCATAAATTGAGCGAAATTGACAATCTGGCTCTTGATAAAAGCGACCTTTGGAATTGTCCGGATTAGAAGCGAAATTAGAAAACATTATTGTTGAAGCTCAATTCGGTTGATGATTGTGGTGCAATTACTGTCAATTTTGACAATTTCCTGCTTTTTAGTTTTGGGATTTGGTTTGGTTAGAATAATGATATTGTTGCCCTGAAGCTCGATTTTATCAACTTCTCCAGCAATTTTTAATTGCAAAAAACTTTCACAATTTGAAGTTTGCAACGACGATTTTTTTTGCTTAATCAGAATCAAAGCAATTAATAAAACCACAAAAACTAACCCCATCGCAATGGTTGAAGCTTTAAGAAAAATCAGTGATTTATTGGCGCTTTTGGTTTCGTTAGTCATTTTATGGTAAATCAAATTGGCGCCCAAAGATAAATTCACGAGCTTAAAAATCAAAACTTAAATCAGTATTGATTGTATTAATTTAAATCAGTTTTCAATTTTATAAAACCAATTCAAGAAAAAATCTTGCCAAACAATCTGGTTGTTATTAAATAAGAGCCGCTCTTCTTTGCAAAGAGAAGTGCTATGGTGATAAATCTAATGTAAAATAGATGTTTTGGACTCGGGGGCGGTACCCGACATCTCCACCATTTCGTATATGGGGATGACATAGCTTCGACAATCATAATAAAAATATTGGTTTTACTCGGTTGAGAAACTGCCGATTGCTTTCGCAAGGAAGTGATATCCGTTCAAAAACAATAAACGCAAACGACAATTTTGCTAATGATAACCAATACTTTGCTCCAGTAGCTATCGCTGCTTAGCATAACTTTGATTATCGGGGTTTGGGGGCACCTGGCAACAGAACGCCCCCGCTTAATTAGTCGTAAGTCATAAGTCATGAGTCGTAAGATTCTCTGACTTACGACTTACGACTTACAACTCACGACTAATTCATTATGCAAGATCAAATCGGTTATGACGAAATCATTGAAGATTCAATGCGCACCGTCATCTACAGAGTATTAAAAAAAGTTGAAAAAAACGGACTTACCGGTGGTCATCATTTTATCATCACCTTTTCAACCAGAAATCCGGCGGTTGTTTTGTCTGAAACCTTACGCAAAAGATTCCCTTCCGAAATGACTATTGTCATTCAACATCAATTCAGCTCTTTTTTGGTTGCTGAAAATTATTTTAAAGTTTCATTAAGTTTCGCTGGAGTTTTAGAAAATCTAACTATTCCTTACAAAGCCATTTCTTCTTTTGCTGACCCGGAAGTTAATTTTGGTTTAAAGTTCAATGCCATTGATATTGAAGATTACGAAGAAGATGAAGAACCACAAAATCAAGCCCAAAAATCAAGCGAAATTGACCTATCCAGCAAAGTAGTTTCACTTGACGACTTTCGAAAAAATCGTGATAAAAAAAATTAATTAGCAAATGATTTATCTATATCAAATAGTCTTTCTGGTTCTAACTTACTTTCTCTCCGCTATTCCTTTTGGCGTAGTTTTGGCAAAATTTTTTGGCAAACAAGATATTCGCCAAGCTGGATCAGGAAATATTGGCGCCACTAATGTTGCTCGAGTTTTGGGCAAAAGATTTGGCTTAGCAACTTTGATTCTCGACGGCATTAAAGGCGCAATAATGGTGATTGGAGCGCGTTATCTTTTTGTTGATGCAAAATTCTTAAATATATTTTTAGCTTTGGTTGGCGCAGTTGCAGTTGTTGCTCATATTTTTCCAATTTATTTAAATTTTAAAGGCGGCAAAGGTGTTGCCACCAGCTTGGCAGTTTTATTAGTGATTAATCCGGCGATTGGTTTTGTTGGTTGTTTTGCCTGGATAATTATTTTTGCTTTCACCAGAACTTCAGCAATTGCTTCTTTATCTGCAATTTTGATCACAGTTATTTTCAGCTTCTACTCCAACGCGTTTTTAGAAGAAATTTTATTGTCAATTTTTCTGGCAGTTTTAATTTTTATTCGCCACCGCGAAAACATTGAGCGTATTTTAAACGATCAAGAACATAAATTTAAAAAATCCAACAATGTCTAATCAGACTCCAGTTCACGATAAATTAATCGTCGCTCTTGATTTTCCTGATCTTAAATCCGCCCAAAATTTAGTTGAAACTCTCGGCAATTCAGTTGGTTTTTATAAAATCGGACTTGAGCTTTTAATGAGCGGCGATTACTTCAAAATGATTGATTGGTTGGCTAAAAAAGACAAAAAAGTTTTCGCCGATTTAAAATTATACGACATTTCCGCCACAATTGGCAAAGCGATTAAAAACCTTACTGAATATTCCAACATTCACTTTCTAACCATTCACGCCGCCAGCCGTGATATTATGCTGAAAGCCGCAGAAAATAAGGGCAAAATCAATCTTCTCGCCGTCACAGTTTTAACTAATTTAGATCAAAAAGATTTGAATGAGATGGGTTTTGATCCACAAATTTCTTTAGAAAATTTGGTAATTAAAAAAGCTAAACTTGCCCAAGAATGTGGAATTGCCGGCGTGGTTTCGTCAGGAATGGAAGCTCAAATTATTCGCCAAAATTTAGGCAAAGATTTTACGATTGTAACTCCGGGAATCAGGCTAGAAAATATTGAAAATGACGATCAAAAAAGAACTGTGGATGTGAAAACTGCTTTTCAAAATGGCGCTAATTATATCGTTGTGGGCAGACCAATTAATGCCGCAACAAATCCTTTGCAAGCTGCAGAAAAATTCCAAGAACAAATTACAAAATAACTTCCACCTCAGTTCCCTTACCTTTTTGTGATCTAATCTTCATCAAACCGCCTTGCACCTCAACCAAATATTTGACAATTGGCAAGCCAAGTCCGGTTGCGTCAACTTTGTCGCTATTTTGATTATGCACAACTCCGTAGCGGCTAAGCGCAATTTTAATTTCATCCTCGTCCATTCCAAAACCCTGATCTTTGACAATAATTGAGACGCGATTATGTAATTTTTTGGCAACAGTTTTCGCCAAATGATCTGTGGTTTGATTATCTAAATCGTGATTCTTGGTAATTTGATACATAATTTCATCGTTAATTTTGACCGATTCTTCGCGGCTCAACTGGCGAGCTGAAACTTCAATTTGAGAATTTTGTGGACTATATTTAATGGCGTTGCTAATCAAATTTGCCAAAATCTGTTTAAGCCGCATCGGATCAAGCCAAATGCCAATAATTTTTTCACCTGACCGATCAAAATTAGTAAGCAATTTTTGATTATTTCTCGCTGCTCTAGTGATAAGTAAATTAACCGTTCTTAGAACCAAACCACCAATATCAATCTGATCTTGCGGATTAATTTTAAAATTGCCGGTGCTGGCTTGGTTAATATCCAAAATATCACTAACCATCGCCGATAATTCTTCCGCCGAGCTAGTAATATTATTCAAAAACCCAATATTTTCTTCCGCTTCACTTGGGCTTAAAGTCAAATTTTTATTAGAAAATTTTTCATTCAAATTAGTTCGCACCAAGTCCGACGCGCCCAAAATTGCTATCAAATGGTTTTTCAAATCGTGAACTGTTGCCGACAAAAACTCCGTCTTACCAAAATTTTCTTGCTCAGCTTGATCTTTTTGTTTTTTAAGACTCTCTTTTTCTTTTTCTTCCTGCTTCAAAAAATGTTTAACTTCACGAATTGAATCCGCCAAAACATTAATCTCATAAATATCCGAAGCCGGCACCAACACACTAAAATCTTTACGAGAAATTTTATGAGTCACCTCCGACAAATTCATCACCGGATTGAGCAATTTGCTGCGGAAAAAATAAAGCAGAATCAAAAAGAAAATTGTTAAATAAATTGTATTAGAAATTTTCGGAAAAAACTGCGCCCAAAATTCCTTTGCAACCATATTTTCATCAGTTCCAACTATGAAATAGAATGGGTAATTGTTGCTATGTTGAATAATATAACTTTTACCATCAACATCAATTGACTTAGCTTTTGCAGCATTTTTATTTTGCAACAAACTACCTCTAACTTTGCCAATCTCATCAAAATTACCTGAGATTAAAATCATATCAAAATCTTTATCCAGCACCGCAAATTTTACAATCTTATCAGCGATAGAATTTTCAAGGGTTTGGGTGAATCTTTTTATGTTAATTCCCATTGAAACATAACCTAAAAACTTTTGATTCTCACCAACAATTCCAAAGCCAATCGGAATGATTGCTTCATTACTAACAATACCAATATCTTTTTTAGAAAATTGCGCATCCCAAGGTTTCTCTTTAGAAGTCACCATCCAAGATCTACGCTCTTTTTCTACCATCACCGGCTTGTCAATAACGCCCAAACCACTGGCGGCGATCACATAACCTTCAGGATTAACAAAATCAAACAATGTCCAAGTGAAGACATTGTATCTGCTTTGATCAATATTTGGTTGAACTGATTGTAATATTTGAGCAACTATTTTTGGATCGTTGCTGTTACGAGCAGCGATTCTTTTGCCAATAAAATTAGCAAAATTTTCGATATAAAGAACAGACTCATCAAATTTTGTGGCTACCAAATTAGCAGTTTCAGATTTTCTTTTGTCAATATCGTTTTGGAAATTTTTGGTGAAGAAAAAATAACTTGAAATGTTGATGACGAGGGTGGCAATTATAATAATAATAATAATTAGAATCCAATAGTCCTTAAGAGATTTTCTCTTTCTCATCTGATGCCTATTTTATTATGTTTATGAAGGGTGAACGCAAAAAATTTCAACCATTATCATCGCCCGAAAAAGTAAAGTCAAACAATTACAAACACTACTTTGTGTCCGGACTTTACAGAAAAAGATTTGGTAAAAAAGAAACGTATTTAGCGGAAGAAAATCTGCTCCAAAATGCTTTTAAAAAATCTCTAGCTGCTTTTAAAAAGTATCCCAAAACCACCTCTTCTGATCAACAGGCAATTTTTCAATTATTAGATTTTGGCTGTGGTGACGGCAGAATGTTGTCAATCTTTCTGCGCATTGCCAATCAATTAACAAAAGAAGGAATAAAACTAAAAATTACCGCTATGGATCCAGTTCAAGAAGGGCTAGATCAATATAAAGAAAGGCTAATAAAAGCAGGATTTATTTTAGGAGAAAATAAATCGATATTATCAAAAGACAATATTGAAATTAAATTAACCTTAGGTGATCAAAATAATATCAAAAATTTACCTGATAATTTTGATATGTCGGTTTGTATGTTTGGAGTGTTATCACATATTCCAGAAAGAGCAGAGAGACAAAAAACCTTAAAAAATCTTAATCAAAAAACACGTGGATGCCTTGCTATTACCGTTCCTGGCAAAAATATTTTTAGAAAACGTCAGAAAGCTTTTGAAGAAATAAGAACTATGGACGCAGAAACCGAAAACCTACTCGAGCCCGGAGATTTAATGTACACAATCAAAGGTAGTGAAAATCTTGAATGTGGAAAAATTGCCAATTTTTATCACCTATCCACATTTGACGAGTTCAAAAAAGATCTACAAATAGCTGAATTTCATATCGATCAAATTGGTATTTCTGCAATATCGCATCCAACTAAATTATCCAGAAATCGTCTCTTCAACAATGCCGATAAAATTGCCTCCGAAATACTAACTAAAATATTACCACCCAAATTAGCAACTGAAGCCGCCTGCTATATTGGTTGTATTGCTAAAAACAGTGAATTGGTAAAACAAGAAGAACAAAGACCGTCAGCTGTTCCAAAGCTAGAAAAACCACTTAAAATTAGGGCGGCTTTTTTCAAAGAAACAATATCACCAGAAGAACTTAGATAATTAATTGCTTAATCAATCCCCCAAAATTTATGAGTTTGTAGCGAGATTCGACAACCGTTTTTTTCGGCTAATTTTAAAGTTAATTGGTGGTTTTTTTGGTTTTTGGTTTCGTCATATTCATCAATTGGCTGCAGATAAACTGGGGTTTGATATTGGTTTTGACCAATTTCAGGCACAAAATTATAATTTTTATTTTGGGCTGAAATTAAAAATTTGAAAGCGGAGATTTTGGGCAATAAATCGGTTCGAATCGGATAATATTTTCCAGTTGGGTTTTTGGGCGAGCAAACAATATTCACCTGCTCTGGCAAATTTTGATATAAAGTTCCGTTAGTTTCAATTTGCACTTGAAATTTTTCTTTGAGCAGATCTTTGCAAAGCGGAACAATATTCTGCCGCAGCGGCTCGCCGCCGGTTATAACCACTAAATTATGAGTTCTTTTGCCATTCTTTTCCGCCAATTTTCTGGTCTTTTGCAATATTTTTTCCAAAGACAAATTCTTATAAGAATCAAACTCGGTATCACAAAAAGCACAAGCCAAATTACAGCCGCCAAGTCTTATAAATATTGATGGAAAGCCAGTAAAGATTCCCTCACCTTGAAAAGTGGCAAAAATCTCTTGCACATCAAGATTTTTACCATCAGTTTTTTTAGGAGGAAGAATGGGATTGCTACCGAACATTTAGAACTTGATTATTTGAATAATATTTTTATAGTGCGGTGCCTTGTTTTTTGTAAATCTCAAACGAAGTTAATTTATATGACTAATTTTAATCTTAAAGCCAATTTAAGAAAAGTAATCGGCAGCGCCGATTCTCGCAGAGTGCGTAAAGCTGGGCAATTGCCCGCTGTAATTCGCATCAAAAATGGTGAAAATTTAAATATCACCGTTGATGCTAAAGATTTTGAACATCAATATTTCAAAGGCAATGTTTTGACCAGTGCGGTTGAAATTGAACTTGACGGCAAAAAAATCACCGCCATTCCTCATAAAATTGAATTAGATCCAGTCACTGATCGCCCTATTCACGTTGATTTTGTGCCTTTTTCTAAAAATGACAAAATCAAAGTTCACGCTAAATTAAAATTCATCAATCAAGATAAATCTTCCGGTTTAAAAAGAGGCGGATTTTTGCACATCGTTTTGCGCAAAGTTGCCATTTTATGCGATTCAAATTCCATTCCTGAAGTTATTGAAATTGACGTTGCTTCAGCAAAAGTTGGCAGCAAAATCAAAAGCGAAGATTTGAAATTACCAAATGGCGCTGAGCTGGCTGGTAAAAAAACTAGTTTCATTATCGCTAGTATTATTGGTCGCGGTTCTAAAGAAGATGACGCTGCCGCAACTGGCGCTGAAGGCGCTGCCGCTGCTCCTGCTGCTGGCGCTGCTGCTGCAAAAGCTCCTGCTGCCGGTGCTAAAGCTCCTGCTGCTGGCGATAAAAAAGATGCTAAAGCTCCTGCCAAACCAGCTGCTAAAAAATAGTAACATTGTCATCCTGAGCAAAGCGAAGGATCTCATGAGCCGCACTCAGTTTTGCTTCACGGCGCGCGGCTCATGAG
>JAZKFV010000006.1:105474-147618 GCA_040386195.1 Pseudomonadota bacterium | reverse complement strand
ATTTCGAAAGCTAAACTCACGAGATCCTTCGCTTTGCTCAGGATGACAGGTGGCTGATGAGATACCAAAAACCTATAATTTGCAAATAATTCTTTATTTTTATAATCGATGTCTTAATGATTACCGACCTTAATTTTAATCGCAACTTAGCACCTAAAATGACCAACAATTCTCTGCTTCCAGTTCACAATCGTATGAATGTTAAATTTTCTCGCGGTGCTGGAGTTTATTTATATGACGATTCCGGCAAAAAATATTTAGATTTTGGCGCCGGAATTGCGGTGAATTCTTTGGGTCATTGCCATCCAAATCTAGTTGCAGCGCTGAAAAACCAAGCCGAAAAACTTTGGCATGTTTCTAACATTTATCAAGGAATTGAGCTAGAAAAATTTGCTGATGATTTAGTCAAAAACACTTTTGCTGATTATGTTTTTTTCTGCAACTCTGGCGCAGAAGCAATTGAATGCGGCATCAAAATGATTCGCCGCCATTTTTACGTGCAAGGCGAGCCAGAAAAATATCGGATCATAACTTTCAAAGGCGCTTTTCACGGACGCACAATTGCCACAATTTCTGCCGCAGCTAAGAAAAAATATTTAGAAGGATTTGAACCAGCGTTAGAAGGTTTTGATAATGTTGAATTTAATGATATTGAAGCTGTAAAAAACGCCATCACCAACCAAACCGCTGGCATCTTGATTGAACCAATTCAAGGCGAAGAAGGAATTCGCGTTGCTGATAAAAAATTCATTCAAGATTTGCGTCAACTTGCCGATGAAAATGATTTGCTGTTAATGTTCGACGAAGTGCAATGCGGCTTCGGGCGCACCGGCTATTTATATGGCTACGAATATTTCGATGTTAAACCAGATATTATTGCATCCGCCAAAGGCATCGGCGGCGGCTTTCCACTTGGTGCTTGCCTTACCACTCAAAATGCTGCCAGCGGAATGACTGCTGGAGTTCACGGCACAACTTTTGGCGGCAATCCTTTAGCCATGGCGGTTGGCGAAGCAGTTTTACAAACTATTTTAGCCGATGGATTTTTGGATAAGGTTAAAAAGAATGGCGATTTGTTAAAATCCGAATTACAAAAACTTCAACAAAAATTTCCCAACATCATCACCGAAATTCGTGGCATTGGCTTGATGCTCGGAATTAAACTCCAAGAAAAATATGTCGCTGCTGATACGGTGGAAATGCTGAAAGATAATGGCTTACTACTAGTTGGCGCTGGAGAAAATGTAATGCGAATCTTGCCGCCGCTAATTATTGATGAAGAAAATATTTTTGAGGCGGTAAGAATTTTAGAGGATAGTTTTTTGAAGATAAGTTAATCTAACGCCCATCATTTTCCCTTCCGTCTTTTAAGTGTTTTGCAATTAAACTAACTACATCTTGAGGCAATATTTTGGCTGAGCTTTCCTCTCCAAGTCTCGGATGTCGCGACATATTAAAGGCGACCATTTCCTCAGAAGATTTCAAAAGATCTGTCATCGCTGTTTTTAATATTGGATCGTTGTGCTTATTCAAAACATCAAATAAGCTTTGAGATTGATTGTTTTTAACATCAATTTTAGCTCCCATACGGAGTAAAGCTAGAACCCAATCTTTTCTTCCCATCATTACCGCAATAATTAGAGGCGTATCAATTTCCTTGTCAGAATAATCTAATAATTTATGAAATTTAATTTCTGCTAATAGCTCAGCAGAATCTTCTGGTTTTGAGTTCGGTTGTAAAATTTGATTATTCAATTCTGAAAGCCAATCTTTTTGATCTCGAGTAATTTCTATGGACATATTTAAAAATATTATTTTGATAAAACTTTAATTCCCGGCAAAGATTTTCCTTCCAACCATTCTAAAAAAGCGCCGCCGGCGGTTGAAATGTAGCTGAAGTCGTTTATGAATCCAGAAGAATTTAAAGCGCAAACAACATCGCCGCCGCCAGCAACGGAGATTAATTTTTTGGCTTTGGTTTGTCCAGCAATGATTTTGGCTAAAGCAGTTGTGGCTTGGTCAAAAGGCTTGATTTCGAAGGCGCCAAGTGGGCCATTCCAAACTACAGTTTTTATATTTTCAATTTTTGCTGCTAAATCTTGAATAGTTTTTTGTCCAACATCGGCGATAATATCATCATCTGCAACATCAGTAATATCAATGCTTTGCGCCAAAGTTTGATTTTCTAATTTTTTACAAACCATTACATCCCCCGGCAAAATAATTTGGCAATTATGTTTTTGAGCATTCGCCAAAATTTCCAAAGCTAAATCTTTTAAATCCTTCTCGCACAAAGATTTGCCAATATTATTCTGCAGCGCATAAAGAAATGTATTTGCCATTCCGCCAGCAATAAAAATTGCGTCAGCTTTGGTGATTAAAGCGTTTAACAAATCAATTTTGGTGGAAACTTTTGAGCCGCCAACAATTGCCAGCATTGGTTTTTTTGGCTTAGCAACTAAATTTTCTAAATTGTCAATTTCACTTTCCAACAACAAACCAGCGCAAGATTTTAAAATTTCTGCCACACCAACAATTGAAGCGTGAGCGCGGTGTGAACAAGAGAAAGCATCGTTGACATAGAGATTTCCCAAACTTGCTAAAGATCTTGCAAATTCCGGATCATTTTTGGTTTCGCCTTTATAAAATCTTAAATTCTCCAACAAAATCACTTCACCATAATTGGTTTGCGCAACCGCTTTTTGCACTTCCTCACCAACACAATCATCAACAAATTTTATTTTTTTCCCGAGCAATTCTTCAATTCTTGTCACTAATTGTTTAAGCGACATTTCCGGAACTCTTTTTCCTTCCGGACGATCAAAATGGGAAATTAAAATTACCTTAGCTTGGTTTTTGATCAGATATTGAATAGTCGGAATCACCGCTTTAATTCTAGTGTCATCAGTGATAACTCCATTTTCCATAGGAACATTGATATCAACACGAAGCAAAATATTTTTGTTGGTAACAACACAGTCTTTCAAACGATTCATAAATAATGATTAATGGTTAATGATTTGGGGCGGCGGATAATAGCAAAATATTTTAGAAAACAATAGAAATTGAATTTTTAAATCCAATCAACATAATCAGCTCCTCGTTAATCATTAACCATCAACCATTAATAATTATGATCATTGGTATTGAACAAATCTTAAAAAGCATTCCCCACCGTTACCCAATTCTTCTCGTCGATAAAATTATCGCAATGGAAGAAAATAAAAGCATTATTGGCATTAAAAATGTCACTTTTAATGAGCCGCATTTTATGGGACATTTTCCCGATAAACCAATTATGCCTGGCGTGTTAATCATTGAAGCTATGGCGCAAACTGCCAGTGTGATGGTGATGAATTCCGGCGGGCGCAGTTTGGCGGATAGTTTGGTTTATTTTATGTCGATTGATAATGCTAAATTTAGAAAACCAGTAATTCCCGGCGATGTTTTGGAATTGCATATTGAAGTTTTACAAAACCGCGGCGCAGTTTGGAAAATGTCCGGCGTTGCTAAAGTGGAAGGCGTAAAAGTTGCTGAGGCAGAATTCTCGGCAATGATTGTCGATAAAGAAAAACAAAATAGCACAAAATAATGGCAACTCAAATTCATCCCACCGCTATTGTTGAAAACGGCGCCAAGATTGGCGATAATGTGATCATTGGCGCTTACTGCGTTATTGGCAAAGACGTTGTAATTGGCAGCGGCACGATTATCAAATCCCACGTGGTTATTGAAGGCATCACCGAAATTGGCGAGAACAACACCATCTTTCAATTCGCCTCAATTGGCGCCGTTCCGCAAGATTTAAAATTTGCCGGCGAGCTTTCCAAAACCATCATTGGCGATAATAATTCTATTCGTGAATTTACAACCATCCACGCCGGAACCCAAGGCGGAATTATGGAAACTAGAATTGGTAATAATAATTTGCTGATGGCTTATTGCCACATTGCTCATGATGTTGTTTTAGGAAATAATATCGTACTTGCCAATAACGCAACTTTGGCGGGGCACGTGGTGATTGAAGATAACGTGGTTATCGGCGGTCTTTCTGCAATTCACCAATTTGTAAGAATTGGCAAAGGCGCCATGATTGGCGGAATGTCGGGCGTGGAAAACGATGTTATTCCTTACGGCGCAGTGATGGGCGAACGGGCTAATTTGGCGGGTTTAAATTTAGTGGGCTTAAAAAGACAAAATTTAGATAAAGCTCAGATTAATTCTTTGCGAGCTTTTTATAAAAAGTTATTTGATAAAAACGGACAAAATTTTGGTGAAAAAATTGATGGTTTGATGGTTGAATATCAAGGCAGTTCTTTGGTTGAAGATGTGGTTAGATTTTTAAAATCAGAAACTTCTAGAGCGTTTTGTCAGCCTAAAGATTAAAAAACATATGAGAGAAATTTGCCTCGATACTGAAACTACTGGTTTAGACCCAAAAGACGGGCATCGCATTGTTGAAATTGGCTGCGTAGAAATTATCAATAAAGTTCGCACCGGCAAAACTTTTCACACTTATATCAATCCCGAAAGAGATATGCCTGAAGAGGCATTTAGAATTCACGGCATTTCTGGCGATTCATTAAAAGACAAACCCAAATTTCCCGCCATTGTTAAAGATCTGATTGAATTTATCGGCGAGAGCAAATTGGTGATTCATAATGCCGGCTTTGATATGAAATTTATCAACCATCATTTGCGCGGTTGCAACCTTGAAATTATTGAACGCAGCAATGTTATTGATTCTCTAGAAATTGCCCGCAGCAAATTCCCCGGAGCCGGAAATTCTCTTGATGCTTTATGTAAAAGATTTGGTGTTGATTTATCACGCAGAGTAAAACACGGCGCGCTTCTGGATGCCGAATTGCTGGCGGATATTTATATTGAATTGATGGGCGGCAATCAAATTACGATGTTTGAAACTTTGCATCACAAAAAATCTGCCGCCGAAGAAAATCAAAACTCCACCAATCTAAACTCCTTTCCTAAGCGCGAATTTCCTCTATCAGAAGAAGATTTAAAAGCTCACAAAGAATTTATCTTAAAGAATTTTAAAGAGAATTTGTGGGGATATTAACCAATACCACTTCCTAATTTAAACATTACATTGTCACCAAAACATCACAAAGTGGGTTAGCTAAAAAGTTTTCAGTAACATTTAGCGATAACATTTTGGTTAAGCCAGTTCTGCCGTGAGTTCCTAAAACTAATAAATCCGGCTTTGCGTAGGTAATTTCGTCCTTTAAAATTTCAAAAATAGAACCTTTGACCAGTTTTTTATTAATTTTAAAAGATTTTTTGGAGTTGCCCGGCAAGCTTTTTATTGTCTCTTTAATCATATCATCAAGATCTGCCGAGCAGTTAGATTTAAACTTCTCTTCCAAAGCAGCATTGTCCATTGAGCCCAAAAACGGCATATAATAAGCGTGGACTAAATTAAAATTACTATCTGCAAACATATTCAAAGATAATTTTAGAGATTTTTTTGAATGAATATTAAAATCAACCCCCACTAAAATATTTTTATAGTCAGATTCTGAGCGGTTTTTGACAACCAAAACTGGTTTCATAGAATTTTTTATAACTCGCTCAATAACCTTGCCAACCATAGGTTGAGACTCTTCAAAATGGCGATGCAAACCCAAAACAATCAGATCAATATTTTCTTCAGCGACAATTTTTAAAATGTCACTATGAGCCGAGCCAACAACAATTTTAATATCGTGTTTAATGTCTTTAACTCTGCCTTTGATACAAAGATCAATTTCTTGTTTGGCAATTTTTTGAGTTTCTGCCAAGAGAGTTTTGGGAGTTTCTTCGTCAATAATATTAACAATTGTTAAGTGAGCTTGATAATTTTTTGCCAATTTAATTGCCCTTAAAACGGCGCGATCAGAGCGTGAAGATAAATCGGTTGCGACTAGAATTTTTTTCATAAATGTTAGGATTAATTATTAAGATGCTTTTTAGATTTTTTTAAACTCAAGATAAACAACATCGACCATATCAAGAGCTGCAAAAAGAAGAAGAATGTTGATAGAACCACGCCAATTATATTGGCTATAAATCCGCCTTTAGGATCATTAATAAAAATGGAAAATAAAATTCCCAAAACTCCTAATAAGAAAGATAATAGCAAAGGAGTGTTGATAAATACAAAGCGGTTGGATTTGTTTTTCAACCACATAAAAGCCAGTAATAAAGATATTAAACTTAAGAATAATAAAGTGGAAAAACCAAAGACAAAACCAACTCTTTCGAGAAACTTAATTTCCATCATTCCAGTCATAATTTTGACTGGCAACCAAAAAATTAATATAGCGTAAAAAATAATCAGGTTTTCTTTAAAAATCTTTTTCATATTTTTTGACAATAAAATTGACTCACGGGCTTCACCATAAAATAAAAAACCAGCAGATCAATCAAAACTTTATCACCCAAAGAGTTTGGCAAAGCGATTTGATTGATTGCATTAGAATAATAATTAACCGAAAATCAGTCTTTTAAAAACTAATAAAAATCAAAATGAGAAGCCTTATTTTACATAGTGAAACTCACTTGATCGCCCGAATTGGCTGGCTTAGAGCCGCAGTTCTTGGTGCCAATGACGGGCTAATTTCTACAGCCAGTTTAATTATTGGCGTTGCCGCAGCTTCGGCTGGCAAAAGTGAAATTATCATCGCCGGAGTTGCGGCAATTTTTGCCGGCGCAATATCAATGGCGGCTGGCGAATATGTTTCGGTTTGTTCACAATCTGATACCCAGAATGCTGATTTGGCGAGAGAAAAAAAGGAGCTGGAAGAAGATCATGAGCTTGAAATAGAAGAGCTCGCAACAATTTATGAGAAGCGCGGATTAGAAAAAAATCTTGCCCGCGAAGTTGCTATTCAATTAATGAAAAAAGATGCTTTGGTTGCTCACGCCCGAGATGAGCTGGGAATTTCTGATTTAACTAAAGCCAAGCCATTACAGGCTGCCGGCGCTTCAGCATTAACTTTTATCATCGGAGCAATAGTGCCATTATTAATGGTTTTCATATCGCCACTAAATTTAATCACCACCGCAGTTTTTATAACCTCAATAATTTCATTATCACTACTTGGAATTGTTGGCGCCAAACTAGGCAAAGCCAATATATGGAAAGCCGCTCTGCGCGTTACATTTTGGGGAATTTTTGCAATGGTATTTACCGCAATTATTGGCAAATTATTTAGTGCTGTGCTTTAAAGATTGAGTTAACTTTCCAAACTGCTCGAGCGTTAATTGTTCCGCTCTCAAACTTGGATTTATATCGCATCTTTTTAACCAATCTTCGCTATCTTCACAAATCGATCTGAGCCCCGCTTTAATCATTTTGCGTCTTTGCGAAAATGCCGCGGCGCAAACTTTCTCAAGCTCTTTAAAATCAACATCCATAATTGGTTTAGCTCGGGGTTTTATCATTATTAAACTGGAAGTAACTTTTGGTGAAGGGGTGAAAGAGGAAGGTGAAATATCGAAAAGTTTTTTAGTTTCACAGAAAAAATTTACCATCACCGCAAGCCTGCCGAAAGCTTTGGTGTTTGGCTTGGCAACAATTCGTTCTACAACTTCTTTTTGAAACATCAGAATCATCAGCTCAACATTTTGTAAGCTAAACATCCATTTAAAAAGTAGCTCAGTAGCAATGTTATAAGGAAGATTGGCGATGATTTTTAGTTTTGGACTGTCATCCTGAGCGTAGCGAAGGATCTCTTGAGACAAGTTCGGTCTTGGCTCACAGCGCGTTACAAGAGATCCTTCGCTACGCTCAGGATGACAGAAAGAAGTAATATCAAACTGCAAAGCATCACCTTTAATAATTTCCAACTGCGGATAAAAAGTTTTAATTTCCTCTAAAGCTGCAATACAACGATCATCTTGTTCAATAACGGTAAGTTGGTCGGGATTTAATTTGAGAATAGATTTAGTCAATCCTCCAGGGCCTCCGCCAATTTCCAATACTTGAAAACCAGCCAAATCTCCAGCTTGACGAGCGATCTTGTCAGTTAAGTTTGAATCAAGAATAAAATTTTGCCCGAGCGATCTTTTAGCGTTAAGACCATATTTTTTGATAGTTTCGGAAGTGGAAGGAAGCATATTTTAGTCGTGAGTCGTGAGTCGCTTATTTTTCTTACGACTTACGACTAATTATTATTTATAACAATTCTTCCGCATCTTGATAAGTATAACCAAGAGAGTCAGCAACTGCTTTGTAAGTGATTTTGCCGTCAATTACATTTAGTCCATTTCTCAAATGTTGATCAGAAGTTAAGGCTTTTCTATAGCCTTTATTTGCAAGCGCCAAAGTGAATGGCAAAGTTGCATTTTCTAAAGCGAGTGTTGAAGTTCTAGCAACTGCGCCGGGCATATTGGTTACACAATAGTGAACTACATCATCAACTACATAAGTTGGCTCGCTGTGAGAAGTTGGTTTGCTGGTTTCAAAACATCCGCCTTGATCGATAGAAATATCAACCATTACTGAACCAGATTTCATTTGTTTAACCATTTTTTTAGTCACTAATTTTGGAGCCGAAGCGCCAGGAATTAGAACTGCGCCGATCACCAAATCAGCTGAAGTTACATTGCTTTCAATATTTTCTAACGAAGCATATAAAACGCTGGCTGAATTGCCGAAAATATCACACAAATAACGAATTCTATTTAATGATCTGTCCAGAATTACCACTTGCGCGCCCATACCAATCGCCACTTTGGCAGCATTTGTTCCAGCAACGCCACCACCAAGAATAACAACTTTTGCCGCCGCAACTCCGGGAACACCGCCCAATAGAACGCCGCGTCCGCCGCTAGCTTTTTCTAAAGCTTTAGCACCAGCTTGAATTGATAATTTGCCCGCAACTTCACTCATTGGAGCGAGCAATGGCAATGAATTATCAAAGGCACTGACGGTTTCAAAAGCAATCGCCACACATTTAGAAGCAACCAACATTTTAGTTAATTCCGGTTCCGCCGCCAAATGCAAATAGGAAAACACCACCTGCCCTTTTTTAATCATTTTACATTCAGCTTTTTGTGGTTCTTTCACTTTCAAAACCATTTCAGCATCAGCGTAAATTTCTTGCGCCTCCGCGACAATTTTTGCGCCCGCAGCAACATATTGCTCATCTAAAAAATCAATCGCCGCACCAGCGTTTTTCTCAACAATAACTTTGTGACCTGCCGCCACTAATTCTCTAACTCCAGAAGGAGTTGCACCAACACGATATTCGTGATTTTTAATTTCTTTAGGAATTCCAATTAACATATTTTTGAAAGATTAATTAATATTATTGATAACCAAAACCTTACTCTCCTGGGAGGTCAAGCTGGCGTGGGCGGTATGATGAAATTTATTGTGTTTTTTTGCAAGATTTATTTCATTTTCAAAGCTCTTTCCCTTCAAGAAAATTCCATATCCATCCGGTTTTAAAAATGGTTTCACGGTTTTAATTAGCTTATCTAGCGGCGCAAAAGCTCTGGAAGTGGCAATGTCAAAAGTTAGATCTTTAATTTCTTCAACTTTCTTTTGATGAATAATAATTTTATGATCCGAGACTTGAGCAGCAAGACTCAAGAACTCACATTTACGAAAAGATTTTTCAATCAAATGAATTTCTTTAACACCCAAAATTGACAAAACAATCGCCGGAAAACCAGCGCCCGAACCAAAATCGCCAACCACTAAATTTTTATTTGGTATATATTGTAAAAGCTGCGCCGAATCAAGAATGTGTCGATGCCAAACATCTTGAACTGTGGATTCGCCAATCAAATTATATTGCTGATTATATTGCAAAAGCATCACCACAAAAGATTGCAATTTTTCAATCTCAATTTGGGAAATTGGATAAAATTTTTTGATTTGGGCAATTGCTTTTAATTGTTTTTCGTCTATTGTCACAACAAATTCATATTTATTTTATTGAGTCGTGCAAATTACTCGAAATTGCTAAGCAATTTCTGCGTCATTTGTCATTTTCCACTCAGATTCATACTAAAAACTAAATAATCCAACAATGAAAATCACAAAACAAGTAAAAAAGATCCTTTCTCATTATGAAAGCGATTGTCCGGGAACCAAAACTAATATTGCTCGCATCTTAATGAGCGGAAAACTTGGCGGAACCGGCAAAATGGTGATTCTACCTGTCGATCAAGGTTTTGAACATGGTCCAGCTAGAAGTTTTGCGGTTAATCCTGCTGCTTATGATCCACATTATCATTTCCAATTAGCAATCGACGCTGGCTTAAACGCTTTTGCTGCACCACTCGGAATGATTGAAACTGGCGCCGATACTTTTGCTGGCGCAATTCCAACTATTTTAAAAGTTAATAGCTCCAACGCTTTACACAACGGCGGCAGCGCTCCTTATCAAGCAACAACTGGCTCAGTTAAAGATGCTATTCGTTTAGGTTGCTCAGCAATTGGTTTTACAATTTATCCAGGAAGCGACGCTGCTTTTGAAATGATTGAAGAAATCCGCGAAATGGCTGAAGAAGCTAAATCACTTGGTTTGGCAGTTGTAGTTTGGTCATATCCAAGAGGCGGAGATTTATCCAAAGCTGGCGAAACTGCTATCGACATCTGCGCTTACGGCGCGCACATCGCCGCTTTAATTGGCGCGCACATTATCAAAGTTAAACCTCCAACTGCAGCTTTAGAAAATCTTGAAGCAATCAAAGTTTATGACAAACAAAAAATTGCCGTCAGAACTTTAGAAGAAAGAATTGCTCACGTAGTTCAATCTTGCTTTAACGGCAAAAGAATTGTGGTTTTTTCCGGCGGCAATGCCAAAACTGAAAATGAAATTTATGATGAAGTTAGAGGAATCTACAAAGGCGGCGCCAACGGCTCCATCATCGGCCGCAACACCTTCCAACGCCCAAGAGCTGAAGCTTTAGCGATGTTGGATAACATCATCAAGATTTATCAAGGAAAATTCTAAATTTTAGTCGTGAGTCGCAAGTCATAAGTCGTAAGAACAATCGATCGACTTACGACTTACGACTTACAACTTACGACTAACTATGCTCTCCATCCAAAACCTCTCCATAAATTCTCCAAAAAATTCCATCGTTAAAAATATTTCCTTTGATCTTAAAGAAGGAGAAATCACTGCGATTGTTGGTGGTTCTGGTGCGGGAAAGTCGATTACGGCTTTGGCGATTGCCAGTTTGTTGCCGAAGAATTTTTCTACTACCGGCAAAATTATTTTTAATCAAAAAAATTTGCTCGATTTAAACGAAGATCAGCTTTGCAAAATTCGCGGCAAAAAAATTGGCGTGATTTTTCAGGATCCTTTAACTGCGCTGAATCCGCTGCATAGAATTGGTAAGCAAATTGCCGAGGCAATTTCTATTCACAATCCAAAATACAGCAAAGAACAAATCAAAAACCGAAGTTTTGAATTGCTCAGAATGGTTGAATTAGCTGATTTTGAAAATCGTCTTGATGCCTATGCCCATCAAATTTCTGGCGGGCAAAAACAAAGGATCATGATTGCCATTGCGCTGGCAAATAATCCACAATTGCTGATTGCCGATGAACCAACCACCGCTTTGGATAGCCACACTCAAAGTGAGATTATTAATTTGTTAATCGCTTTGAATAAAAAACTTGGCTTAAGCATTTTATTTATTACTCATAATTTGCGTGTTGCTAAAGATTTGGCGCAAAATATTTTGGTGATGAATCAAGGTGAAATTGTTGAGGCGGCAAATGTGCAGGAAATTTTTGCTCATCCAAAAAATGATTATACGAAATTACTAATTGCTGCCTTTAAAACCCAAACTCGCAATGAAAATTTAGAACCTTGTGAAAAGATTTTAGAAGTCAAAAATCTCGGCGTAAAATTTGCCAGCAAGAATAGTTTTTTTGGCATTGGGCAAAAATATTTTTATCCAATCAAAAATATTTCTTTCAATTTATATCAAAGCAAAACTCTTGGTATTATTGGTCAGAGCGGTTCTGGAAAATCAACTTTGGCTTTGGCGCTTTGTGGATTAATTAAAAGTGAAGGTGAAATTTTGTTCAAAAATAAATCGATTAAAAACCTCAAAAATTCTGCCCAAAATAATTTAAGAAAAAAAATCCAAATTATTTTCCAAGACCCAACTTCTAGCCTTAATCCGCGCATTAAAATTGGCGAAATTATCAAAGAAGGTTTGTTGGTTCACAAAATTGGCAGCAAGGAAAAGCAGGAAAAAATGGTTGATGAGATTTTGTTAGAAGTTGGCTTGCAGCCAGATATGAAAGCACTCTACCCGCACCAATTCAGCGGAGGGCAAAAACAAAGAATTGCCATTGCTCGCGCTTTAATTTTAAAACCCGAAATTTTGATCCTGGATGAACCAACTTCGGCGCTAGATTTGATCACTCAAAATGAGATTTTGAATTTGCTGAAAAAATTACAACACAGCTATAAAATATCTTATTTGCTGATTTCGCACGACTTAGAGGTTGTAGGATCAATGGCGCATCAGATTTTAGAAATTGATCAATAAAAATATTAAAACTTGAATAATTAATAAAATTATTGAGTATGAAAATCAATTAGACCAACACCCTTATTAACCCAAACATCACACCTTTATGATCACCAACATCTTCGAAACCATCAAAAAAACTAATCAATATAATCACGAATTTTGGAGTGCCAGAGATTTATATAAATTGCTTGGCTATACCGAATATAGTAAATTTTTGCCAGTAATTGAGCGCGCTAAGGAATCCTGCCAGAACAGCAAACAAAAGGTTGCCGATCATTTCGCTCAGGTGAGCGAAATGATCGCGATCGGCTCTGGCACTGCAAAAATGGCATCTAGAGAAATTCAAAATTATGCCTTGTCCCGCTATGCGTGCTATCTGATCGCCCAAAATGGTGATCCAAGAAAGGAGGAAATTGCTAGAGCACAAACTTATTTTGCCATTCAAACTCGGCGCCAAGAAGTTAATGAATTGCAAATTGAAGATATTAAAAGAATCTCACTGCGCGATAATATTAAAGAACATAATAAGAAGCTTGCCAGCGCCGCTAAAAAAGCGGGAGTGGTGAATTATGCAAATTTCCAAGATTATGGCTATATTGGGCTTTATGGCGGAATGCGCCAAAAAGATATTCATTCCAAAAAAGGTTTGCAGAAAAATCAGGTTATTCTTGATTATATGAATAGCGAAGAATTAGCCGCCAACCTCTTTCGCGCCACTCAAGCTGAAGCAAAATTAAAACGAGAAAATATTTTTGGACAAGAAAAAGCCAATCAGGCGCACAAAGATGTTGGTCAAAAAGTTCGTCAAACTATAAAAGAATTAGGCGGAACAATGCCGGAAAAATTGCCAATTGTTGATGGGATCAAAGAATCAAAAAAGCGGTTGAAAAAAAATTCTAAAAAAGATTTAACATAGATAATTCATCGTTAACCATCTTAGTAATTTCCTTAGCTTCTTTTTCATTATATTGCACAATTTCACCACTCACCCAAACTGGTTTTGGAAAAGTTTTATCATCTTTGAATCGAGCAATGATATGGATGTGAAGCTGCTCAACCATATTTCCCAAAGCAGCAATATTTAATTTAGCTGGATTAAAAAGTTTTTTCACCGCCGCACTCACCACAGCAATTTCTTGCATTAAAAGAATTTGATCTGCCTGGGATAGATCAATAATCTCCACTAAATTTGGCAATCTGGGCACTAAAATAAACCACGGATAAAGAGAATTATTCATTAGAAGCAATTGGCAAAGTTTTAAATCTTTGACCAAAATTGTGTCTTTTTTCAATTGATTGTGCAGTTCAAACATATTGATAATTGGTAATGGATGGTTAAATTTTAGCCTTCAATAATTTCCCTCAATATTAGGCGCCCTAAGTGTTAAACTCAATTTTAATTCACAATATTGTTTTGATTGATCGGCTTGAAATTAAGCTGGCGAATAATTTTTGCATTTTAACTGGCGAAACTGGCTCGGGAAAATCAATTTTGCTTGATGCTTTAGGTTTAGCAATTGGCTACAGGTCAAGCAGCCGCTTGCTGCGCAAAGATGCGGCGCAAGGTTTGGTGGTGGCTGAATTTAATATTAAAAATAATCCAGCTTGCGCAGAAATTCTCTCTGAAAATGGCTTAACTAATCCTGAAAATTCTGATCTTTTAATTCTACGTCGCACTCTATCGGAAAGCGGCAGCAAAGCTTTTGTCAACGATATTTCTGTGGGTGTAAATTTGCTCAATCAAATTGGCGCAACTTTAATTGAAATTCACGGGCAGCACGAACAAAACAATCTTTTGGAACCCAGCTTTCACCGCGTTATTCTTGATTTATACGCCAATAACAAAATCTTGCTTTTGGAAGTTAACAAAACTTTTGATGAGTTAGAAAATGTTAAAAAACAATTACAAAAATTAAATGATGATAAGGAACAAAATGAAAGAGAACGCGATTATTTAGAACATATTATCAAAGAGCTTAAAGCCGCGCAAATTGAGGTTGGAGAAGAGGAAGTTTTGACTAATAAACGCAATTTAATTTTAAATGGTGAAAAAATTAGCAGCTTGATGAGTGAAGTTTCTAGCGAAATTAATGACGCGGATAGCAAAATATTTGTCGCGAATAAATCTTTGATTCGTAATCAAAATTTAGGCAATTTTTTGGATGACAAAGCGAACAAAGAGGAAAATAGATTAGAAAAATTAATTAATATTTTAGATGCAATTGCCAATCAAACTGATCAAGCAAAATCAATGGTTGATGAGATAATTTCTAATATTGGCGGGCGAGATTTTAGTTTGGAAGAAATTGAAGAAAGATTGTTTTTGATTCGCAGTCTTTCCAGAAAATTTAATACGCCAATTGACGAATTACCCGTTTTTCTAGAAAGCACTAAAGAAAAATTATCAGTAGTAGAAAATTTTAATATTTTGGCAACTGATTTAGAAAAACAAAAAAATATTCTCGAGAAAGAATATTTTAAAAAAGCTTCCCAGCTTAGCGAAATCAGGCAACAAGCTGCATTAAAATTAACTGCTAAAGTTGAAAGTGAATTGGCGTTTTTGAAAATGTCGGCGGTAAAATTTGCCGTTAAAATTGAAAATTTGGCGCCGGAAAATTATAACCGCAACGGAATTGATAATATTAAATTCTCCGCCGCAACCAACGCCAGCAGCAATTTAGACGATATTTCCAAAATCGCTTCCGGCGGTGAATTATCCAGATTTATGTTGGCACTTAAAGTTGCGCTATTGGAAATTAAATCAACCCCAATTTTAATTTTTGATGAAATTGATTCAGGAATTGGCGGCTCGGTCGCTAATGCAGTTGGCGAAAGACTTAAGCTTTTGTCAAAAAATTCTCAAATTTTAGTCGTCACTCATCATCCGCAAATTGCCGCTAAAGCCGATTATCATTTGCGAGTTGAAAAAACTACTCAGAAAAATATTACTAAAACTGAAATTAAAGTTTTAGATTTAAACGCCCGCCAACAAGAGGTGGCACGTATGCTTTCTGCTGAAAATATAACTGACGAAGCTTTGGCAGCGGCGCGTAAATTAATGGAAATTTAATATGCCCAAAAGCTTTGTAAAGATAACCAAAACTATCGCTCTTATTTTGTGTTTCTTTTTTTTCACCGCTTTAAATAGCAAAGATTATAATACTGCTTTGCAAATCAAAAATCCTCAAAACGGAAAAACTTATAACTTTTTAGTCAACATTGCCAAAAGCGAGGAACAACGCCAGAAAGGTTTGATGTTTGTTGATAAATTACCCAAAAATTATGGAATGATTTTTGAATTTGAAAATGAACAAGTGATTTATATGTGGATGAAAAATACCAAGATTCCTCTTGATATGCTTTTTATTGATAAAGCTGGGAAAATTGTCAGCATCAAGGAAAATGCTCAGATTGAATCTTTAGAAATTATCTCTTCTCAAAAACCAGTAAAAAAAGTTTTGGAAATAAATGGCGGGTTAACCAAGAAGCTTGGGATCAAGCTCAATGATTTAATAATTATTTAACTATTTATCTTTATTAGCATTAGCTCCCGCTAATATATTCAAAGATTCAACAGCGATAGAAAAGAATAAAGCAAAATATAAATAGGCTTTAGAAACTTCCAAATGCAAACCATCCGCAAGCAAAATCACTCCAATCATAAATATGAACGCCAACGCCATTATTTTTAAACTTGGATAAGTTGATAAAATTTTGCTGATTTTATCTGATGCAAAAAGCATAACTGTCATTGCCACCACAACCGCAGCAACGATCACCGGAATATTGGTGGTCATTCCAATTGCGGTTATGATTGAATCAAACGAAAAGACAAAATCAACAACAACAATTTGCATAACCGCAGCTGAAAAGCTTTCCTTAATAATTATTTTTTTAGTTTGGGATGGATCCGCCTCGATATGTTTAATATCGCGATAAATTTCCATTCCACTTTTGGAAATTAAAAATAATCCTCCAGCAATCAGTAATAAGTTTTTAAAAGAAAAATCAATCTCAAATACCGTAAATAGCGGTTTGGTCATACTCATAACCCAAGACAGGGCGAACAACATTATCACTCGCATTACCAATGCCAAGCTGATCCCAATATATCTAGCTTTATTGCGATAGCTTTTAGGCAAACTGGAAACAACGATGGCGATGAATACTAAATTATCGATGCCGAGGATAATTTCTAAAAAACTTAAAGTGAGAAAACTAAGGAGTATTTCTGGCGATAAAAAAGATTCCATTTATAAAGAAATTAATTTTTGTTGATGTAAAAAGTTTAAAAGCGGCAGAATGTTCATACCAATGATGGAATGATCAGCGCCTTCAACTTTGGAAAATAAATGCCGCCCAAAAGATTCAAATTTATAACTTCCCGCGCAGCCCCAAGATTTATCAAGGTCAACATAATTTGCAATTTCTTTATCAGTTAGATTGCGAATTGTTAATTTGGCTGTGCTGGAATTTTTGAAAAGCAATTTTTTGCCTTGATAAAGACAAACTGCGTTGTTTTGAATATGGGTTTTGCCTTGCAAAATTTTGAGTTGACGAATCGCATCTGAGCGATTTTTGGATTTATCAATTGCCAAATTTTCTATTTCACAAATTTGATCTGAGCCGATAACTAAAGAATTGGGGTGAAGCACGCTAATTGAAAGAGCTTTTTGCTGCGCTAAATACATCGCTTGCTTTTTGATTTTTAAATGTTTGATTTTTGGTTTGGCTTTTTCTTCGTCAAAATTTGGGCTGATAATTTCAAAATCCACACCCAAATCTGATAGGATTTTTTTTCTAGCTAACGAGCTTGAGGCAAGAACAATATGGCAGTTTTGTTTAATTTTAGCCATTTAACGATTGATCATTTTGAAGAAATTGTTCTTAAGATCAGTATCAGTTTTGAAAGCGCCAAGCATTGTAGTTGTAACCGTCGTAGTTCCCGGCTTGCTAATTCCGCGCGTGGTCATACATTGATGCTCAGCATCAATAAAAACCGCCACACCTTTTGGTTGTAAAGCTTTTTGCAAAGCTTCGGCAATTTGCGAAGTCATAGTTTCTTGAGTTTGTAATCTTTTAGCAAAAACATCAAGCAAGCGAGCAATTTTGCTAATTCCAACTACTTTTTTATTAGGCAAATAAGCAATATGAGCAACGCCGATAAATGGAACCATATGATGTTCGCAATGTGATTCAAAGCGCATATTTTTTAGCAAAACTATGTCTTCATAATTCTCAATTTCTTCAAAAGTTTTGCCTAAAATTTTATTAGTATCAACGCCATAACCCGAGAAAAATTCTTTATAAGCTTTCACAACTCTTTTTGGAGTTTCTAACAAACCTTCTCTCTGCGGATTGTCTCCTGCCCAAGCAATTAGGGTTCTCACCGCATTCATCGCTTCCAATTCGGTTGGCTGGTTGATTTTATCTGACATAGAAAATTTGTTTGGTTGATCAAGGCGGCGAAATATAGTCAATCAAGGCTTAAAAAACAAGAAAATATCTTGCAAAGCCAGTTTGGGGTTTTATAGTTTTTCGCTCCGGATGTTCTTGCCGGAATTTTCCCAAATTTTAATCTTAACTCTATCTATATATGAAATTTACCACCATTAGAAACTTTGCTGCATTAATTTTAATCACCTCTTTCGTTAATTTAAGTCTGGCTCAAGCGGCTGAAACCGCTGCTGTTAAAACTCAAAATATTGCCGTAGTCGATCTAGAATCTGTATTGAAAAACTGCGATGCAATGAAAGATGCTCAAGCAAAAATCAGCAAAAAACAATCTGGCTTTCAAAAAGAAATCGATAAAAAACAAGAATCTTTAGAAAAAGAAAGCAAACAAGTTAACTCTAAAAAAGGCGTTTTATCTGACGACGCTTTCAATAAAGAGCAAGAAAAATTCTCTAAAAAAGTTGACGATTTAAAAGAGCTAGTAACTTCAAGACAAGAGGCTTTAAAAAAAGCTTCTCTTGATGCAATCTCTAAAATCAACGACAAAATCAAAGAATCAGTTGAAGAAATTAGAAAAGAAAAAAATCTTGATGTAATCCTTTCTTCTTCAAGCACTGTTTTCTACAAAGACGAACTTGATCTTTCTGCTGAAGTTACTAAAAAACTAAACAAAAAAATCTCAAAAGTTGAAATTAAATAATTTAATTTTAGTCGTGAGTCGTAAGTCATAAGTCGTAAGTTAAATGCGACTCACAACTCACGACTCACGACTTACGACTAATCAAATGTTCCTCCATCTTCGCAATCACAGCAATTATTCTCTTTGTAACGGCACTATTATGGTGGCGGATTTGGCTGGGCTGGCTAAAAAAAATAAAATGCCGGCAGTTGCTATTTGTGATAGCGGCAATTTATTTGGAGCTTTGGAATTTTCCAGCTTTTGTAAAAAATCGGGCATTCAGCCAATTATTGCTTGCGAAATGCTGATCGATTTAGAAGTTGATGTTGCTGGCGAAAAAACTCGCAACCGTTCTCATCTTGATGCCAAAAACTCCTTAAAAAAAATCGTTTTAATCGCCAAAAATGAACAAGGTTATTTGAATTTAATGGCTTTGGTCAGCGATAGTTTTATTGGCAAAAAAGATTCTTTGCCTGAACATATTAACTTTGCCGAGCTGAAAGAAAAAAGTTCCGGTTTGATTATTTTATCCGGCGGTTTTGAAGGTTTTTTGTCGCAATTAATTGTAACCAATCAAGATAAAAAAGCGGAAGAAATTGCTTTGAAATTTAACCAACTATTCAAAGACGATTTTTATATTGAAATCTCGCGCCATAAAAATTCTGCTGAAGAAAAAATTGAAAGAAAATTAATTGAATTAGCTCACAAAACCAATATTGGCTTGGTTGCAACTAACGACAATTATTTTGATGATCCAGAAATGTTTGAAGCCCAAGATATTCTTTCTTGCATTGGAACTGGTAGATATTTTACTGAAGTTAATCGCAAAAAATTAACTCCCGAACATTATTTTAAAAGCCCGGAAGCAATGGAAAAATTATTTTCTGATTTGCCTGAAGCCATAGAAAACACCGTAAATATTGCCAAAAAATGTCACATAATGGCGTTTGAACGCGCGCCAACTTTGCCTAAATTTCCAACTACCAATAATTTATCCGAAGCCGAGCAATTAAGTATTGAAGCTAAAAATGGCTTGAATGAAAGGCTCAACACTAAATTTGAATTGGAAGAAACCACTTCTGAAGAGCAAGCCAGAATCATCAAAGAATATAATGAGCGTTTGGATTACGAATTAAAAATTATCAACCAAATGAATTTCAGCGGTTATTTTTTAATCGTCTCGGATTTTATTATTTGGAGCAAAAATAATGATATTCCCGTTGGCCCCGGAAGAGGCTCTGGTGCTGGCTCAATTGTGGCTTGGTCTTTACAAATTACTGATTTGGATCCAATTCGTTTTGGCTTACTTTTTGAAAGATTTTTAAACCCAGATCGCGTTTCAATGCCCGATTTTGATATCGATTTTTGCCAAGCGCGCCGCGACGAGGTGATTGAATATGTACAAAAAAAATACGGCACCGAAATGGTTGCCCAAATCATCACCTTCGGAAAATTGCAAGCCAAAGCTGTACTCAAAGATGTTGGTCGCGTTTTGCAAATGCCTTACGATCAAGTTGATCGCATCTGCAAACTAATTCCCTTCAACGCCATTGAAGCTGTGACTTTAGCCAAAGCAATTGAAATGGATAAAGATTTACAAAATGCCATTCAGCAAGATCATCAAATTCAAAAATTAGTTAATATTGGTTTAAAGCTGGAAGGATTGAATCGCCACGCCTCAACCCACGCGGCGGGAGTTGTGATTGGCGATAAACCTTTGAAAGAAATTTGTGGATTATATTTAGACGATAAAAGCGGCTCAATGCCTGCAGTTGGCTATTCTATGAAATATGCTGAAGCGGCGGGTTTGGTGAAGTTTGACTTTTTAGGCTTAAAAACTCTCACCGTTATTTCTGAAACGGTCAAACTAGTGAATCAAATTCACCACTCAAATTTAGATATTAACAAAATCAAACTCGACGATAAATTAACTTTTGAAATGCTCGCTGACGGCGATTCTATTGGCGTTTTTCAAATCGAGTCTTCGGGAATGCGCTCGATGCTGCGCCAAATGCAAGCTGATAAATTAGAAGATATTATCGCCCTAATCTCTCTTTATCGCCCCGGCCCGATGGAAAATATTCCAACTTATATTCGCCGCAAACTCGGCCAAGAAGAAATCGCTTATCCACATCCGCTTCTAGAGCCAACGCTCAAAGAAACTTACGGAGTTATTGTTTATCAAGAACAGGTAATGGAAATTGCTAAAGTTTTGGCGGGTTACAGTCTTGGCGCCGCCGATATTTTGCGCCGCGCGATGGGTAAAAAAATTAAAGCCGAAATGGATATGCAACGCGAAATTTTCGTCAAAGGCGCGATGCAAAATAAAGTCAATGAAAAACAAGCTGGAGAAATTTTTGATCTCGTCGATAAATTCGCCGGCTACGGTTTCAACAAATCCCACGCCGCCGCCTACGCTTTAATTTCCTACCAAACCGCCTATCTAAAAGCCAATTTCCCAGTCGAATTTTTAACCGCCTCCATCAATCTAGAAATCGACAATAGCGACAAAATCAACATCTTCCTCCAAGTCGCCAAAGACCACGGAATCAAGATATTACCACCAGATATTAATAGGAGTGAAGCGATGTTTGGAGTGGAAAAGATAATGATTAATGATTAATGGTTAATGATTAATGATCGATTTTTAAAAAAAACTGAAATTGGCTTCGCCAATTTCTCCACCATTAATCATTAATCATTAACCATTAATCATTCCCTAATAAGCCGGATTCTGTACTCTATTGCTAGAGCGATAGCCATTCGTCTAGGATTGTCATCACTGACAACCTCAAGCAACCTACCCGAATGACGATGCAAAAGCACACCTGATTCAGTGAAGAATCTTGCCATTCCTATTTGGTCTTGCTCCAGATGGGGTTTTCCGATTTTGTTGTTGCCAACAAAACTGTGAGCTCTTACCTCGCATTTTCACCTTTACCGCGCTGTAGCCCGAAGGCGCAAGCGGGCAGTTTACCTTTCTGTGGCACTTTCCGTGGCGGCTTCATTACAAAACCACCCCCAGCCATTAGCTGGCATCTTATCTTTTGTGGAGTCCGGACTTTCCTCTTACTTTCATTATCATTACTGATAAAAAACAAGCGACTATCTTGGGGCTGGGCATTATGATTATCAAGCTTAGATTGGCAAGTGAAATTTCCCAACTTGTCATCCTGAGCGTAGCGAAGGATCTCATGAGCCGCACTGTGAACCAAGACCAAACTTACCTCAAGAGATCCTTCGCTTCGCTCAGGATGACAGACCTCATTTATCAAAAATACTTGCTTATTTGTGCCTTGAGCCTATTATGCCGACCTTTAAAATATTAACTTTGAGCGATAATATTTATGACGAGCAACGAACTCCCAGACAGTGTTAAAAAAGAAAACAACGAAGGTGTGAAATCGATAATTGAAAAGTTAAAAAAAGATCTCCACCCACAAACTGACATAAGAAAAGAAAACGAAAAAACTTCCGAAGCACCTCACACTCCTGAAACTCCAAATGTTCCCGAAACATCTAATGATGAACATACTCGTTAGTTAAAATGAAAACTCTCCCAACCATATTCTCCGGCATTCAACCCACAGGCAATTTGCATCTGGGCAATTATCTGGGCTCAATTGCTAATTGGATCGATCTACAAAATAATCACCAATGTATTTTTGGGATTATGGATTTGCATTCCATCACTGTTCCGCAAAATCCAGCTGAGCTGAGAAATAATATTTTAGAAACTGCGATTGTTTATTTAAGCGCAGGAATTGATCCAAAAAAATCAGTAATTTTTGCCCAAAGTTCAGTTAAAGAACATGCTGAATTAGCCTGGATTTTAGGCACTTTAACGCCACTTGGTTGGTTAAATCGGATGACACAATTTAAGGAAAAATCCATAGATAACGAAAATCTTGGTCTATATTCCTATCCAGTTCTAATGGCCGCCGATATTTTGCTTTACAAATCCAACATTGTCCCAGTTGGTGAAGATCAAAAACAACATTTGGAATTAGCTCGTGATATTGCTGGCGCATTTAATCGTGCGTTCAAAACTGAATTTTTTAAACTTCCTGAACCATTGATTTTAGGCACTTGCGCGCGGGTTATGTCTTTGCAAGATGGTTTGAAAAAAATGAGCAAATCCGACGAAAGCGATTTGTCGCGGATTAATTTATCTGACTCAAAAGATGAAATTATTAAAAAAATTAAAAAGGCTAAAACCGATTCCACAGTTGGAATTACTTACGACAAAGCCCGTCCGGAAATTTATAATTTGCTAAATATTTTTTCTGCCGCTGTAAATAAAAAACCCGAAGCAATTGCTTTAGAATATCAAAACTCCGGCAATGGCAAATTTAAAGAAGATTTAGCCAATGCTTTAGTTACAATGCTTGAACCAATTCAAAATAATATTAAGTCATTTAAAAACGATTTAAGTTTCGTTCAAAAAATCTTGCGCGAAGGTGAAGAAAAAGCCAGAGAAATTGCCGCTTCCAATATTAAAGAAATAAAACAAATCGTTGGTTTGTACTAAATTATGAATAAAAACACTATTCCCGCTGATCTGGCGGGCGAAATCCAAAAATTAAAAAAAGAATTAAACGCCGTTATCTTGGCGCATTATTATCAAGATGAGGAAATTCAAGATGTTGCTGATTTTATTGGCGATTCTTTAGATCTTTCCCGCAAAGCTGCGGCAACTGATGCGGATGTGATTGTTTTTTGTGGCGTAAAATTTATGGCAGAAGTTGCTAAAATTTTAAGCCCAAATAAAAAAGTTATAATTCCTGATATGAAAGCGGGTTGCAGCCTAGAAGAATCTTGTCCGCCAGCTGCTTTTAAAAAATTCCGCGACGAAAATCCTGATCACATCGCGCTAACTTACATCAATTGCTCCGCGCAAATAAAGGCTTTGTCGGATATAATCGTCACTTCCGCCAACGCGCAAAAAATTATTGAACAAATTCCTGCCAATCAAAAAATTATCTTCGCTCCCGATCAACATTTGGGTCGTTATTTAATGAAAAAAACCGGTCGCGATATGTTGCTTTGGCAAGGCAGCTGTATTGTTCATGAGCAATTTAGTGAAAAAGAATTAGTCAAATTAAAAGCTAATCACCCAAATGCCAAAATCATCGCCCATCCGGAATGCCCAGAAAACCTACTTGAACACGCTCATCACATTGGCTCAACTTCATCTTTGTTAAAATTTGTTGCTGAAAATCAAGGCGCTGAATTTATTGTTTTGACTGAGCCGCACATCATTCACCAGATGAAACAAAAAAATCCAACTGCCCAATTTTATGATTGCCCTTTCGTTGATAAAGCCGGCTGCACCCTTTGTAACACTTGCCCTTATATGCAACTCAACACGATGGAAAAACTTTATTTGGTGATGAAGAATGGGAATAATGAAATTTTTCTGAATGATGATTTGATGATTAAAGCCAGAAAATCACTTAATAAAATGCTAGAAATGTCATGATCAAAATCATCTTCATGGGCACGCCAAATTTTGCTTTGCCGGCGCTGCAAGCTATAATTGATGATAAAGATTTTGAAGTGGTTGGGGTTTATAGCAAAGAACCACAAATTGCGGGGCGCGGACATAAGATTCAAAATTCGCCGATTCATAATTTAGCTTTGCAACACAATCTCAAAATCTTCACTCCTAAAACTCTAAAAAATTCGGAAGTTCAAAAAGAATTTGCTGATTTAAATGCTGATGTTGCAGTTGTTGTAGCCTACGGATTGCTGCTTCCCAAAGAAATTCTGCAAGCTCCAAAATTTGGTTGCATAAATATTCACCCTTCCCTTTTGCCCAAATGGCGAGGCGCGGCGCCGATTCAGCGCACAATTATGAATGGCGATTTGGAGACTGGCGTGGATATAATTCAAATGGATGAAGGTTTGGATAGTGGCGATATTTTGGCGGAAGAAAAATTTAATTTGGACGATCAAATTATTTATCAAGAATTAGCCGAAAAATTATCGCAAATTGGCGCGCAGCTTTTGGTTAAAACTATCAAAAATCTTACTCACAATAAATGCCAACCAGCCAAGCAAAATCACGCTGAAGCGGTTTATGCTCACAAATTAACCAAAGAAGAATTTGCCATTGATTGGAACTTTTCCGCGCGCCAAATTAACAATAAAATCCGTGGCTTAAGCGGCTGTGGCTCGGCTTATTTTGAGTTAAATGGCGAAAAAATAAAAATCCATCAAGCTAAAATTATCGACGAACAAAACCACAATTATTCAGCTGGAAAAATTATTGACGCTAAATTAACAATCGCCTGCAAAACCGGCTTAATTCAACCCCAAATTTTACAAAGAGCCGGCAAGAATAAAACAACTCTTGAAGAGTTTATTAGAGGCTTTTCGCCCGCTATTAAAACTTGAAAATAAAAACCAAATCGGCACAATTCGCGCTTTCATTTCCAAACTAAATCAATCCCAGTAATGGCAAAAGTTACAATTAACAACAAAGAAATCACTGTGCCAGACGGCATAACACTCATTCAAGCCTGTGAAATGGCGGATGTAGAGATTCCGCGTTTTTGTTATCACGAAAGATTAGCCATCGCTGGAAATTGCCGGATGTGCTTGGTTGAAATTGTGGGCGCGCCACCAAAGCCAGTTGCCTCTTGTGCCACGCCAGTTGCGGATGGAATGAAAGTTCAAACTGACTCGCCAATGGTAAAAAAAGCCCGCGAAGGTGTGATGGAATTTTTACTTGCCAATCACCCGCTTGATTGCCCAATTTGCGACCAAGCCGGCGAATGTGATTTGCAAGATCAATCAATGGCTTATGGCAAAGCTGATAGCCGTTTTCATGAGCACAAACGCGCGGTTAAAGATAAAAATTTAGGGCCATTAGTTGCTACCGAAATGACCCGCTGCATTCATTGCACAAGATGCGTGCGTTTTATGACCGATATTGCCGGCGTTGCGGAAATGGGCGCGGTTGGGCGCGGTGAAACTATGGAAATTACCAGCTATTTAGAAAAATCTTTAACCTCAGAATTATCCGGAAATATCATTGATCTTTGCCCAGTTGGCGCACTCACTTCTAAGCCTTATGCCTTTAAAGCTCGAAGCTGGGAATTAAATAAAACTGAAAGCATTGATGTGATGGACGCCGTTGGCAGCAACATCCGCCTTGATAGCCGCGGTTTGGAAGTGATGCGAATTTTGCCCAGATTGAATGAAGAAATTAATGAAGAATGGATTTCTGACAAAACCCGTTTTTGTTATGATGGGTTGAAATATCAAAGATTGGATCAGGCTTATATTAAAAAAGATGGCAAGCTAGTTGCAGCTTCACTTGCTGAGGCTTATCAATTTATCGCCCAAAATTTAAAAGGCTTGGAAGGCAATCAAATCGCGGCTTTGTCCGGTCGTCTTTCTGGTGTTGAAGAAATCACCGCGCTAAAATTATTGATGGAAAAATTAGGTTCACACAATATTGATTGCCGTGAATTAACCAGCAAAATCAACGCTGCTGACCCAGCTTCTTACAGCTTCAACACCACAATTTCTGGCATCGATCAAGCCGATTCTTGCTTGTTAATTGGCGTAAATCCTCGCAATGTTGCGCCAATTATTAATGCACGAATTAGAAAAAGATCTTTAACCGGAAAGTTGAAAATAGCCGCAATTGGCGTGGATTGCGATCTAACTTATAAATATCAAAATTTGGGCAATGAAACTAAAATTTTGCAAGATATTTTGGACGGCAAATCTGCCTATAATTCAGCTTTAGAAAACTCTAAATTTCCAATGCTAATTATTGGCGAAGAAATGTTGCGCAGAGCTGATGGCGAAGTGATTTTGAACTATGCTAAAAAAATTGCTGAAAAATATAAAATGATTAATTCCGATTGGAACGGATTTAATATGCTGCACAATAACGCTTCATTAACCGGCGCTTTGCTGGCGGGGTTTGTGAATTCCAAAACCAACACTAATAACATTTTAGACAAAGCTCAAAATCACGAAATTAAAGCCGTTTATTTGCTGGGTGTTGACGATATTGATCTATCAAAATTAAAAAGTTGCTTCGTTATTTATCAAGGCTCACACGGCGAAAATGGTGTAGAATTTGCTGATGTAATTTTGCCAAGTGCGGCTTATACCGAAAAAGAAGCAACTTTTGTCAACATTGAAGGCAGACCACAATTGACTTCAAGGGCAATTTTTCCACCCAAAGATGCCAAAGAAGATTGGCAAATTATCGCCGATTTAGCTGGGGTTCTAAACCAAAATTTAGGCTTTAAATGCGTTGATTCTTTAAGAGAAATTATGGCAAAAAATAATGCAGTTTTTGCTAATTATAATAATGCAGCAAAGCATAAATGGATTGATTCTAGCGCGCTTAGTGAACTTAATTTTACCAAAGAAATTTCTGCCAAAGATAATGATTTTTATAGCAGCAATATTATTGCCCGTTTATCAAGAATCTTGACTAATTGCAAAAACGAGTTAGCAAAAACCAACTAAATAATTGCAAAATAAAAACAGCTGGCTATCTTACTCGTTCTTTAATTTTCCAACTATCACATATTATAGATTATGAGCATCAAAATTCGCCTTTCTCGTGGCGGTAGAAAAAATCTTCCATTTTATAGCATCGTTGCTACCAACTCAACTTCACCAAGAGATAGCAAGTTCCTTGAAAAGCTTGGAACTTTCAACCCACTTTTAAAAGCTGGCGCTTCTGCAAGAGTTGTTTTAAACAAAGAAAGAGTTGAATACTGGCTTTCTGTAGGTGCTAGACCTTCTGAACGCGTAGCAATTTTCTTGATCGCTTTAGGTGTCAAAGGTGCTGAAAAATATAAACCAACTTTTACTCCAAAAGTAAAAGGAACTGGTGCTAAGAAAAAAGCTTTAGAAGCAGTAGCAAAAGCTAAAGAAGCTGAAGCTGAAAAATCTAGAAAAGAAGCCGAAGCCGCCGCCGCTAAAATTGAAGCTGAACAAGCAGCCAAAGCCGAAGCAGCAAATACTGACGAAGCTGCCGCATAATAATGATGAATGGTTAATGATTAATGGTTAATTAAAAAATTAGCCATTTCATTAATCATTAATCATTAACCATTAATCATTATTCAATGATATTATTTCTATATCAAACCCTTTCCATTCTTCTCTCCCCTTTCATCGATCTTTATTTAAGTTTTAGAAAATTCAAAAAAAAAGAAGACCTTAATCGCTTTTCTGAGCGACTTGGTTTTAGTTCAATTTCAAGACCTGATGGTTTTTTGGTTTGGATGCACTCAGCTAGTGTTGGCGAGTCTAAATCAGCGTTGACTTTGGCAGATGTACTTTTGAAAAAATATCCGCAAATCAATATTCTCATCACTTCTGGCACCATAACTTCTGCGGCAGAAATTGCTAAAAATTTACCCGCCAGAACTATTCACCAATATATTCCTGTCGATAAATTTTTTGCGGTTAGAAGATTTTTAAAACATTGGCAGCCAAATTTGGCAATGTTTATTGAGTCGGAATTATGGCCAAATTTAATAGTTCAAACCAAAAAATCTGGCTGTCCATTGGTTTTGGTGAATGGTCGAATTTCAGATCAATCTTTTCAGAGCTGGCAAATTCTCCACAGATTAGGTTTTAATTTGTTAAAGAATTTTACGATATGTTTTGCTCAAAGCAAAATTGATCAACAAAAATTTATTGATCTAGGAATTAAAAATGTGCATTTTGTCGGCAATCTCAAAGCCGCCTCTGCAACACTCAAAATTGATCAAGAACAACTCACAAAATTGCAACAGCAAATTGGTCGCAGAAAATTCTGGCTTGCCGCCAGCACTCATAAAAACGAGGAAGAAATCATTATTCGCACTCATCAAAAACTCAAAGAATATTTCCCAAATTTATTAACCATAATCGCCCCGCGCCATCCCAATCGTTTGGAAGAAATTGTTAAATTGATTCCCCAAAATTTAAAAATTGCCATTCGCAGTCAAAATCAACCAGCTGATAATTGCGAAATTTATTTAGCCGATACTTTGGGTGAACTTGGCACTTTTTATTCCTTAAGTAAAATTTCATTAATTGGCGGCTCAATGCTGGGCAATATCGGCGGGCACAATCCTTTTGAAGCTTTACAACTTGGATCAGTAATTTTATCAGGATGTTATGTGAAAAATTTTCAGGAAGTTTATCAGAATTTGGCAAATTCTAAATCCTGCGTGATGATTCAAAACGAAGATGAATTATTCTTTCATTTACTCAAAATGATGAAAGATGAAAATTATTATTTGTCTTTGCAGCAAAATATAAAAACCCAACAAACCAATAACCAAGAGATTTTGCCGAGTATTTTAAAAATAATTTCCAATCGAGTTGAAATAAAATAGATGGTGACCCCAACGGGATTCGAACCCGTATTCCCACCGTGAAAGGGTGGTGTCCTAACCGTTAGACGATGGGGCCATTTATGAAAAGGCTTGGAGGTTAGAAGGCGAGTAATATAAATTTTAGCCTGATAAAAAGCAAGGTTTAAATCAAAAAAATCATCGATTAAGAAGCAGCTTTAATATTGGCAGCCAAATTATTCACTGCCCACTCCACTCCATTTTTATTATTCCACACATAAGAAATAACCGCCAAAAAATCGGCTTTGGCGCGCACCAAATCTGCGCAGTTTTCAGCGGTGATGCCGCCGATAGCAACTGAAGGAGCGTCCAATATTTCATCGCACCATTGCAAAATTTCTGGAGTTGGTTTGCCTTTAGAATTTTTGGTGGGGCTGGAAAAAAATGAACCAAAGGAGACATAGTTGGCGCCGGCTTCAATAGCTTCAACGGTGATGTGTTTTGAATCATAACAGCTGGCGCCGATGATAAAATTTTCTGGAGAATTTTTGCGAGCTAATAAAATATCGCCATCATTGCCACCAAGGTGCACGCCGTCGGCGGCAATTTTTAAAGCCAAATCCAAACGGTCATTCAAAATAAAAAAAGTTTTATATTGATGACAAATTTGAAGAATTTTTTTGCCAATTTCGATGACATCTTCATCTTGATAACCTTTGATGCGCAGCTGAAAAACCGGAACTTTTCCGGTTTTCAAAGCAATTTCTAGCTGCTCTGAGAAATTATCAATTTCAATTTTTGGTGGGCTAATCAGATAAATTTTAGTCATTATTTTTTACGTCTAAAAAACGCCGGAACGTTAAGCATATCGTCCTCATCATTATTGGCAAAATCACCGCGATCAGAAGGATGGTTGACCTGGGTTTCTTCGTCATCTTCAACAATAGAGTGTTTTTTATGAGCCCGATGATTATCAGTCTTTTTTGCCACAATTTCTTCTTCATCATCTTCAATAACCACAGATTGTTTTTTGCTCAATTTACTTTGCATTTCAAAATCTTTTTTTGTCGATATTTCTGAATTTTTTGAACCACCGCTATTCATAAATCCGAACAAACTAAAACCCTCTTTTTTGCGCACTTCTTTTTTCTGCTCTTCTTTTTTATGTGGCTCTTTTTTGCTCTCTTCTTGCTTAGGAACAACAATTTTTCCAGCTTTAACGCCGCTTCCCAGCCTTTCTTCTAATTTATGAATCTTGTGAGCAACACGATCAAAAACATCTTTATCTTCAAAAGAAATATTTGGACTAGATTCTTCAATCTCATCTTCTTCTAATTCTTGTGCGTCAAGATTATTCTTCATTCTAGCACTAATAATTTGCGGATAATCTTCATCTTTTTGTTCTTGGAGGTGATGATTATTTTGAAAATTTTCTTGAACAATTTGACTCAAATCTTGTTCCGGTTCAGCTATTGCTCCTGGATCAAAAAAAGTTTTTTTACCATACATTGAAGCGCTAAGAGCTTGCTCCTGGCTTGGTTGATTGTGAGTTCTAATTTCATGAACCATCTGCGATTTAGCGCGCAATGAATCATCTTTTTGCGCAGCATTATTATAAAAATCATTCTCGTCAATTCCGGTTGCCACTACTGAAATTCTGATTTTGCCTTTCATATCTTCATTAAAAGCTGAGCCAAAAATAATATTAGCGTTTGGATCAACTTCTTTTTTAATTGTGTTGACCGCTAAATCGGCTTCAAACAAAGTCATATCTGGGCCGCCGGTCATATTCACTAAAACGCCTTTAGCACCGCGAATAGAAATATCATCTAAAAGCGGATTAGAAATTGCCTCTTCGCAAGCAATAACCGCGCGGTTTTCACCGCTAGCTTCGCCGGTTCCCATCAAGGCTTTGCCCATTTTGGTCATAATGGTTCTAATGTCGGCAAAATCCAAATTTACCAAACCAGGCATAGTGATTAAATCAGTCACACCGCGCACTCCGGCGTGCAAAACATTGTCAGCCATTTTGAAAGCTGATTCAAAAGTGGTTTGTTCGTTGGCAATTCTAAATAAATTTTGATTAGGAATTATGATCAAAGTATCAACGCATTTTTTGAGCTCTTCAATGCCCAGCTCAGCAGCTTCCATTCGATATTTTCCTTCAAATTGAAATGGTTTGGTGACCACACCAACCGTTAAAATATCTCTTTCTCTGGCTAATTTTGCAATCACTGGCGCCGCGCCAGTTCCAGTTCCACCACCCATTCCGGCGGTGATAAAAACCATATTATTTCCTTCCAATAATTTTATAATTTCATCAACATTTTCTTCCGCAGCCGCTCTGCCTCTATCTGGAAATGATCCAGCGCCTAAACCTTTAGTAGTATTAATTCCAAGTTGAATACGATTTGCTGCCAGAGAATTTGCTAATGATTGCGAATCAGTATTAGCCGCGATAAATTCCACACCTTCTAAATTAGAACGAATCATATTGTTCAGCGCATTGCCCCCAGCGCCGCCAACCCCAAAAATTGAAATTTTTGGTTTTAATAAAAACGGTTCAGGAACATTGATTTTTAAGGTCATATTTAATTGATTTATTGATTAAAAATTAAGCGCTCAGAATGACAAATTAATTATAATTATTCAAGAAGTTATAAGACTAATTAATCTTTTTCATAACCTGACCAAAAAGCTGTGCTGGCAAGGTTCCGCCGGTAATATTATTGGTTGGCTTATTATCGTCATTTCCAATCCAAACTCCCAAAACATATTTATCATCAAAACCAATAAACCAAGCGTCGCGATAATTTTGACTGGTGCCGGTTTTGCCGTAAATATTTTTGGCAACATTGGCAGCTTTGCCAGTTCCGGTTTCAACCACTTCGCGGAGCATTTCTTTCATCGCTTCCACATCTTTTTCTTCAATAATTTGATAAGGTTCGTCGGCTTGTTTTTGGTATAAAAATTTCTCCCCTTTATTTTCATTGGCGCCAGAAATTTTTTCCACCGTATAAGGCAAAACCGCCATTCCATTGTTGGCAATGGCTGCGTAACTATTAACCATTTCGAGCAAGCTAACTTGAGTTGTGCCCAGCGCCAAGGTTGCATCGTTATTATCAATGTCGGAAATAATTCCCATTTTTAAAGCGTTTTTAATAATTAATTTTTTATCCAACTTAGCAATAAGCTGCACCGCAACTGAGTTTAAAGATTTGGCAAAAGCTTGCTGCAAAGTTACTTGCCCATAATATTTTTTTTCATAATTTTCCGGCGACCAGCCGCCCAAACTCACTTTTTTATCTTCTATTTTATCATCAGGGCTAAAACCATTTTGCAGCGCGGTTAAATAAACAAAAAGTTTAAAAGCTGAACCAGCTTGGCGCTTGGCGTATATGGCGCGATTGAATTGACTTTTTTGATAATCCTTGCCGCCCGACATTGCCAAAACTGCGCCATCTTTGCTCATTAAAATCAAAGCTATTTCACTTTTGCCTAATTTTTTATCATTCTTTTTGACAAAATTATTAGCTTGATCTTCAACAATTTTTTGCAATTTTTCATCCAAAGTGGTGATGATTGAAAAACGATTATGCGAGCTCTGGTCGGCTTTGGAGAGGTAGTCGGGAAATTGATTGGCAACATAATCAGAAAAATATAAACGCTGCAATTTATCATTTTGATAAGCAATTGGTTTTTTAATTTCTTCAATATTATCGTCATTTAGATAACCGGCATCAACCATATTTTCCAACACTTGCCGCGTTCTTTTGGCGGTTAATTTTTGATTATTATTTGGTGATAATTTTGACGGCGCTTTTAATAAACCAGCCAGCATTGCTGATTCATTCAAATTTAATTTGGCAACCGGTTTATTGAAATAATATCGCGAAGCGCTAGCAATGCCATAATTGCCCGAGCCAAAATAGGCGCGGTTCAAATATAAAGTTAAGATTTGTTCCTTGCTAAAAGTTCTCTCCATTTGCCAAGCCAGCATCAACTCTTGCACCTTTCTTTTAAAAGTGCGCTCTGGTTTTAAGAACATCATTTTTGCCAACTGCTGCGTGATGGTGCTGCCGCCCTGCACTATTTTATCAGCGCGATAATTGACATAAGCGGCGCGCAAAATTCCTAAAAAATCAACGCCACCATGAGTGAAAAACCGTCGATCTTCAGTTGCTATAACCGCGTCAATCAAGTGCCCGGGCATTTGGTTGAAGGTGATTTGATTAGCATATAAATCGCCCAAAGTGGTAATTTTATTGCCGTTAGAATAGCAAACTTCAATCACCTGCTTATCATTGGCGGTTTCCATATCTTCAAGATTGGGCAAGTCGTGATAATAATAAAGACCAACAAAAAATAAAATTATCGCCGACCAAATTGCCGCGATAAACAGCCATTTAAAAAGTGAAGAAAAAAAGTTTAACATTGAATTCTATTTTTTATTTTATTATCTCTGACGAGCTTTAATTTAAGTTGTCACTCAAATTACTTCAAAAACTTGGATTAACTTATATTCCTTTTTTAAAAACAAAATTACAAATATTTATGCCCGGATTAAATGACGATCAAAAAGCAAGAGTAAGAATATTTTTTCAACGAGCAAATCAATGGGTTGAAGACAGAACAGATGAACGTTTGCCTTTAGATATTATTCGTTTATGCACCGATTCTTGCGATGAGACAAGTCAAGGGACAAGTCATATTTCTAAAGTGATTCTTGCTTATAATTTGGTGTTAGAATTTTATCAAGATGCAGAGCCAGAGTTGAGAGAGAAAATGGTTAATACAATGAGATTTTTGACCAACTGTATAATTGATCACCACAAAGAGGAAAGAGAATTTGCCGCACGCGAACTGCAAAAAAATGGAATGCAAAAAATTTTAGATAAAGATTTTCACGCAGAATTACTAACTGAGATATTATTAATGGATGAAGAAAAGGGAATGATTTACGCCATTAACTTTCCTAATAGCATTTTAGAATTGGAAGATGGATTAGATGATGAAGCGCTAAAGAAAAAAATTGAAGAATTAAAAGATCCAGAATCAGATTTATTTGAAACTATTACTGTTTTGCTACTATCGCGTGAAGATCAAGATCAAATTGATTTTGAACTAGTAAAACAAAATTATGACCTTCTTATTGATAGAGCGGCAGAATTTTATAAAAATAATCAGATAGCCAAGAAAGCATCAGAATTTGTAAAACCAAAAACTGAGACACAAGAAAAAACTCAAACGCAAGAAAAATCTGATCAGGATTGGAGTCAATATTTAAGCGAGTTATCTAAGGGTTTTCTTGAAACATTAACCGATAGTAATGCTGTTTTGAATTTTATGTACGGAGATTATCTTAGTCCGGAAATTCAAGGTGATAAAAAAGAACGATTAGCAATTTTATTTGCAATAAATAATAAGGATTTTGCATCTGATATTGGCGCAATATACCCAATAGCTGATGAGGTGCAAACTTTATTGAAAAGCGATTTAGAAAAACTAGGAGCTGTTTTATCAACATTTGACCAAACCACAGATCAAGGTTCTGATCAAAGTTGGGCTAAAACAGATATTGACGAATTCATTATCAAAACTTTTTCTATGCCAAAGCAGGCGCTAGAAAAATACTCAACATCACTCACAAATAGCGCAGCACAAACAATAAAATTTTGGCTAACCATTTTAAAAAATACACATCAGCTTGAAAAATTAGGAATTGATGTGAGTTCCTTAAAAAATGCGCATTCTTTAATTTCAACTCTTGAACCAGCATTGGCTAAGCTCAAAGAAATTTTGTCACCACCTGTGGCAGTTTATGATTTGACAGGAGGTGCAAGCACAATGGGTATTACTACCAATGAAAAAGCTTTATCATGGCTTCGAAAAGATTTTACCGATTTTAGCGATCCATCTTCAAAAAGGTCAAGAATTGAACAAGATCATTTAAGTATAGAAGCTATAGAAAAAATGTTTATTAAAGTCAGCGCAGTTGAAGAAATGACTTTTTATCTAAGCGATAAACAACTTTTGATCAAAGTATTTGAATCAGTTATCGCTCAAGGACTTAACCTTGAAGATTATATCAGGAAAATTGACACCTATTTAATTGAGAAACTTGTTAATGGTGTCTTGAATTCTATCACGCCAGATAAATACCAAATTTTAAAAGCAATTGCAGATGTTTTTAAAGATTCAGACCAAAAAGAACAGCAGTGGTTTAAAGATCTACAAGAACAACATCTTGAAGCATCGAGACTTGAAGATCTTGGCAACAAAATAAAAAGTCAGATCATTGTAGGAGATTATTTAAGCCAAGACGATATAGAAAAAATGTTTCGCAGAACCAGCACAGTTGAAGGAATGATTGCAGATTACAGAAGTCATGAAGTTAGAGTATTTGAATCAGTTATTGCCCAAGGGCTTATCCTTGAAGATTATATCAAGCAAGTTAGGCCGGATTTAATGGCAAGATTTGCTCATAAAGTCTTGGTTTCTTTTACGGAATATAAATACCTAATTTTAAAAACAATTGAAGATGTTTTTAAAGATTCAGACCAAAACAAACAGCAGTGGTTTTTAAAGCTGCAAGAAATAAATCTTGAACATTCAACACTTGAAGATCTTGGCGATAAAATAAAATCTGCAGAATTAGAGCCGCAAGATCTTGAATTTATTAAGAAAATCGACCGAACCAAATTTTTTGTGTTTCTAACTCAATTTTCTGATAATTATCAAAATCGAGATTTTGAACAAAAAAATTATGGAGATCTTTTAGAAATTGTTTGCAGTAAAACTCTAACTCATCCTGCTGATTTTATATCAATAGTTAAGTTTTTTGATTTAGAAGGCGCTGAAGGTCGCGCTGCGAATTTTGAAACTCAACTGCAAGAATTTTTTACAAAATCTAAAGGCGCAATTTTAGGTACGCCCGAAGGTTCACTAGAGATTAAACATAGTGCTTTTAAAATTATTTACGGTGCGTTTGCCAAAGAAAGTTTATTGTCTAGATATCAAATTTTAGAAACTTTAGCAGAAAAAAGACCTAGTTCACAATCTAAAACTGGCTATAACGAATTTAGCAAATCATTGGCTGGCGAACTTCAAAAATTATTATCAGGGCAACCTTTCGATGACGAAAGCAAAAAAACTATGGTCAGACAATTTTTTCCTAATCTATCGGAAATTATTTTTACACCACAAACTGAGGCAGAACAAGGTTTGCGACCTTCATCAGTTCAACAATTTTCTTCGGGCGATATGGTTGTTGATAAAACAAGTTATAGTAAGGAAGAACAACAATTTTTAATTTCGCTTGGCGTTGAAAAAGAAAAAATTCCACTTTCTCAATCAGTCGGCGTTGATTTTATAAGGTAATAAATGACTCACATTTTCATCAATAACAAAATTGTTCTAGCCCACAAAGCCACAATCAGCGTTCAGGATCGTGGCTTTCGTTTTGGCGATGGTGTTTTTGAAACTTGCCTAATTTTTGGCGGCAAAATTTATAATTGGCAAGCTCATCAAGCCAGATTAAAAGCTGGTTTGAAGGCAATCAAAATTAATTTTGCTGATAAAAATCTTCAGCAATCTTGTTTGCAAATTATTGAAAAAAATAAAATCCAAAATGGCTATTTGCGAATTAATATTAGTCGCGGCGTTGGCAGTGTTGGTTATTTGCCACAAAAAAATATTCAACCAACTATTGTGATTGAAACTTTACCACTCAATCCACAACCAAAATCTCCAATCAAACTTTGTATCAGCACTCTACAAAAACCCTCACTAAAATCTCTACCAGTAAATTACAAATTATCCCAAGGCTTAAACTCAACATTGGCAAAGCTGGAAGCAGTTGAACAAAATTGTTTTGATGCAATAATTTTAAATAACAAAAAGCAAATTTGCGAAACCAGTTCGGCAAATATTTTTTGGATTAAAGATAATATTTTATACACACCACATCCAGATTGCGGCTGTTTGCTTGGAACAATCAGAGAAAAAATTTTAGAACTTTCACCAATCAAAATTAAATTAGCCAAAGCCAAAATTACTGATTTATTAAATGCCGATGAAGCCTTTATTACCAATGTTGCAATTGGCGTTTTGGCGGTTGATAAAATTGCTGAATCAGAATTTAAAAATAAAAAATACAGCAAAATTTTTGCTAATTTGTTGGATGAGGACATTAAAAATTGATCCGAATAAATTGCTTTGATTATTTTATTTGGATTTTTTTCCAATAGCACTAAGAGGGTTGTAAAATTAAAAAATATCGTTGAAGCTTTACCACCATTAAGACCTTATAAACTATCCAATCAAATCTATTAAATCATCATGTTGCCACTAGAAAAAAATGACCTTAGAAATATCCTCAATTATTTAAAATATAATGAAATTAAAACATTAGAATTAGATCCTGATTCACTCACTAAAGAACAAGCGCTGGAGATATCAAAAGCGCTTTATAGAAATACATCGTTAGATGAAACAAGCAGAGAAAATGTAAAAAAAGTTATCAACTTTGTTCTGGGTGAAGATTATCTTGCTTTGCACAAGGCGACAGAAAATGGTGATTTTGCCGAAGTAGAAAGATTAATCTCGCAAGGTTTTAATGTTGATCAAGAATCGAGAAGTGGCGCTACCCCACTTTATGTAGCATTAAAAAATAATCATATTGACTTAGCAAAAAGATTAATTGAGTTAGGTGCAAATATTAATCACCAATTTGAAAACGGGGAAAATCTCCTTTGGCTTGCGATATTTGATGGTCATACTGAAGTAGTAAAAAAATTAATTGAACTTGGTACAAATGTTAATCAAGTAGTAGTGTTTCTTAATGCTTTACACTTTGCGGCCTCGCTTGGCAGGACTGATGTGCTAGAAGTTTTGGTTAAAAATGGGATAGATGTTAACCGAACAAGTCAGTCTGGCTTTACTCCTGTTCACTATGCATTCACAAATAATAAAATTGAATCAGTAGAAAAATTAATTTCATTAGGCGCAACTGCTGATCAAAACATAGTTTATTATCTTGAATATGTAAAGAATCAGGAAAAAGCTAGAACGACTACCTATACTACTAATTTTGTAGAACGAAAATATTATAGCAAATCAGCTGATCCATTGGAAGGGGATATTGATCAAGAAATGGTTCAAGAAATGGCTGACCAAGAAATAACTCTGCTTCATGTTGCGAGTTATTATAACAAGCTTGAAGCAGTAAAAAAAATAATTGCCAAACGAATCGATATTGATCAAAAAACTAAAACTGAAGCTGGATTTACTGCGCTTTATATTGCGGCACAAAATGGGCATCTTGAAGTTGTTAAAGAGTTAATCAAAGCTAACGCAAATGTTAATCTTGGCACAGATGATGATGGAACTACTCCCGCTTGGATTGCCGCTTGCAATGGTCATTTTGATATATTGGTTGAATTAATCAAAGCAAATGCAGATATTGATCAACCCCGCGCTGATGGACAAACTCCTCTTGATATCGCAATTCTTAAAGGGCATCAAATAATAATAGAATTATTAAAAAGCACAAAAGTGGAAATCTCACTGAAAGAATCTGATCCACAAAACGGTTTATTGCCCCAAGAAATTAGCGAAGATGAAACACAAAGTTCTACTCAAATTTCTCCACAATTTGAAGGACAAACCCAAACTATTCTTTTAAAAATTACCGATCTAGAAAAAAAGCAATGGGAGCTAATCGAGCAAATTAATCTATTAAAAACTACCAAAACATCAAATACTGAAGCGCAACTTAAACAGGAGGAATTAACTACAATTAGACTAGATTTATCAAGGTTAAATGAAGACTTAAAAACTTTAGAATCAACAAAAAATATTGCTCAAAATTTACAACATAAATTCAAAGAAGCACAATTAAAAGGCGGATTCCTTTATGGCGATGACGCCAAAAATCGTCTATATTTATCAGGTAGTGGAGCGGATGAATATGATCGAGAACAAATTGCCGATCAGATAGCCAAAATTAAATCTGACCCACAAAAAGCAAGATTATACACTGATCTGCAATTACAAATTAACTCAATTATCCGCGCAATTCAAAATGCTAGCATTACCAACGCTTCATTTAATATCAGCGCCAAAAGAAAAATTTATAATTTTACTCAAAACATTATCGGAAGTGCGCCTTTTGGAAATTTTGCTAATTGCGTTATCGATGCCTTAATTACTATGGTTGACGAGAAAGATTTTGAGGCGAAGTGTCACAAAATAGCTAAATTAGCCGGAGACGGTGGTGCAAGCATTGATTTATTATCTGAGGAATTAGCTAGAAAAATGGTTATGGATGAAGAAATTTTGGATAATATCCAGAAAATCATTAACCATCAGGCTGATTTAGAACAATCAAATCCTATCCATAAATTAATTGGCGGCATCAAAAAACAAATTCCTAACATACAAGAACAGCTTGCTAAAAATAAATTAGCCGGAATATCTGAGCCAGCTTATTTAATGACCACAATGCTTCTTGGCACTATATTCAACGATCAAAAGCACTTTAATGAAAAAGTAGAAATCAATACACAATTAGCTAGTCGTTTAGTAGCTCAATTAAAAGAAGTGACAATAGAAGTAAAAAATAACTTACCAAAAATTCGACAAGCTCCAAAGAAAGTTGGATCCAAAATAGCATCATTAAGATCTAAATTTGACCCTTCAATAACTAGTGAAGCTCCACAAAAAAAGCAGCCATTTGTGATGGATTGGGACGAAGATGAAGAGGTAAAAAAAGATCCAAGCATTTTATCAACACAAGTGAAAAGATTAGAAACAGAAGTGGAAACAATAAAAATATCCATAGAAAGATTAACAAGGCAATCACCACAAACCGCGCCCAAATCTCCAGAAGCGTCTGCGAGAATTTCGGGATCAAGATTAAAACCACCAATTCCAGAAATGGATTTACCAAAATGATCACAAAAAAATCTATATCTTCAATATTAGCGAATTGGATTGAACCCCTTGATTTAGCGGCGCAAATTGCTGTTTCTGATTATCAGGAAAATTGGGTTTTTTTATATTCAGGTTTGAGTGGGCAAATTGACAATTCTAAATCTTATCTATGTCTTTATCCGCAAAAAGAAATTATTGCTGATGATTTTTCTGAGTTAGAAAAAAACTTGTCGAGCCAATATTTTGGCTATTTGGGGTATGATTTAAAAAACCAGTTAGAAGATTTGCAAAATGGCAAAAAATCATTTATAGATTTGCCAAATTTGTGGATGATTAATTTTGGTTTGGTGCTTGAGTTTGATCATAATGAGAAACAAGTTTCCGTCATTGCCAGAAGCGGTGTTAGCCACGACGTGGCAATCCAGAAAATTATCAGCAACAAAACTGGATTGCCACGCCGCATAAAGCGGCTCGCAATGACGATAGATTCTAACTTCAGCAAATCCGAATATTTCCACAAAGTAAAATCCATCCAAACTCACATCAAAAATGGCGATATTTATCAAGCCAATTTAACTCGCAAATTCTTTGGAAAATTTACAACAAAACCCCAAAACCCTTTTGAAATTTTCCTCAAACTAAACCGTGAAAGCCCTGCAAATTACAGCGCATTTTTAAAACTTGATAAAAATTATATTATCTCTTCGAGCCCGGAATTATTTTTAAAAATTGATGCGCAAGGCAAAGTTTTATCCAGCCCAATTAAAGGCACGGCAAAAAGATTTAAAGATCAAAAACTAGACGCCGCCGCTAAAAAAAATCTTCAAAATAGCTCCAAAGAACAAGCGGAAAATTTAATGATTGTTGATTTAGTTAGAAACGATTTATCCAGAAACTGCCTGGCTGGATCGGTGCGGGTGGAAAATTTATTTAAAATTTCCAGCTACAAAACCCTGCATCATCTTTCTTCTGATATTTGCGCAATTAAAAACCCACAATCAAGCAATTTAGACATCATCAAATCCTGCTTTCCCGCCGGCTCAATGACTGGCGCACCGAAAATTAAAGCAATGGAAATTTGTCAAGAATTAGAACAGCAAAATCGCGGAGTTTATAGCGGAGCTATTGGATTTATTGGCGCACAAGATTGCGAATTATCGGTGGTTATTCGCACTTTAATTATCAAGGAAGATCAATTCGAATTTCAAGTTGGCGGGGCAATCACTTTCGATTCCAATCCACAAAAAGAATGGCAAGAAACCATCAATAAAGCCAAAGGAATTGCCAAAACTTTGGGGATAAAATTAAGCGAATTGCGGAAGATTTAATTTTTTGATTTATTTGGTAATTCCAGATGTTCCGGCACCTTTATCTCGTCCTTCATCGGAAACTCTTTTTGCCCAACTAGTTTCCTGCGTTTCTTGTGTTCTAGCTATTTTTGGGTTTGCAGGGTTTGGGTTCATTCCCGCATCTTCTGCAGATCTAGAATTTTTTGGTTGTGGATGAGCGCTTGGAGTCTGCCCTGAAGAAGAACTTGATGGGGTTTGATGCAACTCTTCTTCTGGATCTACATCCATTAAATGTTGCTCATCTAGGTTCTGTTCATCTTGGTTTCGTTGATTAACCATCCAGTCATCAACTGTTTCTTGATCTTCATATTCCGATGCTTGCAATCCATCTAAATGTGTTTGAATTTTTTTAGCTACTCCTTCAAACAACTTCTTATCTGAATCGTTATTTCTGGATTCAGCTTTATCACTCAGAGTTTTTAAAAATTCTAAAATTGAATCTCCAACCGAATTATTTATTAAATTGATTTTGTTATCTAATCGCTCATTTTGAGAAAAAACTGCAAATACAAGGAAATAATGATATGGAAATTCGCAGCATTCTCGATAATTTTTTGCTTTGCTAAAATTGACAATTCGCGTTCCATGCAGCATTACAGTAATTGAACTAAGAAGTGATTTGTCTATCTTACCTCCGAATGTGCACCATTCTTTGATCTGATCAAAATTTTCTTTTTTTATCATTCCTTTACCGTTTTGCATTCCGGTGATTGAACTCAGAAGTGATTTGTCTAGCTCACCTCCGAATGTGCACCATTCTTTGAGCTGATCAAAATTTTCTTTTTTTATCATTCCTTTTCCAGCTTGCATTCCGGTGATTGAACTCAGAAGTGATTTGTCTAGCTCACCTCCGAATGTGCACCATTCTTTGAGCTGATCAAAATCT